>JAWPNA010000054.1:0-21063 GCA_045402695.1 Acidobacteriota bacterium
TCCACGTCCTTGGCCGCCTTGTCCTTGGCGGGCGCCGGAGCGGCCACCAGGAGGCCACCCAGAATCGCGGCAGCCGCCGCGGCGGAGAGTGACTTTGATTTCATGCGACTCCTCCGATCACTCATGATTGCCTGTGCCCTCTGGCTCGTGCCCGGATGCCGGGGATTCTAGCACAGCCCCTTTGCGGCGGAAGGCCTCGTCGATGTTCAAGTTCATGAGCATCGCGAGGAGCAGGAGGCTCGTCGCGACCTCCACCGCTCCCACGATGCGCGCGTGGGCCTGGAAGAAACCGCGTGTGAATGCTGCGGCCACCAGCACGGCGAACGCGAGGTGGACGGCGCGGCACCTCCCGTCACGCGAGGCGCACGCGAGGCCGACGAAGTAGATGGCCAGCAGCGCTCCGTACCAGGGCAGCACCTGCAGGCTGCCGCCCTGGCCCACCCTGTAGTACAGGCTGATCACCGCGTTGAGAAAGAGCACCGCGTAAACCGTCCACCGGTAGTGGCGGGACGTCAGGAGCCGCGCGAGAAAGATGTCCCCATGTCCCGAATACACGGGAGGATCAAGTCTTCCTTCGTCGTGGCTGAATTCAGGCACGCCGCATGCTACCACTTGCAAGGATCGGCTCGATTGCGGGTCTTTCCTTGTGAGGCCGCCTTGATGGAGCTTCGAGGGAGGACCTATACTGTGGGACTTTTATGACGCCTGCATCGCCTTTATGAGCGAAGCCGTCTCTGGTCGATCGGGCGGGCCCGCGTCTTTGCGCCGCTCACGCTCGCCTCGGCTGAGGTGGTTCCTCGGGATCGCGGTCCTGGAGATCCTCAACTCCTCCTACCTCGCCGCCTACGACACCGCGAGCATCTTCTATCACGTCAACGTCTTGCTGCACGTGGCGCTCGGCGTGCCCCTGGCAGGCGCCATCATCTTCATGAGCGTTCCGGCGCTTCTGGCGGGGGCACGCCGCACCGGCGGGCCGCAGGCGGTCCTGCTGCGCGTGCTGGCATTCGTCGCGGCGATCTTCGTCGGGTCGGGGCTGGTGCTGGCCTGGACCGGAACGGCCCGCCCCTACTACGGGCTCCTCCGCCTGCACGTCGTCTCCGCAATCGCGGGCGGGACGCTTCTGCTGGCCTTGGCCTGGGCGTGGTCCCGCCGGCCCTCCGCCGACTTCAAATCGCGCCTGGTCTTCCGCTGGAACGCGGCCGTGCTGGGCGTGGCGCTCGCCTGGCCTCTCGCCGCGCATGCTTGGCGCGCCTGGCGGCCGCCTCACGTGGTGACCATCGTGAATCCGGCCTCCCCACCTCTGACGCCCTTCCAGGAGGGAGGGGGCACCGCCAACCCGTTCTTCCCGTCGTCGAACGAAACGGTGGGGGCGAAGTACCTGCCTTCCGATTTCTTTCTCGACTCCGCGGCCGCCTGCGGCAACAAGCGCTGCCATCCCGACATCACGACGCAGTGGGAAGGCTCAATGCACCATTTCTCTTCCTTCAACAACCAGTGGTACCGCAAGTCGATCGAGTACATGCAGGACACCATCGGGACGAAGTCCTCGAAGTGGTGCGGAGGGTGCCACGACATGGCCGTGCTCCTGACGGGGCGGATGGATGTCCCGATCAGGGAGCAGATCGACACGCCGGAGGCGCAGGCCGGTATCGGGTGCCTTGTGTGCCACTCCATCGTCCACGTGAAGGACACGATGGGCCAGGGCGGCTTCGTCCTGGAGTATCCCGAGATGCACAGGCTCGCGGCCAGCAAGAACCCTTACATGAAGAAGCTCCACGACTACATGACCCGTCTCGACCCAGCGCCGCACCGTGCCACCATGATGAAGCCTTTCCACCGAGAGAGCACACCGCAGTTCTGCTCCTCGTGCCACAAGGTGCACCTCGATCAGCCGGTGAACAACTACCGCTGGTTCCGCGGCTTCAACGAGTACGACCCGTGGCAGCAGTCCGGCGTCTCGGGCGAGGGGGCGCGGGCCTTCTACTATCCGCCGCAGTCAAAGACCTGCGCGGCGTGCCACATGCCGCTGGTGAAATCAGACGACATGGGCAACGTGGACGGATATGTCCACTCGCACCGGTTTCCGGGCGCGAACACCGCGGTGCCGTTCGCCAACAACGACCGCGAGCAGCTCGAGGCCACCGAGAAGTTCCTCAAGGAGAACAGCGTGTCGGTGGACATCTTCGGCGTGGCGGAGCTGGCCGGTCCGACCGGCCCCGCCGGCATCGCATCGTCCGGAGGATCCGCCGTGCCGGAGATGCCTGCCGGCGAACCGTCGCCGGCCGCCGCGAGCCTCTTCACGGGAGAGGAAGGAGTGGTGGGTGCGTCGGGCTCGGCCGCGGGCGCGCAGGCGCGCTCAATCGTCCGGTTGCTGGCGCCGCTGCCGAGGCGGGCCGACCACCATACCGGCCTTGCCCTCGAGAAGGGCCGCGACTACCTGATCGAGGTGGTCACGCGCACGCGCAGCGTCGGGCACATGTTCCCCGGCGGGACGGTGGACGCCTTCGATGTCTGGGTCGAGCTGAAAGGCGAGGATGAGTCGGGCCGGGTGGTGTTCTGGAGCGGGTGGGTGGAGGAGCAGAGCGCGGGCGGCGTCGCCCGGAAGGGGCCGGTGGATCCTGGGGCGCACTTCTACCGGTCGTTCCTGCTGGACGCCCACGGCAATCACATCAACAAGAGAAATGCCTGGGCGGGGCGGGCGATGCTGTACGCGCGCCTCATCCCGCCGGGAGCGGCCGACACGACGCATTTCAGGGTGAGGCTCCCCGAGGATTGCGGCCGGCAGGTCACCTTCACGGCCAGGGTCAACTACCGCAAGTTCGCCTGGTGGAACACGCAGTGGGCCTACGCGGGAATCCGGGATCCCTCGCAGGCGACGTACGATGTGTCGCCTCATCATGATGACGGGCGCTGGGTCTTCTCGGGCGACACATCGAGAGTGTCGGGGGCGCTCAAGCAGATACCCGATCTGCCGATCGTGGAGCTGGCCGCCGACTTCAAGCTGTTCGATGTCGGGGAATCGGCTCCGTCGTCCGACCTGCCTCCACCGCAGGGCGAGGATCCGGTGGCGCGGGAGCGGTACAACGACTACGGAATCGGCCTGCTGCTTCAGAAGGACTACAAGGGGGCCATCGAAGCGTTCACCTATGTGACGCGAATCGATCCAAAGTACGCCGACGGCTTCGTCAACATCGCGCGGGCGCAGATCGAGGAGGGAGACCACCAGGCGGCGCGAGCCACGCTGGAGGGGGCGCTCCAGATCGATCCCCTCCTGCCCAAGGCACACTACTTCTACGCGCTGGCGCTCAAGACGGTTGGAAAGTACGACGAGGCCATCGGACACCTGAAGGCCACTCTCGAGACCTTCCCGCGCGACCGCGTGGTGCTGAACCAGCTCGGAAGGCTACTCTTCCTGCAGCGCAAGTATGATGAGGCGATCGCGGCGTTCCATCGCACGTTGTCGATCGATCCCGAGGACCTGCAGGCGCACTACAACCTGATGCTGTGCTATCGAGGCAAGGGAGAGCTCGAGAGCGCGCGGCGAGAGGAGACGTTGTACGCGCGCTTCAAGGCCGACGAGTCGGCGCAGGAGCTGACGGGGCCGAGGCGCCTGGAGCATCCCGAGGAGAACAACGAGAGGCTGCTCATCCATGAGCACGTCTCCACGTGGAACGGCGCGCGCGCGGCGCGCCCGGGGGAGTATGCCGGACAATGAGCGTGTCGCGTAGCGTCGTCGCGTCCAGGCTCTTCCTGCTGCTCATCGCGGCCGGCGCCCTCGTCTCGATTCAGGGCTGTTATTCCTGCGAGAATCCGGCGCCGCCCGCGGTCAAGGCCGAGGCTCCCCCGGCGGTCGTGAAGGTGTCATTCACCGATGTCACGCGCGAGGCCGGCATCGATTTCAAGCACGTCAGCGGAGCGTTCGGCAGGAAGTACCTTCCCGAGACGATGGGCGCCGGCGTGGTGGTTCTCGACCATGACGGCGACGGCAGGCCCGACCTGTATTTCGTCGGCGGCAGGAACTGGCCCGACGATCCGCGCGTTCGGGGGGCGGGAGGAGCGGCTGCACCTCTGCCGGCTCTGTACCGCAACGGGGGCGGCGGCACCTTCATCGACGTCACCAAGGAGGCGGGCCTGGCGGTACCGATGTATGGGATGGGGGCCACCGCCGGCGACTACGACAATGACGGCGACACGGATCTGTTCGTCACGGCGCTGGGGCCGGACCTGCTGTTCCGCAACGACGGCGGCCGGTTCACGGAGATCGGCAGGCAGGCCGGCGTGGCCGACGACGGTTTCGGCACCAGCGCCACGTTTCTGGACTACGACCATGACGGTGACCTCGACCTGTTCGCCTGCAACTACGTCCAGTGGTCGGCGAAGACCGACATCTTCTGCAGCCTGGATGGACAGACCAAGTCGTACTGCACGCCCGAGTCATACCGGGGCGAGAGCAACCACCTGTACCGCAACGATGGCGGCGGCCACTTCACGGATGTCTCCAAGCAGGCCGGCGTGCACAACCCGGCGGGGAAATCGCTGGGTGTGACGACACTCGACTACGACAGCGACGGCTGGGAAGATCTCGCCGTCGCCAACGACACCCAGCCCAACTACCTGTACCGCAACAAGGGGGACGGCACGTTCGTAGACGTGGGACGGGAGGCGGGCATCGCGTTCTCCGAGGCGGGGGTGGCGCGCGGAGCGATGGGGATCGACTCGGCCGACTACGACCACTCGGGAAGAGACAGCCTCGTCATCGGCAACTTCTCCAACGAGATGGTGGGCCTGTACCACAATGAGGGCTCGGGGCTGTTCATCGACGACGCGCCGGCCGCCGGCGTGGGGCTGCCCAGCCTGCTGACGCTCGCGTTCGGCTGCTTCTTCTTCGACTACGACCTTGACGGCCACCCCGACATCTTCGTGGCCAACGGCCACGTCGAGGACGACATCAACCGCGTGCAGAAGGACATCACCTACGCCCAGAAGCCCCACCTGTTCCGCGGCAAGGGGGACGGCACGTTCGAACCGGTCGCGCGCTCCGCGTCTTCCTCCGGGACAGCCGATCCTCTGCAGCACGAAGTGGTGGCTCGGGGCGCGGCCTACCTCGACTACGACTCCGACGGCGACCTCGACGTCGTCATGACCACCAACAACGGGCCCGCCTACCTGCTGCGCAACGACGGCGGCAACGAGAACCCCTGGATCCGCGTGAAGCTCCAGGGCACGCGCTCGAACCGGGACGGCCTGGGCGCCCGCATCCGCGTGATCGCCGGGGGCCGGACCCTGGGATGCCTCGTGAAGGCCGGCGCCAGCTACTGCTCCGGATCGGAGATCGTCGCGACGTTCGGGCTGGGAACCGCTGCCAGCGCGGACCGCGTGGAAGTCGTGTGGCCCGGCGGCGCCACGCAGGTGGTGGAGAATCCCCCGGTGCGGGCGGTGACAGTGATCAAGGAGGAGTACGCCCGGACCGCGGCCGCCGTCCCCACTCCGTAAGTCTGGCCCGGGCGGCCCGTGGTCCCGGCCTTCACGCCGCCAGCTCGCCGGCCTCCAGCAGTGTCTTGAAGCGCTCGACGTCCGTCCGCATGCGCTTCTCGATGGTGCCCCGGATGAACGGCGCCATCAGCTTGAGAAATCCGCGAAAGAGCAAGTCCGCTTCCATCACCCACTTCGTCCTGCCCGGCGCGACCTCGGTGAACGAGTTCTGGACCGTGTTGACCGCATGGCCGGAGTCGTACATGCCGGCGAACGCAACCAACTCCTGACGCAGCGTGATCGTCTCCGTGAGGACGATCGAGCGCCCATTCTCATCGTAGGTCAGGCGCGACACCGCCCCGACCTGCCCCGGCGTTCCGCTCACCGGCTCGAATGACTTCAACGTAGGCTGCCACTTCCTCATGTTGGCGGGACTGTCGAACGCCTTCCAGACCTCCTGCCGGCTTTTGTCCAGGGTCACCTCGACCGTCATCCGCATTCTCAAATCCTCCGCGACATCCACCAGCCGCGCAGAAAATGGTCCATGACCTGATCAGCCGGCGCGGTCAGATTTCCAGCGCTCGAGTCGAGGGATGTTCCGGGTGAAGAAGCCCGCCACGAACCCAGGGAACCCGAACTCCTTCAGCTTGCCCTTGACGAGCTCCTGCATCTGTCCGACCGTCGCATCGGGCATCGTGAACCGGCCCTCCCGGTAACAGTGGGAGCAGTACGTCGTGCTGCGCGTGCCGTCCGCGTTCGTGCCGCCTCCCTGCTCATCCTTCTTGAACGGCATCCCGCACGACTGGCAGTTCTTGTGGTGCTCAGTGGTTCCCATGCGCTCACCTCGTCTGATCAGTAACGATGGATCGAGACCTGTAAAGTACCTTGTGGAAGATCAGGTGCCTACACGACCCTCCGCGGAACCGTGACCTCCTTCTTGAGACGGTCGCCCAGGCGACGTCCTTGGCAAGCCGACACTGCGTGACGCCAAGGGGTCTCAGGAACTCTTCAAGCAGGACCTCGCCAGAGTGAATCGGTGGGTGTCGCTTTCGCGCCATCTGGGATCCCTCGTCAGCGGGAAACCTTTCCCGCCTCGCGATCCCGGAAGCTCCGGATTATCTACCGGAATCATGACGCGTCTCGTTACTACTTTCAAGATTCTAACGACACTGAGCCGCCTGGACGCCCCGGTTAGCCCGCGGTCGGGACGCACACGCCCTGGGCTAGCCCTTCTGGCTGGATGCCTTGTCGGAGACGTACTTCATGAACAGCAGGACGAGAACGAAGTCCTCGTACTGCGACGCATCCATCCCGCCGCGTAGTTCGTCGCAGCTCTTCCAGAGGGAGGAGTACAGTTCGGATTACTTGATGGGCATGGACCGGGTGTGCTCCTTCACTCACGTTCCATGAGCGCGCGGCCAAGGTATCACGGCTGGAGCCTGCCGCTGCATGAGCGCAAGTCCTCACTCTTCTCCGAGTCAGTCGGCACCAGCTTCGCTCGCTCCTTAGCTTGTGCGTGTCACAGAGGGTGGCGCACCGCCCGGTGTAGAGGAAGCCCGACTCCTACCCGACCATTCCACTTCCCTCCGTGCGCTTGTACGAACATGGCCATCCTGTCGCGAGTGAGCCGGTGAGTTTCAACGCTGTGATGGTCCAATGATCAAAAAACATTGTGTTTCACAAAGAATTCTCTTGACATCCGCGAGGTGATCGTTGTACCTTCGTCGCGTCATCTCAATCCTCGACTTTCCGACTCAGTCGTGCCGCCTCATCTCCAGGAAGGGTCGATGCTCGAAACGACGCAGCCGCCCAACAGCTTCGATGTCAGATCCTCCTTGGGAACGGCGATTCCCCGGGAGTTTCTCCGGGGCGCCGGGCCGAGCGGGCCGGCCGGTAACCGGAGTTCGGCGCTGGCGGAGGCTTACGATCGACTTGGGAATTATACCCTTGACAAACCCTAACCTTCGTCGTACATTCATGCCGGACAGTTTGAAAAGGAGCCGACATGAAGAACCTCAGCAACATGACCTTCGAGCAGATCCGAAAGATGACCGATGAGGACGCACGCGCCGCGCTTGAGGCGATTCGCTGGCCCACGGGCGTTGAATGCCCGCGCTGCGGCGGGAACGATGTCCTCGGCGTTGCCGGAGGTAGGCCCGGCCTGTACCGCTGTCACGTCTGCCGCAAGAACCCGGAGCAGAAGTCCGATCAGTTCAGCGTGACGGTCGGGACGATCTTCGAAGACAGCCACATCCCGCTCGGAAAGTGGATCATGGCATACCACTTGATGTGCGCGAGCAAGAAGGGTGTCAGCGCCTTGCAGCTTCAGCGCCAGCTTGAGCTTGGCTCGTATCGCTCCGCGTGGCACATGGCCCACCGAATCAGGCACGCGATGAAGTCCGGGCCAGGAACACCGCCGCTGTCCGGGATCGTCGAGGTGGACGAAACCTACGTCGGCGGCAAGCCCAGAAACAGGGGTAGAGCTTCGATGGGGAAGGTAGGCCGTGGCACCGACAAGGCCCCTGTCGTGGCGATGATCGAGCGCGACGGTCGAATCAAGGCCGTCTCGCCCCAGAAGCTCGGGGGCGGAAACCTCGCTCAGGCCGTCGTAGAGAACATCCACAAGGACTCCACGCTGATGACCGACGAATACAACGTCTACAACCAAGTCGGCAAGCAGTTCAAGGGCGGCCACCACACGGTCACGCACTCGAAGCGCCAGTATGCCCGCCGGCACAAGGGGATGAGTGTCCACGTCAATACCTGCGAGTCCTGGTTCGCGTTGCTCAAGCGTGGAGTTCACGGCACCTTCCATCATGTTGAGCGCCAGCACCTCGGGCGTTACTGTGACGAGTTCGAGTTCCGGTGGGACCACAGAAAGACCACCGACGCCGATAGAACCAATGCCGCGCTCCAGAAGGCCCCAGGGAAGCGGTTGATGTATCGGGACCTTGTGGGTAAGATGTCCGTGTGAAGAAGCCTCCACGACACCCCAGGCCCATCATTCCCCCGACGAATGCGTCCATGACCGACCTGCTCAAGGCGGCACTTAGAACGCCTAAGCCACAGCAGAACCAGCGCCAAAACCCGAACAGCACTCGCAAACCAACGAAACCGCCGCGCTAAAGCGCGCATGTCATACAAAGACCAGGCTAATCCCCACCTGAAGCGTAAGAAGGGCTGCCAACAACCAGAGACCAGCAACGACCCTGCTCGCTCGGTCCCTGGGTTTGTCGATGAGTTCGGCCGCCCCTTGTCCAAAACAAAAGAAAGCCAGAACGAAAAAACTACTCCCGAAGATGTGCCGACAAATCTTCCGCCAAGTAAGCCCAAGCCACCGTTCTGGAAGGCTCAGTGGTTCTGGACCGCAGTAGGTTCCGTCGCATCCGTCATAGGGGTCTGGTTGATCAATAAGCAACTCAGTTTGCAGCACGTCGCCACGGAGATGGGCAATAGGCCGCGAATAACAATCCAAAAGATCGAGATTGGGCCTCTGATGCACGACCAAGCCCTGACTGTCATGTTCTACATGAGCAACAGCGGTCAAGGGATCGCAACAGACTTGTGGGCCCATACTTGGGCGACCGTGACATGGGACCCGCCAGACATAAGAGACTTCGGGCCAGGGAAAAGGAGAATGACCGGCCTTGGCAGTTCTGCCACGATAGCGCCCAACACTTCCCAGGGAGTTATTGAGCATCTTCTCTTGGGTGGATGGGGGGAACCTCTTGTTCCAATCACTGAAGAACAAATTACTAGAGTAAGGATGAAACAGCTCCACCTCTGGGTATACGGAGTCATCTCCTATTCCGATGATTTTTGCATGGAAAGAAGGCAAACCTTCTGTTTCCACTGGGACCCCGATCTTAGTCTCGTCTTTTGCGAGCACGGAAACATCGAGTATCCCTGCGATCATCGACGCCCAGATTAGAAGCAGAGCTAGCAGTTTGTCAAGTGCATAATTCCGATCGACTTTTGAGATGGTTGATGGCTTCCGACCAGAAGGTGAGCATCCAATTGAGCCGCGCCTTGGTCGAAGTGCAGGACGGCAGGCTTTACCGGCACGAAGGACACGTGCTGTGGTCGGCCTACCTGAAGGCGTTCGTGCCGCTCACGCAGCGCTGCTGCCAGCAGGAGATGCGCCGCGAGAGAAAACTCCGGCTCTTTCCGAAGCTGGCGGCTGCCTTCGAGCAGGGGCGTCTGTGCAAGTCCCGGGTGCGGGTGATCCTGAAGGCCGTGACGGCGCAGACCGAAGAGATCTGGCTGGAGTGGGGGACGTCTTTCTCGGTCAGAAAGCTGGAGATCCTGGCGCAGGAGGAGATGGCGCTCGAGCCTCGGCAGCGCGAACACCGGGTGGCCGAGCCGTCCCCGCGTCGCCGGCGGGCGGTGTTGGCCCCTCCGGATGTCGCAGTGCTGGTGGCCGCGGCGGTGGACCTGGCCCGCAAGGTCGAGGGGTATCAGGTCAGCCGCGGGGCGGCCATTGAAGCCATGGCGATGGAGGCGATGTCGGGTGTGCACCGATGGCCCGATCGAGTGGAGGAGAAGCCGTCTGAGAACGACGTCCGCCGTGGAGGCGACTCGATTCTGGGGGATCACGAGGCGCTGATCCGGGAATTGGGACGGACCTGGGAGGCAACCCACCGGTGGCGAGAGGAGTCCTCGGGCCAGTGGAGCAATCTCTCGTGGGAGTTCCCGGAGGTGATCCTGGAGGGGGCCCCGGCCGATGACGCTCCCGCCCACCAGAGGGTGGTCTTCTGGTCGCAGGTGCAGGGCAGGCTCGACGCGGTGAGGGGCCGTCTGCTGCGGTTCATGAGGGCGTACCTGCTCACCGAGGACCTGCGGTTCGAGGGGCTGGGCCAGTACGCCAGGGATCGGATGGGGCTGAGCGCCCGGGAGGCCGAGGAGCTGGTCAGGCTGGACGATGAACTGTCCGACCTCCCGGTGGTCTTCCGGATGTACGCGGCGGGGAGGCTGGGAAGATCGGCGGCGTGGCTGGTGGCGAAGGTGGTCCGGATGACGCGCGACAAGAGGACCGAGCGGGCGTGGGTGAACTTCGCCATGGGCCACACGTTCAGGAAGCTCCAGGCAGCGGTGGAGGCTACCGAGCTTCACCGTCAAGCCGACTGGCGGAACTTCGAGAAAAACGGAGGCTGGCCCCCGAAGGACAAGAGCTTTGCCGAGGTTTTACGGATGTGTTCGCATTTCACCGAAGCCCGCGAGGCCAAGGGGCGCGACGATGAGCCAGTGCCGCCGATGGTCCTGGTGACCTTCGTGCTGGATGAGGAGCAGGAGGCGACCTACGAGCAGGCGCTGAGAGTGCTGAGAGGGTTGTACGGTGAATACCGGCCCGAATGGTGGTGCGTAGCTGTTATGGCCAGGCACTTCCTGGAGACTTACGGTGATGCGGACGAGCAGGTGAAGATGACCCTGGCGCGGCGTGTCGTCCAGCGAGACGAGTACACGTGCGCAGCGGCGGAGTGCCTGAGGCGCGGTGGGCTGGAGGCCGACCACATCGAGCTGAAGTCGAGGATGGGGCCGTCGGTGGCATGGAATGAGGCTTCGTTGTGCGGTCCGCATCACCGGCACATCAAGCACGAGATGGGGGCGCTGACGCTGTATGGGAAGGCTCCCGATGATCTGTGGGTGAAGATGGGAGAGAGGTTGTATCACAAGGACCGGCTGGTGCAGCCGGAGCTCGACGACCAGGTGCTGGACGACGATCCGTGGGATGACAGGGGAACGATCAGCCAGGCTTGCGAAGGTGGTGGACCACCGCCGGGGGGATGTTGAGGAAGACGGCCTCGCGCCTGAACTCGTACTTTTCGATATAGCTCCCGGTCACGCGCCCCACACGTCTGAGGCGGCGCCTCTCGCGCGGTCCCGTGGCCAGCGACTTGAGCTCACGGATCAGGAGGTACTCGAAGTAGCTGAGCGAGCCGCCGGGCCGCAGCGTGGCGAACAGGCGCTTCAGGATCTCCTTCACGAGTGACGGCTTGAAGTTGTTCAAAGGAAGGCCCGAGATGATCGCGTCATAACAAGAGCTGTCAGGCACGGCTTGCACCGCCTCATTGACGACGCGCACGTTGACCCGCCCGTTGCGGCGAAATGTCCGGTCCAGGTGCTGCGCGAAGGTGGGGTTCACTTCATAGATGTCGAGGTGGGAGCCCGGCGGCAGCCGGCGCACGATCTCGACGGTGAGCGCTCCGGTGCCGGCCCCGGCTTCGAGCACCGTCAGAGGGGATCTTGCTGAGTCGAGCGCCGAAGTGATGGCGCGCGCCAGGAAGCGGGAGCTGGGCGCGATCGCTCCGGTGTGCATGAAGTTCAAACGGGCCTGGGTCAGAAACAGCCGGGTGTTCAACCGCCGATCGGCCACCGGTCCCATGGTCTGGATTAGAGCAGACGATGGCGCGAGGTGTCAACAATCTGAAGTAGAATGAGGCCCCTATGCGCGCACCGGCCATCACGATGCTGGCCGCCTCCCTCCTGACGGGAGGCTCACTCCATGCGGCTCCCCCGGCCACCGATACGGCCTTCGCGGAGATCCTGAGGCTCGAGGACCATCGCACGCTCGGCCCTCTCCACGGCGCGGCGCTGCTCTCCTACCTGGCCCCTGGCCAGCCGAAGGAGGTCCGTGTGCGCGCGGCACTCGCGGTCGGTCGCATCGGGGCGCCCACCGCGACGCCGTACCATCTCATCGCCGCCATGACGGATACCGAACCCGAGCTGCGCCGCATGGCGGTCTTCGCGCTGGGCGAGATGGACGACATCAAGGCGGCTCCGCTGCTTGCACTCGCCGCGGTGGACTTCGACCCTCAGGTGCGCGCCCTGGCCGCCGAGGCTTTAGGAAAGCTCAAGGACCCCGCGTCGGCCCCGGCGCTCGGGAGGCTGCTCGACGACGCCGACGGGGAGGTGGCTGGCATGGCGCTGCTGGCCCTCTGGAAGCTCGACACCGGCGACGCGCTGCCGCGGTTGATCGGCCGCGCCTCGGAGATCTACACGAAGAGATCCGGAGAGCTGCGCCGGCGCGCGGCCTACTTCCTGATGCGCTCGTTGATGGGACATCCAGACGACGCGGGCATCGAGGATGCGCTCATCGCCCCGGCGCGCGATGCCGACCCGCTCATCCGCTCGTACGCCGCGCGCGGCCTGGGCGCTTCCAGGTCGGCCAGGGCGACCGAGATCCTCCTGCGCCTCGCCGGCGACGACGATGGCTGGCGCGTCGTGGTCAACGCCTTCAACGGACTCAAGTCGCGCCCGGTCCCGGCCACGACGGGAGGCAAGTCGGTCTGGGAGATCTACGCCGCCGCCCTGACCGGTGGCAACAAGGGGGTGGCCCTGGCCGCCCTCGCGGCGCTGGAAACTTGTGAGGCTTCCGAAGCCCGTGAGCACCTGATACAGGCCCTCGGCCAAGCAAGAGCCAGGTTCAGGGAGGTGGCGGCACTGGCTCTCGCGGCGCGCGACAAGAAGGCCGCCCTGCAGCACGTCAGATCCCTCTCCGGCGATCCGCAGTGGTCCGTGCGCGCGCGGCTCGCCGAGGCGTTCGCCATCATCAGCCCGGACCAACCGGAGCCCGAGCTGCTCGCGCTGGCCGAGGATCCCGACCCTCGCGTCCGCTCCGTCGCCATCGAGAGCCTCGGCAAGATCGGCGGCCCCCTCACGCGCCAGGCGATCG
This sequence comes from Acidobacteriota bacterium, assembly GCA_045402695.1. Taxonomy (GTDB): domain Bacteria; phylum Acidobacteriota; class Polarisedimenticolia; order JACPZX01; family DASXTC01; genus JAWPNA01. Next base: position 13,145 of record JAWPNA010000054.1, read on the forward strand.
ATCGCGCCCTCAAGGACAGCGACCTGTTCGTGAGGGCCGCGGCGCTCGACACCCTCCCGCAGCTCGCGTCACCGGGCGACGCAGCTGAGTTCACCGCCCTTCTCGAGGAGGGATACGCCCGCGCCCTGGCCGATCCGCAGAACGACGCACGCCTCTCGGCGCTCGGCTCGCTCGCGAAGTCCGTCACGGATGCGGCTCGCGCCGCCATCGAAAAGGCGTTGGATGACCCCGACTACCTCGTGCGCCGCCGCGCCGCGGAGCTGCTGCGCGACAACTTCAAGCTGGACCGCTGGAACAAGGTCGGCTCACCGGCGGCGCTCCGATCAGCGGCAGACTACCTTGAGGCCGTGCGGCGCGCCGGCCGGCGCGTGACCGCGACTCTCGACACCGAGGCGGGAAAGATCGAGATCGAGCTTTTCCCGGCCGACGCCCCTCTCACCGTGGACAACTTCATCCGCCTGGCCAGGGATGGAAAGCTGAACGGCCTGGCCTTCCACCGCGTGGTGCCCAACTTCGTAATTCAGGACGGCGACCCCCGCGGCGACGGCAACGGCGGTCCGCCATGGCAGATCCGCTGCGAGATCAACCTGAGACGCTACGGGGAGGGGGCGGTGGGCATGGCGTTGTCGGGCAAGGACACCGGGGGAAGCCAGTACTTCATCACCCACTCACCCCAGCCGCACCTCGATGGCGGCTACACGATCTTCGGACAGGTGGTGTCGGGACAGGACGTCGTGAACCGCATCGTGCAGGGCGATGGGATCCGCGCAGTGACCATCATGGAGGCGGATCATGGATCTTGGTCGGCCAGCGCCGCTAAAACAGAGCGTAGATGAACGGCGCCAGCGCCGAACCCTCGGTGAAGACCACCAGCAGGCCCAGCAGCCCCAGGATGATGAAGATTGGGGCGAGCCACCACTTCTTGCGCACCTTCATGAAGTCCCACAGCTCGACAATGAGCCCGAACTTCGAACGGCCGGAGCGATAGGTCGCCATTCTGGTCCCCTTCCCGTTTGATGATCAGTCCAGCTCGAACTCGCGCTGCCAGTCGATGTCGTCGCCCAGCGGCTTCATCTCTTTCTTGTCCAGCACGAAGCGATCCATGACCAGGTAATCCATGTTGGTCCGCATGAAGCAGAGGTACGCGTCATGCGGCGTGCAGACGATCGGCTCTCCGCGCACGTTGAACGAGGTGTTGATGATGACCGGGCAGCCGGTCAGCTTCTCGAACTCCTTGACCAGATCGTAGTACAGCGGATTCTCTTCCCGCGAGATGGTCTGGATGCGCGCCGACCCATCCACGTGCGTCACGGAGGGGATGTGGCGCTTGTCGGGCCTCACTTGCGCCACCAGCAGCATGTAGGGGCTGGGGCAGTCCAGCTCGAAATACTCCGAGGACCTCTCGGCCAGCACCGTCGGCGCGAAGGGCCGGAACGACTCACGGAACTTAATCTTGAGGTTCACGACATCCTTGTTGGCCGGGTTTCGGGCGTCCGCCAGGATCGAGCGGTTGCCCAGGGCGCGGGGGCCGAACTCCATCCGCCCCTGGAACCATCCCACGACGTTCTGCTGATCGATGAGCCGCGCGGTCTCCTTCAGCAGCTCCTCGCGGGAATGCTCGCGGTACGGCTGCCCCTGCCTCTCGAGGTACTCCCGCACTTCCTGGGACGAGAAGGAGGGACCAAGGAATGCGTGCTGCCACACCCGCGTCCGGTCGTGTCCCAACACGGAGTGGTAGATGTAGGCCGCGACGCCGACGGCGCCGCCCGCGTCCCCAGCGGCCGGCTGCACGAAGATCTCCTTGAAGGGGGTCTCGCGCACGATGCGTCCGTTGGCCACGCAGTTGAGGGCCACACCCCCCGCCATGCACAGCTTCGTGAGGCCGGTCCTCTTGTTCAGGTCGCGAGCCTGTCTCAACATGATCTCCTCGGTGACTTTCTGCACCGAGGCCGCGAGGTCCTTGTGCACCTGGTCGAGGGTGCCTTCGCCCTCCCTGACGGGGATGCCGAACAAAAGGCTGAATTTCCCGTTGGTCATCGTGAGGCCGTAGTCGTACGCGAAGTACTCCATGTTCATCTTGAAGGAGCCGTCCTCGCCGACGTGGATCAGGTCTTTCATGATGATGTCGTAGAACCTCGGCTGTCCGTAGGGCGCGAGACCCATGACCTTGTACTCCGCCGAATTGACTTTGAAGCCCAGGAAGTAGGTGAAGGCCGAGTACAGCAGCCCCAGGGAGTGGGGGAAACGGATCTCGTTGATCAGGGTGATGTCGCGATCCTTTCCGATTCCTTGCGTGGCGGTGGACCACTCCCCCACCCCGTCCAGGGTCATGATGGCCGCCTCTTTGTACGGGGAGACGAGAAAGGCGCTGGCCGCATGCGACATGTGATGCTCGCCGAAGAGAATCTCCCCGTCGTAGTCGAGCTCCTTCCGGATGGTGTTGGGGACCCACAGCTTCTCCTTCAGCCAGAGGGGCACCGCCTTGAGAAACGAGGGAAACGATCGGGGGAAGGTGGCCACGTAGGTGGTAAGGATCCGCTCGAATTTCACGATCGGCTTGTCGTAGAAACCGACGTACTGGACGTCCTTGATGGAGACGTTCGCCTCGTTGAGCACGTAGCGGATGGCGTTCGCCGGGAAGCCGTGGTCGTGCTTCTTCCGCGTGAAGCGCTCCTCGGAGGCAGCCGCGATGATCTCCCCGTCGCGCAGGAGGCAGGCCGCCGAATCGTGGTAAAAGGCCGAGATTCCGAGAACGTTCATCGTTGAGGGGCGCCTCAGAACTGCCGCCGGGCCTCCTCGAGAGTGTGCGGATGAGGCTCCCTGGTCTTCCAGAACGAGGACGCGGGGGCCATCTTTCGATCGAGGGGATCCATCCTCATCGCGGCGGCCACGAGGCGGGAGGGCCCGAAGACCGCCACGTAGACGAGGAACATCCACACCGGCGTCATGACGACGCCGATCGCGTGTCCGAAAGCCATCCAGTACTCGTAGATCTTGCGGAAGAACCTCTTCACGTCCACCACATCCGCAGTGTTGACGGTAGCCGCCGTCTCGTCCAGGCCAAAGGTGTCAAGGAAAGTGGATGAATTATGGAGGCGGCGCCGCATGATGTCAAGGCTATGTCAAGGAAACGTAAGAGGTTAGCCCCTCGACCGATCTCTTCTTGCGCGGCGGTTGCAGACAGGAGAGAATAGCCGCGCAAATATCGAGGTGGCGTTGAATCGACCCATCATCATCGGTCATCGCGGGGCGGCAGGCCACGCTCCAGAGAACACGAGGGCCGCGTTCGCCAGGGCCATCGGGCTCGGCGTGGACGCCGTGGAGTTCGATGTCCAGTTCACGGCCGATGGGTGCCCGGTCGTGTTCCACGACGACACGATGAAGAGGATGGCGGGCGTCGCCCTGCGCATCCGCGACTACACGCACCCCGTGCTGGAGCGGCTCGACATCGGCTTCCTGCACGATGCGGAGTTCCGCGGCGAGCGGATCCCGCCGGTGGAGGATGTGGCGCGCCTGGTGCCGCCCGAGGTGGAGCTGCACGTCGAGATCAAGGACTGCGATCCGGTCTCCGAGGAGCATCTCCTCGGGCTCATCGGAGTGCTCGAGAGATGCGGAGGCCTCTCGCGCATCATCTTCTCCTCGCCGCACGAAGAGGCGCTCGTCTCGCTGCGCAAGCTGGCGCCCCGGGCGAGGACCGCCCTTCTGCTGTTCGGCGATGTCAGAGTGCCCACGGACGCGGCGCGCAGGGCGGCCCACATCGGGTGCAGCGCCGTCGATCCGAACATGAGCCTGGTCACTGCCGAGCTGGTGGACGTCTGCCACCGCCACCACATGAACGTGTTCGCCTTCACCGTCAACGAGAGAGGGACAATGCGCAAGCTGCTGGCTCTGGGCGTGGACGGCTTTTTCACCGATTACCCGGACAGGCTGCGGGACGCCACCGCTGCGCCGGGGCAGAAGGCGGCGTCCTCGGGAGGCAATGGAAGCCCCGCCGGAGAGGCGCCATGAGCGAGATGGAGCGCGAGGAGACGGCCGGCACGGGCGTCGCCATCCTGGGGGCCGGAAGCCTCGGCACGGCCGTGGCGGCGGGGCTGTGGCGCAAGGGGCGGGAGTTCACGCTGTGGACCATCGAGGATGACGTCGCCGACTCGCTGAGGACCTATCGCGAGAACGTGAAGTACCTCCCCGGCATCAAGGTCCCCAAGGAAGTGCGGATCGAGACCGATCTGGAGGCGGCGCTCTCGGGGGCCGGCATCGTGCTCTTCGCCGTGCCTTCCCACGTGGTGCGCGAGGTGGCGCACCGTGTCGCGCCTCTCGTCGGCCACGAGGCCGTGATCGTCAGCGCGGCCAAAGGGCTCGAGCGCGATACGCTCCTGCGGATGTCCCAGGTGCTCGCGGATGAACTGCCCCAACCCCTCAAAGGAAGGATCACGGTGGTCTCCGGGCCATCACTCGCGCCCGAGGTGGGCCATTCGGTGCCCACGGGAGTGGACCTTGCGGCCGACGATACCGAGCTGGGCCGGCGTGTGCGCGCCGCCCTCATGATGAAGCGGTTCCGGTTCAAGCTGCGCCGCGACGTGGCCGGCGTGGAGGCGGGCGGCACGTTCAAGAACCTGTACGCCGTGGGCGCGGGCATCTGCGACGGCCTCGGCCTCGGGCAGAACACCAAGGCGGCGCTGGTGGCGAAGGCGCTCGGCGAGATGGTCGCTTGCTCGCGCGCGCTGGGAGGAAAAGCCTCCACCGTGTACGGCCTCTCGGGGCTCGGGGACCTGGTGGTCACCTGCGCCAGCCCGCAGAGCCGCAACCGCTCGCTGGGCGAGCACGTGGGGCGGGGTCACAAGATGTCCGACGTTTCGCGCGGGATGGTCTCGGTGACGGAGGGAGTGGAGGCCGCGCACAACGCACACGACCTCGCGGTGAAATACAAGCTGCGCGTCCCGCTGGCGGAGGCGATCTACAAGATCCTCAACGCCGAGGAGAAACCAGAAGCGATCATCAAGGCCGCGCTGCCTTAGTGGAATTGCGCCGCGGCAGTGGTGTCGACGGCGGCGCGGGCTGCCCGGCCTCCAGCCATGCCGCGTGGCAAAAGGCGATGAACGTGGTTGCGGCCTTCGACATCTGCCGGCGCGCCAGCGGCCCCACCTGCCTCTCCATCTCCTTGTAGTAGTCCTTGCGCTGCTTCTTGACCGCGCGCACGGCCTGCGTGTCGGCATCGAGGATGTCGTCCACCAGGTCGTAGCTGATGATGATCTCCGCCAGGATGAAGCGGGCGGGATCGTCGACAACTCCCGGATCCAGGCTCGGTTCGGGGGCGGTCTGAGTCCGGTAGAGTGCCTTCCTGCGATCGATCAGGTCGGTCTCGAAGGCGGAGTGGACGCCCTGGTTGCAGCTTTCCTGGCCGTCGTAGTTCTTCGTGGTGTGCAGCGGCTGGTAGGCGTCGGCGATGTAGTGCGCAAGCCATCCGGAGCGGACGACGGCCTTCCTCCAGTCCTTCTCGCGGAAGGCCTCGCGGAGTTGACCGTACACCTGCGCGACCCGCCAGGGCAGGAGGCCGGCTCGCCCCAGCTTCCGGTCACCGTAAAGCCGCCGTGCGGCCGCCTCGTCGGCGGGGATGCCGGCGAACGGCGGGCTGCCCAGCTCGTCGAGGTCCAGGTAGTGACGCCGCGCTTCTGTGTCCCCTTCCCGATCCCTGAGTACCGAGTCGGGCTCGATGCTTGCGTCAGAGAGCGCATCGGCGTTCGCCTGGTAGAAGGCCGACAGCGCTGGCGGCATCTTCGCCGTCGCGTTCTCCGCAACGATCCGGTGGGCTGCGAACCCCCAGGCCGATGCGCGCGTCGTGGTCGAGAGCACCAGGATGAAGACAATCGCGATAGGTCTCACGGTCCCTCCTCCAGATCGAAGGCGCCCGACCAGGCCCTCTGGCCGTCGCGCTGGACGGCACGCACGAAACAGGTGGCGCGTCCCCGGACAGGCGGTATTGGCACCGTGGTTTCGAGCGTCTCGGCCGGCGTCAACGGCACGTGGATGGTGCGGGATCCTCCTTCCTCTTGGATGATCAGATCGACCGCCTCCAGTGTGTCGGTCCCGGCCACCGCGACGGTGAGGCCGCCTATCTGTCGTTCGATCGACAGGTAGATACGGGCGCCCGTGGTGGCCCACGTGCCGCCGCTCCTGAGTGAGGCGAGGATCGCCTCCCTGCTGTTGTCCGGCGCGCGCACCGCGGTCAGGCCGGCGCATCCAGCCTGCAGCCCAGTGCTATCGACGCAGCCGGGATGGCCCCAGTGGTTCCCCGATCCGGCGACAGCCGGTCCGTTTCCGCTTCCACTGACGTCGAAGAGGACCGCGCCAACGGCCAGAGCCGCCTCCAGCTCCGCGCGTTCATCGGTGAGGCGGCTGTCGGACCTTCGGAGTGTCCCGGTGTCTCCCGGGAGGATCACCACCAGATCGCGCCACTGATAACCGGCCAGCGTGGTGAAGCGAGGCGGCTCGTTGAACCGCGCCGCGGCGCGAAGGCTGCTCTCCCACGCCTGGTCGGTGAACGGTGCCACCGCGTGCTCCGTCGCCGCAGCGAAGTCCAGGCGGACCACGTCGCGGGCATAGGTGTAGGCCTCCTCCAGCCCGGCGCAGGCGCCGTCATACAGAAAGGCCCGCCCCGCGGCGGCCCCCGTGCACGTTTGAAAGTGAAGATCTCCCCACAGGACCTTGCCTTCCTGAGCGGACGCGGCGATGCGGATCGGATTCGAGCGGGCCTTCAGCGCCAGCTCCGGCGTGCCTCCTTTCTCCGCCACCGAAGCCCGCGCGAAGCCGGGTCGCTCGAGCTTCAAGCCGGAGATGAGAGCGATCCCTTCATCCTCGAGACGGAAGACATGCTCGAAATGGAGTTGACTGATCGCGATCTCGACCTCGCCGGTGTAGGCTCGGTCCAGGTTGCCGAACTCGTCCAGCGCAGCGAGCGCGAGGGTGAAGGGCTCACCCTGAACCGCGGTGCCGGGCAGGACCGCATGAAGGGTCCTGGCCGGACGGGCGATGACGGTCAGAGCGGGTGGTCGCCGCAAGGGTCGCCCGCCGCGTCCTCCCGTAAGGCGCGAGTCAACCCTCAGCGAATACGTGCCCGCCGCGCGGGGCGCCATCCCACAGTACTCCATCAGAAGGTCATCCCCCTGGCGCAGCCGGCCGGATGGCAGCAGGCACCGCACCTCGCCTTGCCCGTCCGACTCGACCTGGGCCTCGCCGATCTTGCGGCCCCCCCTCCGGGCGGCGCACGTCACCTTCCCGAGCAGGTAGTCCTCGCCGGTGTGAGGCGGGGTGAAGCCGTCGTACCTATGCACCGGGTCGACGGGAAACTGGATGCGGAAGCCGCCGCCCTGCAGGATGCCCGCGGCGCCCACGGCGCAGGTGACGTAAAAGCGCGCCTCCTGGGAGGCCTGCACGCGGGCGGGCTCAATGGTGCAGCTCCCTTCCCCCCCGCTGCCGTCAGAAGGAGAGTCAAACGGGACGCTCACGCATGCAGCGCAGGAGATCGTGGCGGCGGCCAGACCCGCCACGGCCCGGCGGGCCGCGGTTTTCACGCTTTCATCACCGGCGGCCCGCAGAGCCGGTCTATCCGGCTCCAGATCATGTCGATCGGAATCATCTCCGGCTTGCGTGTCAGCGTGACCGTGAACTCCTCACCGTCGAAGGTATACCTGCCCTCCAGACGGCCGGCAGGCGTGGACATGCCGAGGTCACCGAAGCTGTCGCTTCCCTGCACCGTTCCGCCGACGCGGCGGAACTCCTCCAGGGCGCTCTTGAAGGCCGAAGGAGGGCACCGCCACGACCGCGCCGGAGCGTCTGGGGTCACTTGCGCCTCACGGCCGGCGCGCTTCACTCATCAGCGCGAGGAGGTTATTCTCCGAGTCACGGAAGAATGCCATCCAGAG
>JAWPNA010000456.1:0-13355 GCA_045402695.1 Acidobacteriota bacterium
AGCTCTTCGGCGACCTGGCCATCGCCATCGGCTGCTCGGTGGCCCTGAGCCTCATCGTGTCGATCACGGTGGTACCCAGCATCTCGGCCAAGATCCTGCACGCGGTGGAGGATGACGACGAGCGCAAGGGGTTCCACAACCTGTGGGGCGGGGTGAACCTCGCCGCGGGCCTTACCCGCTGGGTCACCGAGACCGTCTATTGGATCACCGGAAGCACGGCGCGACGGCTCGCGGTCATCCTGGTGATGACGTTCGGCTCGGTGGGGCTGAGCTACCTGCTGCTGCCCAAGACCGAGTACCTGCCGGTGGGCAACAACAACTTCCTGTTCGGCATCATGCTGCCGCCTCCCGGTTACAACCTCGACGAGGTGTCCGGGCTCCAGGAGGTGTACGAGAAGGAGCTGACGCCTCTGTGGCAGCAGCCCGCCGGCTCGCCCGAGGCCTTGGCGCTGCCCGGAGGGGGCGTGAGCGGATTCTTCTACGTCTCGCTGAACAACCTCGCCTTCATGGGAGTGCGCGCCAATGACCCGCTTCGTGTGAAGGAGCTGATGGCGCCGGTGCGCAAGGCCGGAGGACAGATCCCGGGCGCCATCGCCGTGGTCAACCAGGCCAGCATCTTCCAGCGCGGGACGGGCCAGGGACGCAGCATCGACGTCGAGCTGAGCGGACCGGACCTGGAGCGTCTGATCGAGCTGGGCGGTGAGGTGTTCCTCAAGGTGATGCAGGAGATGCCGGGCGCGCAGGCGCGTCCCATCCCAAGCCTCGACCTGGGCAACCCCGAGGTGCAGGTGGCCATCCATCGAAGGCGCGCGGCGGACCTGGGCATCTCCAACCGCGAGCTGGGCTTCTCCGTGAGAGCGCTGGTGGACGGGGCCAAGGTCAGCGACTACCAGGTCGAGGGGCGCGAGATCGACCTGAAGGTGGTGGCCGAGCAGGGCACCGAGCACCGCACTCACCTGCTGGAGCAGATGCCCATCGCCGCCCCGGACGGCCGTCTCGTGACCTTGGGGTCCGTGGCCGACGTGTCGGTGGTGAACGGCCCGGTGGAGATCCGCCACCGCGAGCGCCAGCGCAGCATCGCCATCCAGGTGAGTCCTTCAGAGCAGATGCCGCTGGAATCGGCGATGGACCTGATCGACGGGAAGATCCTCCAGCCGATGCGCGACGATGGCAGGCTGGGTGGTCTGTACCGCGTGAGCCTGAGCGGCACGGCCGACAAGCTGAACGACACGGGGCGCGCCCTCTGGTGGAACTTCCTGCTGGCCCTGATCATCACCTACTTGCTGATGGCCGCGCTGTTCGAGAGCTTTTTGTACCCGCTGGTGATCATGTTCAGCGTGCCGCCGGCCGCCGTCGGAGGGATCCTGGGCCTCAAGGCGGTGAACCTGCTCACCTACCAGTCCCTCGACGTGCTGACCATGCTCGGGTTCATCATCCTGGTGGGCACTGTCGTCAACAACGCCATCCTGATCGTCCACCAGTCGCTGAACCACATGCGCGAGGAAGGGATGTCCGCGCGCGACGCCATCCGGGAATCGGCCGGCAACCGCATCCGCCCCATCTTCATGACGGTGGGCACCACCGTGTTCGGGATGCTCCCGCTGGTGCTGGCTCCCGGCGCCGGATCGGAGATCTACCGCGGCCTGGGCGCCGTGGTGATCGGCGGCCTCATCGTCTCAACTCTGTTCACGCTCTTCCTCGTGCCCGCCACCTTCAGCCTGGCGCTCGATCTGCGCACCACCTTCGCCGCCCGCCTGCGCGCCCTGCCTTGGCTGGCAGAGCGCCCCGCGAGCGAGTAAGAGGCCCGGCGGACTGGCTCGGTCTTACAACCGCCCGCCCACCCCCATCGTCTGCACGCCTCCGCCGACGGCGAACCGCTGGTGTCGCACGGCCCGTCGCGCCCCCTTCGCCTTCCCTTTGACCGTGAGTCTCTTGGCCGCCACCGCGTCCGCCTTCATCGAGAAGGTCTCGTGCGTTCCAGTGGCCGGGTTGTAGAAGCCGATGTAGCCGCCGGGGTTGACTCCGAAGGATCTGAGGAGCTTGCCGTTGTGCGCCCGGCCGAGAAAGTCGTTGCGCCCGCCCTGTTCCTCGCCTCCCGTGAAGTACAGAGGCAGGACGAAGTTGGACAGGTCGATCCCGTCGATCTGGTAGGTCTCGGCCTGGACGGCGTCGCACATCTCGTACCAGTGGAAGACGTCCGCCTTCGGCTTGGAGGGATGCGGCCCCTGCACCAGCAGGTTCACGTCGGGGTCCGCGATCAGCTCGAGGGCCTCGTGCGACAGCGTCACCGTCCAGCTCTCCCCCACTTGCTTGGACAGCTCGGTGAAGACGAAGCCGAAGGGGATCCCACTGTTGTTCTTGTCGTGGTAGCCGAGCGCGTTGCTCACGTCCACCTTGTCCCAGAGGTAAAGCACCGCGTCGCCCCTCATGTCGGCGATGTCCTGCTTGGCCGGCTTCAGCCCGCTCTTGCCCTCGAGGCGGAGCTGGGCACCCATGCTCCAGTACGGCTCGAAGTCCGACGTGATCTGCCGGTTGATGGCGCGGATCGCGCGCTGCACATCCTCGTCCGATAGCTGGCCCCCTGTGTGGTTGATGATGGAGATGATCATCCCGCCGCTCCTCCCGTCTCAAGGCTGTTGGACTGGCGCCCGCCCTGAAGGCGAGCGCGCCATTACTTCATCTCTTTCTTGCCCCCGAACGTGTAGTTGAAGACGGTGCCGTCTTTCTTCGTCCAGACGAGGGTGCCTTTGACCGAGTCTCCCTTCATCTCGGCGGTCCACCTCGTCTTGCCCTCTTTCTCGCTCGCCTGGTCGGTGCTGAACGACCAGGAATCGCCCGACTTCGCCGCGGTGTAGGCCGTGGCCCCGAAGCCGTAGGCAACGCACTCGGTCATGGAAACCTTGCCTCCCGAGAAGACGAGTGTGTCGTTATAGATCTTCTCCCCCTTCGACATCGCCGTCTCGTCGGGCGTCACGATGACGGACCATCGCGTCCCCTCCAACCCCTCCAGCCCCTTCAGGGACGACGACGCGCTCTGGGTCTGAGCGCCCAGCAGCAGGGAGACACCAACCAGGCAGGCAAGAGTCGCGGAAATCGCATGACGCCGCATCTGTCATCCTCCTTGGATTGATCCACTGAGTGATCCACGGCTCCTTCCGGAGCCTGAGGTCCCCCATTTTGATCCGAGGCGCCTGGCGCCGCAAGCCCGGTTCGCCTGCGCCCGTCCGGAAAGGCCGCCCGCCCGCGTCTTTATTCTGCGACACAGCGCCCGCGTAGGTTCCCGGGAACAGGCGTTTTCCAGGCGGCGCAACCTGGCACACGCATTGCCTCTCTGGAGAGGTCAGGAAAGGAGGTCACCCATGAGAGACACATGGCACATCGCTCGCGCAGCATTGGCGGTACTCATGCTGGCCTTCCTCGGCGCCTGCGGGCCGCTGACCAGTCAGACGGACGAGGGGGAGCGCTCCGCCGCGCAGACAATCCAGGACGCGGCCATGACGGCGCGCATCAAGACGGCTTTCATCTTCAACCGCCACCTCAACTCCTTCCGGATCAACGTCAACACTGACCAGGGACAGGTCACCCTCGAGGGCGTCGTGCCTACCGCGATCCAGAAGGACCTGGCCGGCGCCATCGCGCGTAGCACCGAAGGGGTCGAATCGGTGCACAACAGACTGCAAGTGACCCAGGGGAAGGTGGATTCTCCTGAGGAGGTCGACCGCACCTTCAGCCAAGCGGTGCTGGACGCCACCACGACGGCCTCGGTCAAGATGGCGCTGGCCTTCGGCCCCGGAGTGAGCGCCACGGAGATCAACGTCTCGACACGCTGGGGCGCCGTGACCCTGGAGGGCACCGTGGGAACAAGGGCCGAGAAGGAGCTGGCCGGGAGAATCGCCGGGGAGACCGACGGGGTCAGGCAGGTGGTGAACGAATTGAAGGTATCGACCTAACGACTGTACCGCCCGGCCGAGTCCGGGGTTTACATAACCTCGTGGTGGAGCGCTCAGAACAGGCGGCCAGCGCATCCGCCACGAGGTCCACTCACTCCTCGCGGCCAATCCGCCGGCATGTCGGCATCCTACCGCGCTTCACGGGCATCACCTGCTGAATTCCCGCAGAGTTCCTGGTAACCTGTCGCGTCCTCATCCGTAATCACCGCGGTTGTCACCATGATAAGGAGCCGTCTGCATGCGCCGTTTCCGCGTCGTCCGTCTTGCGTCCGCGGTCTGCCTCGCGTTCGCCGTCATCGGTACCGGGCTCGCCGCGGCCGCGGCGCCCGCGCCGCCGGATCCATCGCAGGACGAGGGCCGCCTGCTTCGCTTCCCGGCCCTCTCGAAAGACAGCATCGCCTTCGTGTACGGCGGCGACATCTGGATCATTCCCCGCTCCGGCGGCGTGGCGCGCCAGCTTACCACCGACTCTGGAATCGAGTGGTTTCCGAGGTTCTCACCCGGCGGCGATCTGCTGGCGTTCACGGGAGAGTACGACGGCAATCGCGACGTGTACGTGATCCCCTCTTCCGGCGGAGAGCCAAAACGACTCACCTGGTGGCGCGACGTCGGACAGCAGAACGAGCGCGCGGGCCCCAACAACGAAGTGCTGGGATGGACGCGGGACGGCAGGCGCGTGCTGTTCCGATCCCGTCACCAGGCGTGGGAGTCACGCGCGGGGCGCCACTACACGGTGGGGCTCGAAGGCGGGCCCCCCGAGCCGCTGATCATCCCCGAGGGCGGGCTCGCCTCCTTCTCCCCCGACGGCGGAAAGCTCGTGTACAACAGAATCTTCAGGAACTTCAGGACGTGGAAGCGTTACCGCGGAGGGATGACGCAGAATCTCTGGATCTACGACCTGAAGGCCAACACCCTGGAGAAGCTCACCGAGAACGACAGCACCTCCACCGACCCGATGTGGGTCGGCGACAAGGTCTACTGCACCTCGGATCGCGAGCACACGGCTAATATCTTCGAGATCGACGTCAAGACAAGGCAGGCTCGCAAGCTCACCGACTTCAAGGAGTACGACGTGCGCTGGGCCAGCGACGGCCCGGGCGGCATCGTGTACGAGAACGGCGGCTACATCCATCTGCTCGACCTGGCCACGGGCAAGTCGTCACGGATCGTGATCCGGATTCCCGGTGACCGGCGTTTCACGCGGCCCGAGTACGTCACGCCGGGCGGCATGGTGACCAGCTACGCGCTGGGGCCCGAAGGCAAGCGCGCGGTGCTCGCGGCTCGCGGCGACGTCTTCACGGTGCCGGCCGAGAAGGGCAACACGCGCAACCTCACCGGCACCCCCGGGGCGCACGAGCGGGACGCCTCCTGGTCGCCAGATGGGCGCTTCATCGCCTACCTTTCGGACGAAACCGGTGAGTACGAGATCTGGCTCGCGGCGCAGGACGGCAAGGCGAAGCCGACCCGGCTCACCACCGACGGCGAGGTCTACCGCTTCGCTCCCGCCTGGTCGCCCGACAGCAAGAAGCTGGCCTTCGCCGACAAGGACCTGAAGCTGTACGTGCTCGACGTGGATTCCAGAAAGCTCACCTTAGCTGACCAGGCAAAGTACTGGGAGATCACCGACTACGTCTGGTCGCCCGACAGCCGGTGGCTGGCCTACTCCAAGCAGAACCTGGACGGGGCCAGGCAGGTCCACCTCTACTCGCTGGAATCATCCAAGGTGACGCGCGTGACCTCCGAGCTGACCCACAGCCAGGACCCGGCGTTCGATCCGAAGGGGCGCTACTTGTACTTCGTGTCGAGCCGCGACCTGAACGCCGCGCTCGGGTTCGCCGATCTGTCGTACGTCTACCTTCAGACCAACCGCCTGTACGCGCTGACACTCCGGGCCGATCTCGCCTCGCCATTCGCCCCCGAGTCCGACGAGGTGAAGCCGGACGGTGAGAAGAAAGAGGGGGAAAAGAAGGAAGGCGAGAAGAAGGAGAGCGAAGCAGGAAAGGACGACGCCGCGAAAAAGGACGAGGGAGCGAAGAAGCCCGTCGAGCCTCTGAAGATCGACCTGGACGGGATCGAGCAGCGGATCGTGGGCTTCCCGATCGAGCCGGGCGATTACGACACGCCGAGGGTGGCCGGCGACCTCGTATTCTACATGACGAGGCCCGAGGCAAGACTCACGGGAGGCCCGGAGCCGCCGTCCTCCAGCCTCAAGGTGTTCGACATGGAGAAGCGCAAGGAGACGGTGCTGCTGGCAGGCATCGACGGGTACGACCTGTCTCCCGATGGCTCGAAGCTCATCTACGCGGCGGGTGACAAGTACGGCATCGTGGACGCGAAGGCCGCCAGCGCCAAGGTCGGAGACGGCCCCCTGGCTCTGGGCGGGCTGCAAATGAAGGTGGATCATCGCGCCGAATGGCGGCAAATTTTCGACGAGGCATGGAGGCTCGAGCGTGACTTCTTCTACGCTCCCAACATGCACGGTGTCGACTGGAAGCAGATGAAGGAGAAGTACGGGGCGCTGGTGCCTTACGTGGCGCACCGGAGCGACCTGACCTACATCCTCGGCGAGTTGATCGGCGAGCTCAATGCCGGGCACACCTACGTCGGCGGCGGCGAGGCGCCCCGCGCGAAGAACGTGCCCCTGGCCCTGCTGGGAGTGGACTACGAGCTGGACGCGGCGTCTGGCCGCTACCGGATCTCCAGGGTCCTGGAGGGGCAGAACTGGAACCAGAAGCGGCGTTCGCCGTTGACGGAGCCGGGGTCGGTGGTGCCCAAGGAGTCGTACATCCTCAGGATCGACGGTGCCGACCTGAAGCTGCCCCTCACACCCGACGAGCTTCTGGAGAACAAGGCCGACAGGTCGGTGACGCTGCTGGTCAACGACCGCCCCTCCGAGGAGGGCGCGCGCGAAGTGACCGTCAAGCCGATCGCCGACGAGGAGGACTTGCGCTACTACGACCGGATCGAGGCCAACCGCAGGAAGGTCGAGGCCGCCACCGGCTCACGTGTGGCCTACCTCCACATTCCCGACATGGGAGGAGACGGGCTCAACGAGTTCGTGCGCCAGTTCTACCCGCAGATCCGCAAGGAAGGCCTCATCGTGGACGTGCGCAACAACGGAGGTGGATTCGTCTCGGAGATGATCCTGGAGAGACTGCGGCGGGTTCTGGCCGGCATGGGCAGCTCGCGCAACGCCGGCGACTACACGTACCCTTCGCAGGTCTTCTACGGGCCGATGGTGTGCCTCATTAACCACTACAGCGCATCGGACGGCGACATTTTCCCCTACTACTTCAAGAAGTACGGGCTGGGACCCCTGATCGGCACGCGCACGTGGGGCGGCGTGGTCGGCATCCGCGGCGGCCATGGGCTGATCGACGGCGGCTACGTCACGATGCCCGAGTTCGGCAACTTCGACATGGAGTCGCGCTGGTCGATCGAGGGCCATGGCGTCGATCCCGACATTGAGGTGGACAACCGCGACGATCTCGTCGTCCAGGGGCGCGATCCGCAGCTCGAGAAGGGGATCGATGTGGTGATGGAGCAGATCCGCAAGAACTCGAGGAAGCTGCCGCCGCGCCCGCCCTACCCGATGAAGAACTGAGGGGCTTGGTGTCCGAAGTCCGTGCCGCATCCGGCTTGAGGAGCGGTGATCTGCTGTAGACTACGCGTTGACCCGGCACGGTTTTCTGGAGCACGGATGCCCGACTTCACTTTCCGCCTCAATCCCGCCGCCGTCGATCTGCCCGGCTGCTCCGCCGTGCTCAATGGAGTGGAGCGATCCTACAGAGTGGACGGCTATCGCACCACGCTCTCGGTCAAATGGGTGGTGACCGGCTCGGCCCTCTATCGCACTCCCCAGGGCAGGCATCTGGTCACGCCCGACTCCTTCCTGGTGCTGAACCACGGCCAGCTCTACGCGATGGAGTTCGAGGGCCGGCAGCACACCGAAACCCTCTGCCCGTTCTTCCAGGAGGGCTTCCTGGGGCGAGTCGCCGATGCACGGCGGCGATCCACCGCTGAGCAGCTCGACGACATCGAGGCCCGCGCCCCTGACATCAGGTTCGTCGAGCGGCTCTATCCCCTGACGGGCCCACTCGCCCGGACGCTGGCCCACATCCACAAGGGCATTCACTCGGGGGACGCCTCCGGCCACTGGCTCGAGGATCGTTTCGTTACCTTGGCCGCCGCACTGCTGGACCTGGGCGGCAGCGTGCGTCGCGAGATCGAGACCTTCCCCGGCCTGCGCCCCGCCACGCGCGAGGAGCTGTACCGCCGCCTCCACCGCGGGCGGGACTTCCTCGACTCCTCCTATGCGCGCCCCATCAACGTGGCGATGGCGGCTGACGCCGCCAACATGTCTCTCTATCACTTCCATCACATGTTCCAGCGCGCCTTCCGCCAGACTCCCAACCGGTTCCTGCAGCAGCGCAGGCTCGAGGCCGCGCGTCGGCTTCTGCTGGCCACCGACTCGGATGTCACCTCCATCTGTCTCGACGTGGGATTTCAGAGCCTGGGCTCATTCAGTTCGCTGTTCCGCAGACGCTACGGATTTTCACCTCGCGACTTCCGTATGGCCGCCGGAGGTGTGGTGAAAACAGACCTCTGACCCACCCGGCGGGGGGACGCGGGTGCTTCACCTAGATTGCTCCGAGCCTGCCTCACTTCCCGTCGCCGACCGGCGACCCACCAGGGCGCTGCCTTGACAGCCGCCCACTCCCGTCTTATTCAACTTGCTGTCGAGCATCACTCGTGACAAACAGATCGAAACCAAGGAGTGTTTCAAGAGGAGATATCATGACGGTCGTGAGATGGGATCCCTTCAGGGACTTGATGAACAGGCAGCGACTAACGTCCGGGATCGACGATGCCTACGGCACGTGGGCCCCCGTTGTCGACATCTTCGAGATGGGGGGCGACCTTGTCATCCGTGCTGAGGTTGCAGGACTGGAAATGGACGACGTCGACATCAGTGTAGAGAACAACACGTTGACGCTCCGCGGAGAGCGCAAGCGTGAGGCGGAGCTCGATGAGAAGGATGCCTACCGTCTCGAACGCTCGTTCGGCATCTTCACACGCAGCTTCATCCTGCCGAAGACCGTGGATTCCGCCCGCATCAGCGCCTCCTACAAGAACGGCGTGCTGGAGATGAGGCTTCCGAAGGTCGAGCAGGTTAAACCGCGGAAGATCGAGATCAAGGCCGCGTAGTCCCCTGATTCGGTGTTATGGCACCCCGGGCCTGATCGGACACAGGTCCGGGGCGCGCGTGCGGCTGGTGATTACTTTCTGTGTCCTTTCGGCAAAACGCGTAAATGCCGGACTGTTTTTGGCGCGGCGGCGCCCATCAGGGCGCCGCGCGGCGTTGGAACAGCGAGGCGCGGTCAAGATCCTCTGATCCCGTTCGCAGAGGAAGGCTTCGCACAGTTCGGTCAAAGGGTCGACCAGCACTCCTCCGGGACTGGAGGCAGAACACTCAACCCCCTCGCGTCCGCTCCCTTCTCGCCGGTCCGCGGAAATGAAGTGGGTCTCTGAGGTTCTGTAATTCCCGATAATAATACAGTGGGGTCGGCCGTTTTCCCCTGAACCTCAGCTTCTTCAGGAACTCGATTTCCTCCTCTGCAACGTCACCGCTCAGGGAAGGGTCAAGAAGGAATTCCTTGAGCCCCGGCTCTTCCTCGACGGGTTGGTCAATCTCCCTTTCAACAAACTCGAATCTCTTGGAGTAGCCTGGGGCTAACCTCCGGTTCAACACGATTTCCATACCAAAGCTGGCGAGGTCAATATCCCAGGATTCGATCAGCGGCTCCAGGAAGGAAACACAGTTCTCAACTGACACGCTGAAGACGTCCGTGTCCAGAAACTCGAGGACGATGACTCGCATTCGCTCATAGCTTCGGTCACTGAGCCGAGCCACCAAGCGGAGCCAGTTTTCACTCTCTAATTCCTCTTTGGCAACTCTTTTGACCACGTCCAAGATCTTTTGTGTAATGAGGCGTTCGAGTTCGCCGAGGGGGTCTTTCTCAAAAATGGTGCGCATTTCTTGTTCTTTGGCAGGTGCGCACTTGCGAAGAATCAACTCTCGAACTTCTTTGAGCAGGGGCGTGGGTGGATCACCCAAGCTCCTCTTCAATTCGTCCTTGCGCTGGAGATCAGCGAGCTTCGAGAGCGTACCGGTAGGGAGCTTCAGGAATGTTGCCATTTTGTCATAAATGTCCGTTCGGCCAGGCGCAGGGGGCGATTTCTTCCGAGTCAACAACTGGGAAATGTAGGACTCGGTAACTTCGGCGGCGGCCGCCAGAGCCTTTTGCTCTAGCCCCAATTCTGCAAGCCGTTGTCGGATCACCAAACAAACGTCCATTCCCACCTCCCGCCTCGTCACCAGCCGGACCAACTCCGACTTCACATCCCCATCCCTCGTGGTCCCAGGACCCAGCAGTTTCCGGATGAGCCCGTGGGTCTTCTCAGGCGGTAGAACTCGCCCCTTGGGGTGTGGTCTCCCTTCTTGGATCAACCCGAGATTACCTCGGGTCGGGCCGCATCCCCTCCAAGTGGGCCCCTCCATGGGATTAACTGAACTGGATTAAGCCTAGAGAATAGTTACAGAATCCACTTGACAGGTCAAGTGAAATAAACTAGATTGGTGAACGGATCGGTGGAGGCTTCAGAATTACTGAACTGAAATAGGTTATCTGAAATTGCCCCCCTTGGCCACGACAACCAAGCACGACAACCTAAGGAGATCGACATGTTTGCACGAAGAGTTTCGATGCATCTGAAACCCAATTGCGTCCCGGAGTTCACCCAGAAGCTGGAGAAGGAAATCATTCCCCTCCTTCGAAAGCAGAACGGATTCCAGGACGAAATCACGTTCACTACCACGGGCGGCAAGGAAGCGTTCGGCATCAGTCTGTGGGACCGGACAGAGAACGCGGAAGCTTACAACCGCGGAACCTATCCAGAAGTCGTGAAGATGCTGTCGAGGTTCGTTGAGGGAACTCCTCAGGTGGAGAGCTATGAGGTTTCCAACTCGACCTTCCACAAGATCGCCGCTGCAGTAACTGTCTAGAGCCGGCTCCGACCGGACAGTATCGAGGCTAGCTTCTTTCGTTCTGAGGGGGCGGATCAGTCCGCTCCCTCAGTCGTTCCGGCGAACGAGAAACTGCTCGGAAGAAGATCAATTCAGTTACGTCATGGGAGAAGGCCATGAAGCATACGACGATTGTCCCGAGGACTCTCCTGTGCGGTTTGCTGATCTCGGCTGGTGCCTTCGCTACCGCTTACACCGCGCAGACGCAGGACAAGGAGCGGAACGGAGGAACGATGGACTGCGAGATGAGGTTTGATCTCAAGGGTAAGTCAGCCTTCTACGAGACCGCGGAGGGTGAAGGAATCATCAGGTGCGACAACGGCCAGATGGCGAAGCTCGGCATCAGGGCCACGGGCGGCGGCGTCATGTTTGGGGATTCCGAGGTTGTCGACGGCACCGGAAGGTTCTCCGCGGCGCGGACCATCGACGAGCTATTCGGATCGTATGTCCAATCTGAGGTGCATGCTGGCGCAGGCAAGTCCGCTGCCGTACAGGTGCTGACAAAGGGGCGAATCTCGCTGGTGCTTGCCGGGACAGGTCGTGGCGCGGACTTTGGGTTCGCCTTTGAAAAGCTCACCATCGAGCGTGCGAACTGAGCCGCGTTCTTCCGCCACTTACGAATCAGAAACTTATTCAAGGAGGCGAAATGAAAATGAAGGTGAAGCCCCTGCTCGATCGGGTATTGATCAAGCGCGTGGAAGCTGATGAGAAAGTGAAGGGCGGCATCATCATCCCCGACACAGCCAAGGAGAAGCCTATGGAGGGGAAGGTCATTGCCGTTGGTGCCGGCCGCCTCGACGACGCCGGCAAGAGGATCCCGATGGAGGTGAAGGCCGGCGATCGGATCCTGTGCGGCAAGTACGCCGGCACCGAGATCAAGATCGACGATGAGGAGCACATCATCCTGAAGGAAGACGAGATCCTCGGGATCATCCAGTAGGATAGACGACAAGAAAACGGCAGACCCACTGTGTACCACAGCCAAGGAGGTTTTACTCAGATGGCAGCAAAGGAAATTACCTACGCTGAGGATTGCCGTCAGAGCGTCCTCAAAGGGGTCAACAAGCTGGCCAACGCGGTCAAGGTAACGCTCGGTCCGAAGGGCCGCAACGTTCTGATCGACAAGAAGTTCGGCTCGCCGTCGAGCACCAAGGACGGCGTGACGGTGGCCAAAGAGATCGAGCTGTCCGACCCAAAGGAGAACATGGGAGCGCAGGTCGTCCGCGAGGTCGCCAGCAAGACCTCCGACGTGGCCGGCGACGGCACCACCACCGCGACGGTGCTTGCCCAGGCGATCATCCGCGAGGGGGTGAAGAGTGTCACCGCCGGCGCCAACCCGATGGACCTGAAGAGGGGTATCGAGAAGGCCGTCGACGTGGTCGTCGAGGAAATCAAGAAGCTGTCCAAGCCGGTGACCGGCAAGGCCATCGCACAGGTGGGCACGATCTCCGCGAACAACGACGAGACGATCGGCGAGATTATCGCGCAGGCCATGGAGAAGGTGGGCAAGGATGGCGTCATCACTGTCGAGGAGGCCAAGAGCATGGAGACCTCCCTCGAGGTGGTGGAAGGCATGCAGTTCGATCGCGGCTACCTCTCCCCCTACTTCGTGACCGACCCGGAGAGGATGGAGTGCGCCCTGGAAGATGCCTACATCCTGATCCATGAGAAGAAGATCAGCAGCATGAAGGACTTGCTCCCAATCCTGGAGCAGGTGGCCAAGGTGGGCCGCCCGCTGCTCATCATCGCCGAGGACATCGAGGGCGAGGCCCTGGCCACCCTGGTCGTGAACAAGCTGCGCGGCACCCTGCACGCGGCCGCGGTCAAGGCGCCCGGCTTCGGCGATCGCCGCAAGGCGATGCTCGAGGACATCGCCATCCTGACCGGTGGCAAGTGCATCACCGAAGATCTGGGCATCAAGCTAGAGAACATCCCAGTCGAAGATCTCGGCCGTGCCAAGAAGATCACCATCGACAAGGAGAACACCACCCTCGTCGACGGCGCGGGCAAGAAGGCCGACATCGAGGCGCGCGTGAAGGCCATCCGCGCCCAGATCGAGGAGACCACGAGCGACTACGACCGCGAGAAGCTGCAGGAGCGGCTCGCGAAGCTCGTGGGCGGCGTCGCGGTGATCAACGTCGGCGCGGCGACCGAGACGGAGATGAAGGAGAAGAAGGCCCGCGTCGAGGACGCGCTCCACGCGACCCGCGCGGCCGTCGAGGAGGGCATCGGTCCCGGCGGCGGCGTGGCGTACCTGCGCTGCCTGAAGGCGCTCGAGACCGTGAAGACGAACGAGGGCGAGAAGTTCGGCCTCGACA
>JAWPNA010000083.1:0-7106 GCA_045402695.1 Acidobacteriota bacterium
GCACGCGCAGCGTCCTCTCCTTCAGCACGACGGCCTCGAGGATCTCCGACATCCCCTCGCCCGGCGATCCCTTCAGCCCGAACCGGATGATGAGCGCGGCGATGAGGGCACCCGCCGCCGGGGCCACGAGGAGCGCCGGCCAAGAGAGGTTCCGCGCGATGTCGAGGATCGTTGCGCTCGAGGCGAAGTAGACGACCTGGAACAGATGGAGCCCACCGCGGAACAGGATCCCCACCATGCCGCCGATGAACCCCACCGACACAATCAGGAACACGTACCAGGCGCTCGCCTGTCGCAGGAGGGCAGTCGAGCGCAGCAGTTCCCGGGCGCGGGCGATCACCGCCCGGCTGCCGGCGACGATGCGGGGGATCAGGCGCGAGAGGATCGCGGGCATACTCTCGGGCTCCGTGGTGGGAATTCGAGTGCGGGATTCTAACACCAACTGATCGCGGGTCCCTTCGTGTGGCGGGACCTCTACGAATCTTGTCGAATTGAGAGGGCAGATCGGAAGCCTCGAATGATCGTTCGTCTCACAGGCTGTTCAGCAATTGTCGGATCGTGTCGGCCAGCACGATAAACGCGGCAAACAGCGCCAGCAGCACGACGAAGACGAAGATGATCTTCTTCATCCGGATTCCCTCATGCCCCGCGGCAATCTACTGCGGGGCGCGATCCGGTGTCAATTGGACGCGCACAGCGAAAAGGTCACCGGCGATCGAGAACGATGCGGCCTTCCTTCATCACGAGGACGATCTTCCGGGTCGTGGAAATGCCGCCGTCCGAGGAGAACGGGTCGCCGGAGATCAGGATCAGATCGGCGAGCATGCCCGATTGGAGCCCACCGATCTCGCGGCCGCGGCGCAGCGCGACGGCTGCCTGCCGTGTCGCGCTGTCGAGCGCCTCGGCCGGGGTCAAGCCTGCCTCGACCAGAAGCTCCAGCTCGCGGTGCACGTCGAAGCCGGGGGCCACGAGGTACGCCGGCGCGTCGGTGCCGGCCAGCACCCGCCCGCCGGCGCGGTGGAATCGGAGAGTGAACCTCTTGATCTGCTCCAGACGTTCATGGCGCTTCTCGATCTCGCCGGAATCGAGGTGCTCGGCCGAGGCGTTGGCTGTCTGGCTGGCCATCCATGACCGTCTCAGCAGGCTGGGGAAGTACGCGAGCAGCGGATTGTCGGAACTCGCCAGGCCGGGCAGCGTGAACGCGTGCTCCGCGACGACCAGTGTCGGTGTCAGCGCCACGCCGCGGGCGATCATCGCCTCTTGGGCCTGCTCCATCGCCTCCTCGCCCGCGTCCCAATCGATGCCCGAGGCATGTTCGATCGTGTCCACGCCGATGCGCGCGGCCTCGGACGCGCTCACCTGGTCGAGGTGCGCGGCCACCCACAAGCCACGCCGGTGCGCGGTCCCCACCACCGCGCTTAGGGTTTCCGCCGAGATCCCCCAGTGCACTTTGATGCCGTCGGTGCCGGCGTCGGCGAAGCGCTGCACGACGGCCGCGGCGGAATCGGGATCGGGGACGCCGATCTCCTGATCGCTGGCGCCCATGCCTGAGACGAGGTAGGGGCCAGTCACGAAGAGGCGCGGGCCGGCGAACCTTCCCATGGACGGCGCTTCCGATTCCCTCCGGAGCGCAAGTACACCTTCGAGATGGGTGCCCAGGTCGCGGGCCGACGTGACACCGTTGCCGATCATCATCTCCCCGGCGAACCGTCCTCCCAGCGAATGCACGTGCATGTCGATCAGGCCCGGCAGGACCGTCATCCCTGTCGCGTCGATCGACTCGGCGCCAGGGGCGCCTACAGCAGCGAAGCGACCGTTCTTGATGGCAAGTCCCGGATTCGGGCGCCTGCAGCCCTCGGCGTCCCAGAGAGTCCCGTTCACGATGATGAGAGGGTGCACGTCCCCGTTCACGGGGACGAGTCCCGCGATCGTCGCCCGCCCGCCGAGAAGTCCGAGGCGATCCAGCGAATCGGTCAGGACGAACATGTTGGAGGGGATCAGAAGGGCGACGATGATGCCGATGAACAGCAGCACGACCGGGATTGAGATTCCGAACGCGAGGCGCTTTCTCACATGAGGTAGGCGACCGCGAATCCGACCTGCGCGGCCATCATCATAAGGTACATGTGCTTCCAGGAAATGTGGTTCTCGACCTCGGCGAGCTCCTCGGGACGCTTCAGGATGAGGTAGCAGACATAGGCGCCCCACAGCGTCAGGAAGACCCCGAGGGCGGACAGAATGTACGGGTTGCCGGTCAGGATCTTGCGGCCAGGCTCGAGCGGGTTGTCCAGGAGTGCGCCCGCGGGCATCAGCATCCAGGGGAAAACGAAGAAGGGCGCGATCATCCAGGCGCTCTTGCGCACACCGTGCACGATCGGCAGTGTGCGACAGCCCCCGGCCCGGTCTCCCTCCATGTCGGAGAAGTCCTTCGTCGTGGAGGCGCCGAGGAGGAACAGCATGAAAATCCCGCCGATGAACCAGGGCTCCAGGTGAAGGACCGAGGCCACCATGGACCAGCCCGCCACCTTCAGCAGGCAACCGCGCGGAATGGCGATCGTGATGTTGGCCCAGATGCCGTGCTTCTTGGTGCGGCCGAATGCGGGCGCGGAGTAGATGAAGGTGAACAGAAGCCCGATGAGGTAGACCATCGTGCACTCGTGAGAGGGCAGCGGAGCGGTGAGCTTCCCCTCCAGCGTGTTGTACGGGTGGATGACCACGAGCCAGGTCGGCATGATCGCCGCTGCGTACAGGATGAGCGAGAAAATGTAGCCGGCGCGCATCGAGATGGCGCCCGTCACCAGGTGCCGGCTGGGCTTGTTCTTCCTGTCAATCTCGATGTCGTAGTACTGGTTGATGCCGTTGGAGGCGGCGTTCAGCAGCGCGGCGCAGAGCGAGCCGAGAAGGATCGTCAAGAGGATATCGAGGGTGAGCCGCCGCTCTGGATCGGGATTGGATGCCGACCCGAATGCCGTGATCGCGCCCGACACGACGCCGAGTGTCGGAGGCAGGAGCGTGAACGGGCGGGTGAAATCAAGATAGATTCTCATCCGCCCGACCAGCGAGGAGGATCTCATGACTGAGATCGGGCGCACAATGTGGCCGGCCTCGTGGAGGCAGGACGATCTTCCTGAGGGCCCTCTGACGTGAGCCAGGTTGCACGCGCCGGGCGCGGGCTGGTGAGCGACAGGGAGGCGAGCGCGGCCCGGGGCCGCGCGCCGCCGTGCCCGAGGGAGGCTCGTCCGGCCGCCCCGGGCCTGCCCCAGGCAGGGGCCACCTGTCGGAGTCCACGCATCAGTCGGGAATCAACCCGCACAATCCCATCGCCACCAGCGCTCCAACCAGCGTGTTGATGAAGTTCATTGCCTCGTTGTCCACCAGGCTCTTCGACTCCGTACCCGAACCTCGGGAGATGGCTCCAAGGTACGACTCAAACGTCGTTCCGGCGAACGCCCCGACCACCACCGTCAGCGCGCCCTTCCATCCCGACGACCCCATCATCCCGAAGCCGAGCGCGGACAGGGCGAGAACCGCCGCGGCGGCCAGTCCGGCCAGGGTCCCTTCCACGCTCACGGCGCCGTCCGTCCCCGCGGGCACTCGCTTGAAGCTGGTGATGAGGAATGGATGGCGTCCGTACACCTGGCCCAGCTCGGACGACACCGTGTCGAACACCGCCGTCGCCAGCGCGGCCACGAGCCCGATTCTGAAGAGCTCCTCGTGGGGAGTGACGACCGACAGGAAGGCGGCGAACGCCGGCACCCCGCAGTTGGCGACGGCGTGGCGCGCTCCTCGCCTGCCCCCCTCCTCCTGGGCGATCCTCCGCGCCGCCTTCCTCTCGAAGCCGACCTTGGTGGCTCCGGTGGCCAGCACGAAGAAGAGCAGAAGAATGACGTACGCCCGCCACCCGCCGAATGCCCAGGTGATGACCCCGATGAGGAATCCGGCGATGGCGCCCGAGGGTTTCACCGATCGTGCGGCCCATGCGAGGCCCGAGACGGCCAGGTTCACCGCCACCGCGGGAAGGAGCCCCGGCACGAACAGATCGGGGAGGCGGTGAAGCTGTTCCGGCCCCGCGAGACTCAGCGCGAACAGGAACCCTCCGGAAGACAGCGGCACCGAGATGTTGTCGTTGATGCCCGAGGGGTAGCTCTCGACCAACGCTCCCACCGTCGCGGCGGCGAAGCACACCAGCGCCACGGCCAAGCGATGCGAGGCGGAGTCGTGCCCGTGCCCCGCCGGCGACAGCGATGCCACCCACAGCCACAGGATCGTGGCGTAGAGGCCGCCCGCGATCACGAAAGCCAGAAGGCCCGCGAGAGTCTTCCCGGAGTTCCACGACAGGCGCGGCCCGCCGATTCCCTTGCCCGCCACGGTTGCGAATCCGTCGCCGAACGCCAGGATGCCCCACGCCGCGGCAGCCACCTCCATGCGCGAGCCGAACAGCAAGAACAGCGCGCCCACGGCGACAGGATAGAAGACGATGCCGGTGGCGATGCCACCGCGCCTCTCCTCCTCCCGCTCGAGGTGATGCCGCGTGATCCGCGGCAGCACCTGCCAGTTCATCAGGAAAGACAGCGCGCAGATGCCGGCGGCCTGCCATCTCGTCAGCCAGGGGAGAGCGAAGGCGAGCAGGCCGACGCCGATGTGCACGGCCTTGCGTGCGGCCTCCGAAGACGGGATCCCCGACCGGTGAGTCATGCCGCCGATGCCGCCAACCACTCAACGGTCCGGCGCAGCCCCTCGGCGAGCGGGGTGATCCGGTATCCCAGCTCGGCCACAGCAGCCGCGGAAGAGTAGGCCCAATCATGGCGGTAGATCGCAATCACCTCATCGGTGATGAACGGCTCCTTTCCCGTCAGCCGAGCCTGGTAGCGCAGCGCACGTCCCACGAGTGCCATCAGCCAGAACGGGAGATGCCGTCGGGGGGCCCGCACGCCCGTCAGTTCGGAGAGGTGCGAGTACAACTCGCGGTAGGTCGCGTTCTCGCCTCCGAGGATGTACCTGGCGCCGAGCGGCGCGCGTTCCAGCGCCAGAAGATGGCCCTCCACCACGTCGTCCATGAAAGCGTAGCAGATTCTCTGCTCCCCGCTGCCGAGATACCCGGGGATGCGGCGTTTCATGAAGTCGCGGATCGTCCTGGTCATCAGACTGCCATCAGTCAGCGCGCCCGCTCCGTACACCACGCCGGGATAGAGCGTCACGAGCGGCGCCCCCTCGGCCGCCCACTGGCGGGCCAGCAAGTCCGCCACGGCCTTCGTGCGCTCATAGTCGTTGTGATGTCCGGTGGGAGCGTGCGTCTGGTTCTCATTGGCCACACGCCCGTCGGTCGGGCCCAGAGCGATGAAGGATGATGTGTAGACGATCTTCTTCACCCCGACGCGCCGCGCCGACTCCAGGATGTTGCTCAGCCCGCCGACGTTGACTCGATCGAACGAGTTGCGGTCGGGAACCCACATCTTGACCAAGGCTGCGCTGTGGATGATCGCATCGCAGCCCGCGGCTCCCTTTACGAGGCTGTCGAGATCCGTGACGTCACCTTCAGCCCGCCTGACATCGGAGGTCAGCGCGCGCCGAGACGGGCCGGGCCGCACCAGAGCCACCACGTCGTGGCCGGCCAGGGCCAGTCGTTCGCAGAGCCTGAGACCGAGAAACCCCGTTCCACCTGTGACGAAAACCCTCATGCATCCCGCTCGCGGACGTAATCCTCGAGGCTGTCGGCCCATGGGCGCGGGGTCGAGCCGGTCACACGCGCGTAGCGGGACGAGTCCAGCGCCGAGTAGACGGGACGCGCGGCGACATCCTCGAGCCACTGCGCATGGTGAATCGGCGTCAGCCTCTCCGTGTCGATCCCCAACCGGACCGCCAGCTCCCTGATGAGATGGAAGCGAGAGGTCGGCTCGCCGGCGTTCGCGAAGTGGAGCACTCCCTGGTACGGAGTCAGGATCAACCGTACGATCGCGCGCGCGAGATCTTTCAGATACGTGGGAGAGCCGATCCGATCCGCGACCATCGAGAGACTCCGGCCGTCCTTCAGCGCGCGCAGGAAGACCTCGGGATAGCGGTCGAGCGGCCACGGGCCGAAGAACCAGGAGCTGCGCAAGATGACGTGATCAGGATTCTCCTCCTGCACCGATCGTTCGCCATCGAGCTTGCTCACGGCGTAGCGCGACAGCGGGCGTGTTTCGTCCTCCTCGCGGTACGGACGTCCGGCCGCTCCGTCGAAGACGAGGTCGGTGGATAATTGGATGATCCGCGCCTGGATCTGCCGCGCCGCACGGGCGAGGTGACGCGCCCCCTCGGCGTTGACCATCTCGGCGGTCTCCGGGTGCGCCTCGCAGCCGTCCACGTCGGCGTACGCGGCGCAGTTGACCACGACCGTGGGAGCGGTGCGCTCGAGTTCCCACCGCAGGCGGAAGTCGTCGGTCAGGTCGAGCTCGGTCCGCGTTGCGAACACCGCTTCGGGGAACGTCTCCGGGTGCTCCGACTCGATCACCTGCGCAAGAGCGCGTCCCAGGCGTCCGCTGCTGCCGACGATGAGAGGAAGGTGACGCACGGCGGTCACGCTATCGCGGCCTGCCCTGCAGGTCAAGGAAGGTGCCCACGCCCCGC
Organism: Acidobacteriota bacterium; assembly: GCA_045402695.1. Taxonomy (GTDB): domain Bacteria; phylum Acidobacteriota; class Polarisedimenticolia; order JACPZX01; family DASXTC01; genus JAWPNA01. The sequence goes on from JAWPNA010000083.1 coordinate 6,607, forward strand.
AGGTTCAGCACGAACCGGTACTCGATCTCATCGATCGTGTCGAAGTCGCGCTTCGCGATCTCCACGAGCATGCCGCAGCACTGGGTGTTGTAGCCGACACGGTATCGCTGATCCCGCAGGTCGTGGCCTTCGATGTCGTAGGAACCTTCCACGTCCAGCGTGATCTTTCTTTTAAGGAAGGCCGTGCCTCCGATGAGGCGCACCTGGCTCTGGTCGAAGAAGCGGAGCTCGCCGTCCTGGTCGCCGGAGTTGGCGAGCTCCCCATTGGGATCCACGAACCTTCCCGCCAGGTCGCGCTCGAGGAACCACGACAACCGCATGTAGCCGTGCTCGAGGCTCCTCAGGTTGGCCGAGAGACTGACCGTCCTGATGTCGTCGAACAGGATGTCGTAGCTCGCGCGCACGTCGAGGCTCGCGGCGGCGGTGGGGTTGTACCTCACGGTGGCCACGATCGGGCCGGCCTGCGAGTCGAGGGAGCGCGCCGTTCCGTCCGGTTCCAC
>JAWPNA010000447.1:0-8526 GCA_045402695.1 Acidobacteriota bacterium
ACGTCCCCTGTGGCGAAGATCACGTCATCGAAGGCGCGATGCCCCTGCACGTCAATGGCGTCGGCTACAACACGGTTCGAGCCGGGATCGAGCTGACCCAGCGGGCTTTCGAGGTTCGCGATGTCCGCGGCGAGATCCGTCTGGTCCAGCGATTCGTTGAAGCCGAGCGTGATCGTGTCCCCCTGGCAGGTCGGATCGGCGGGGGCCATCGTCATCTGGCCGCTCGTGTCAACAGGCATGCCGTTGAGCCTCAGACCGGCGATCTCCAGCCCGTGACACACCTCACCCATCACCGGTGTCGGCACGGGGTTGCCTTCCGTCCCTTCCAGCGGCGACGAGATCGACACCTCGAACGTGGAGGCATCACCTCGGTCGGCGATGTCGTCCCTCAGGCATTCCGGAGTGGACGGCGTCGGCAGGGCGCCGGGCCGCTGCGCGCTGTTGACCTTGACGACGTGGCCACCGCAGCCCAATCCCTTCAGGTTCATTCTGAGGGTGTTGGAGCTGTGGGTCCCGATCGCCGCCGAGGCCGAGAGATTATCGGCCGGCAGATCCACGACCAGGTCGGTGACTTCGACCAGGTTGGTGCCGATCATGACGGTGCCGCTGATCGGCGCCCCGGGATTCGGGAAAGCCGTCGCCGGGTTGACCGGTGGGACCATGTTGGCGAATAAGTCCACACAGTCAACGGTCACCGAGAGGACGTTCGAGTCCACCAGGGGCAGGGCGGTCAGGACGTGCATCGTGTCGCCGTTGCCCGAGGTGATCACTTCGCCGGAGGGCTCGTACATGTGCAGCCAGGGGACGTTCGTGCAGTAGGCGACCGCCTCGTTGAGACCGTCCATGACCTTGACGCGCAGAAGTGGGACCGGCGCGAAAGCCTCGATCTGATGCTTCTTGTTCGTGAGCTTGAAGTCCTTGGCCTGGACCCGGCTGTTGAGGTGGAGCTTGTCTCCCTTCTTCACCGTGGTCACACCCATCGGCTGCCCTTCGGAATCGAGCCCCAGCACCTCGGCGACGACCGTCTTGCCGGCCTCGCCCCCCGGGACGTTCCACTGGATCGTGCGCCACTGGTTGCAATCGCTTCCCGGCAGTGCCCGGATGAGCGGCAGTGAGCAGGTGACCGAGAGGTTCGCCGATCCGCAGCCGGGATCAGCCGGCCCGGGCCCGTCAACGTCCGTCGTGCCGTCACAGTCGTTGTCAATGTTGTCGGTGCAGGTGACGCCGGTGGGTCCCTCGGATCCGGCCAGGTTCGGCACGGCGTTGCAGACCACTCCGGCCGCGCCGTTGCAGACTTCCACCCCGGGTGCCTCGCAGGCCCCCACACCGCTCGTGCAGGCGGCGCCGAGCACGAGGCCCTCGTCGATGTCGCCGTCGCAATCGTTGTCCAGACCGTCACAGGTCTCGGCCACCGACGGGCAATCGTCGTCCGCGGTGTCGGTGTCTCCGTCGCAGTCGTTGTCCAGACCGTCACGGCAGGTCACGTCGGCGCAACCCCCCTCGTTCTTGGGTCCGGCGGGAGAGGCGCTGCACTTCGTGCCACCGGAGCCGTCGCAGATCACCTGCCCTGTCCTGACGCACTCACCCAACCCGGAGCTGTTGCATGGGCCGCCCAGGCCGAACCCTTCGTCGATCTCCGACGAGCATCCACTGTCGGCCCCGTCGATGAAGGTGTCGCCGTCGTTGTCCACGCCGTCGGAGCAGTCATAGAACGCGGAGCCGCCGCTCTCGCGGCCGCTGCCGTCGTCGTCCTTGCCGTTGCACGTCTCGGGGCTCTGGCAGGCCACCTCGGCCACGTCGGTGAGCTGGTTGCAGTCGTTGTCGTCGAAGTCCGAGCACCGGGCGCCCGTCTCCGGGACCGCCAGGAGCTGTCCTTGCTGTGGCACGGGGCAGACGTTGTCGGCGGCGCCATTGCCGGTGCACTCACGGAAGGAAGCCGTCAGGCAGCAGGAAACTCCCACGCCCGGCAGCGGGTCGAACGGGGGGAAGGTCGTCGCGTAGCAGCCTCCCGGATCGGCGAGGATGCAGGCGGCGGCGGCGCACTGGGGGTCCATGGAGTCGGCCAGAGTGTCGCCGTCGTTGTCAATGCCGTCATTGCAGTCGTACGTCATGCCGCCGGTGGTCGTGCCACTCTCACGGCCGAAGATGAAGCCCTCGTTGATCGAGCCGTCGCAATCCTCGTCCACGTTGTTCAGCCCGCACTTCTCGGTCTCGCCGGGATTGATGGATCCGTCGCCGTCGTTGCAGTCCAGCGTCGGACAGTTGCTGTTCGTGCAATCCGTGCAGGTGGATGCGTATCCATCGCCGTCACCGTCCGGGCAAGGATCGACGGCCAGCGACACCCCGCCCCACGTCAGGATGCTGAGAGCGGCGGCCAGCGCCAGCGAGCGCAGCAGCCACAGCGAGCCGCCGGTCCGCTTCACGGCCGGGTTGGTACACAAACTGGCAGTTCTCCAGAGCATTTCTGACCTCCCCTTGGCGATCTTGATGAACGTTCTGATACCAGATTGTCCGCTCGAACGAACCCCTGGTGCGATCCGCGTTCATGCGGAGCCGCGCGCACAGGGGGGAATGCAGATGTTGACCGACACCCCCGCGTCCACGTGTCGCTCACACCACCCGATTCCTGTGGGAGCCGGGTGGATTTTGTCGTCGCGATTCGAGTGCTTCAGGCGCAGCCTGAGTGAATCAATTGCCCGCAGTCCGCGAAAAGACGCACCGCAGGCGGTCTTTCCAGGCATGTGAGTTCGGTACTAAGTACCAGTCTCGGCGCGCGTTGTCAAGAGAGTTTTTCTGGTTTTTGCGTAATTCGGCGGCGAGACGCTACCCCCATGCGGCCGCGAAATCTTTGCGTTCCGATCCGGGAAGGTCATGGCGCAACGCCGAGGAGCTCCGCCACAGGCCCCGCGAGCCCTCGGCCGGTTGCAATCAGGCCGGTCAGCCTGGGGGAGCGCTGGTTGAACGCCGGAGTCTGCCCTTGCAAGCTCCGGACGTCGCCTCCGGACGACCGCACCAGGGCGGCGCCGGCCGCCACGTCCCATTCGTGCTTGGGTGTCAGCGTCCATGTGGCGTCGGCCAAGCCTGCCGCCACCAGGCCGAGCTTGTAGGCGACCGAGCCGCACGGCCGGACCGTGAAGGAAGCGCGGCGGAACCGGTCCCACTCGCCGCGCTTCACCTCGCTCCGGCTGGCCAGCACCGTGGCCCCCAGCAGGTCCTGCCGCTCGGAGGCGCGGACGGGCTGTCCGTTGAGCGAGACACCGGTCTCGATCGATCCGAGGATCGCCTCGCCCGTGATCGGGTTGCAGATCCCGCCGGCCACGGCCTGGCCCGCCTCCACCAGCCCGATCGAGACGCACCACTCGGGGACCCCCTCGATGAACTCCCGAGTGCCGTCGAGCGGATCCACGACCCAGACGCGCCGGCGGCGCAGGCGGTCCAGGTCGTCCGCCGTCTCCTCCGAAAGCCATCCCTCACCGCTGGCGGGAAGCATTCCACGAAGCGTCTCGTTGACCAGCCGATCCGCTGCGGTGACAGGATCGCCGTTTAACTTGCGCTGCGAGGCCACCGCTCCGGGAGTGAAGCCCCGCAGGATCTCCACCGCCGCATCCAGCGCGCACTGGATGCGGCTGAGGTCCTCAGTTCTTGCTCTCGCCAAGATACCCTTCCCGCTCGAGGTGCAGGACGATCTGCAGGGCCGCCTCGTCCGCGCTGGCCCTCGAGGCGTCCACCACGACGTCCGCGCTCTCCGGCGCCTCGTACGGGTCGTCGATGCCCGTGAAGCCCTTCAGCAGGCCGGCGCGGGCCTTGGCGTAGAGCCCCTTCCGGTCCCTCGACTCGCACACCTCCAGCGGCGTGGCCACGTACACCTCGATGAAACCGCCGTACTGGCCGATCATGTCGCGCACCTGACGCCGCGTCGCCTCGTAGGGGGCGATCGGTGCGCAGATCGCCACGCCACGGTTCTTGGTGATCTCGCCGGCCACGAATCCGATGCGCATCACGTTGAGGTCGCGGTGCTCACGCGAGAACCCCAGCTCGCTGGAGAGGTGCTTTCGGACGATGTCGCCATCGAGCAGCGTCACGGGCCGGTCGCCCATCTCCATCAGCTTTGCCATGAGGATGTTCGCGATGGTGGACTTGCCGGCGCCCGAAAGGCCTGTGAAGAAGACCGTGTACCCCTGGTGCAGGCGCGGAGGATACGAGCTGCGCAGGACGTGGATCACCTCGGGGTAGGAGAACCAGTCGGGAATCTCGAGCCCCTCCCTCAGGCGTCGCCGGAGCTCCGTCCCCGAGAGCGAAAGGACCCTCGACTCGGCGGGCACCTCCGTGCGGACTCTGTACTGCGCGAGGTCCTCCACGTACACCATCTCCTCGAAGCCGAGGATCTTGATCCCCATGTCGGCCTCGTGCTGACCTGCTAGCTTCGGGGCGGCGTCCGGCGCGTAGAACGGTTTGCCGCTTCGGTCGTTGCCGGGGCCGGCGTGATCGCGGCCGACGATGAAGTGGGTGCACCCGTAGTTCTTCCTGATGAGAGCGTGCCACACCGCTTCGCGCGGGCCGGCCATCCGCATGGCCAGAGGCAGCAGACTGAGCATCGTGGTCTGCTCGGGGTAGTGCTTGAGCGCGGCCTGGTAGCAGCGCAGCCGCGCGAAGTAATCCACGTCGCCTGGGCGCGTGCGCCCCACCACGGGGTGGATCAGAAGGTTGGCCTCGACCTCGGAGGCCGCCTTGCGCGTGACCTCGACGTGAGCGCGGTGCATCGGATTGCGCGTCTGGAAGGCGACCACCCTCTTCCAGCCGAGCTTCTTGATCAGAGCGCGCAGCTCGGCGGGGGTGTGCCTCAGGTGCTTGAACGTGTGGTGAGGCGGCAGCTCGACTCCCTCCAAGGGGCCTCCGAGGTAGACCGGGTTGGTCTGATGCAGGAGGTTGAAGACGCCCGGGTGCGTTTCGTCGGTGGTGCCGTTCACCAACTTCGCCTCCTCCTTCAGGTCGGGCCGCCAGATGTCCTGGACCTCCATCACGGCCAGGACCATCCCCTCCGGGTGCCGCAGCGCGACCTTGTCTCCCTCGGAGATCGACGAAGCGAACTCTTCCGGAACATCCAGCATGATCGGGATGGGCCAGAGCGAGCCCTCGGCCAACCTCATCTCCCGGCAAACCGACGTGTAATCCTTGCGCCCCAGAAACCCTTTCAGAGGGGAAAAGGCCCCGTTCAAGAGCAGCTCGATGTCCCAGACCTGACGAGGCGTCAGGTCCCAGGAGCGGAGAAACACGGCCTCTTCCTTGAGGCTTTCCGCCCGTTGCTCGTCCACCACCAGTTCTTTCACGTTGCCCCCTTGAGAATCGCCCATGACGATGAAGTGCGCGCGCACATAGCAAACATCTCGCGAGAGCTTCCCCCGGCGGATCCATCGAAACCTCTGGATCCGTGAGGAGTGCTCCGGTGCCTTCGTGGTCAGAGGATGGGTGCCGGCCGGTCAACAGGCGAGCAAGATGTGGGCCTCATTATACGATCAAAACGCGCGGGGGCAAGCGCTCCCATGCTATGGCGAGCAGAATTCGCGATGCGCCTGAACCGCGCGCCCGTCGCCCACCGGTCCTCCGCGCCCTCCTGCCAGGGCGCGCGCCGCATGGTACTGGGTGGGGCGCGCGTACCATCCGACAACGCAGAACCTCCCGAGCATGGACGACCAAATCAGGACAGAATGAACGAAATCGGAGAGATTTCTCTTGACACGGCCGGCGAACCAGGGTACTAGATAGCCAACATTTTCAGGAACTTGTGAGGGAAACGCCTCCCTGCCGCCACCGGAGGATGGTGCGTGACAGGATGTGTGTATCCCTCTCGCCTCGGGGGCGAGACACGGCGCTGAGGGTCACCCTACGCCGTATCGGAGACATAGTTGCGAGCGCAGCATCTTGTGCGGCGGTGTCTGCCGCGCGACGGTTTCGGCGCACCTCAGGGGTGGCGCGTAGCCAACGTCAGGCCTTCGCGTGCGCCTCGAATTCAACCTGAATAGCGAAACTCGTGAAGCAATCGCGTTACGAATTGTGCGGGTTGGCTTCCCGTGAGGTGGATGAATTGACTTCAAAGCTGAATCCGGTGCTGCCGCGCCTCAAGGTTCTGGGCGACGGGCCAGGGCCACGGCTCAAACTGGCAAAGGCCTGGTTCGATCGTGAGGAATACGACAAGGCGAAGTTTGATGCGGAGGCGGCGCTCCGTGTTAATTCAAACCTTTTTCTCGCCCACTTCCTCCTCGCAGAAATCGCGATGAGGCAGGCCAACGAGACCGAGGCGATCTCACGCTACAGAATCGCCCTTGCTCTGAACCCTCGCTTCGCCGCGGGGCACCATCGGCTCGGCGATTTTTTCGCGCAGCATGGGAAACCTCACGAGGCGCTCGCGGCCTACACCACGGCGCTGGCAATCGACGGCAAGTCGGCGCTGGTTCGAGCCAAGCTCGGGGCCTTGAACTTCGAGCTGCGCGACTTCCGCAGAGCCGCCAAGGAGTATCAGAAGGCCGCCCAAATCGATCCGAAGTTCGGCGAGAGGGGCCACACCGTCGGGGATTTCCACGGTCTCTTGAAGAGCCTCGTGCGCCGCAGCGGCCCAGTCCCGGCAAGCAACCCTGCGCCTCGGTCGCTGTGAGGTGAGAGCGAAGTCATGATAACCGGATGCCCCACCTTGAGGGACGATCTCGTATTCGTCGAGGCAAAAGACAAGTCGCAGCCCGGAAGCTATCTCGTCGAAGACCCGGTCGCGCGGGCTGTCTTCGAGATCGGCGACGTGGAGCGTTTCATCTGCCTGCAGCTCGATGGACGAACGCCGCTCGCTCAGGTGTGCGGCCGCGTCCCCCGACGGTTCAGCGCGGCGCTTTCCGAGGAGAAGTTGATCGACTTCGTGTACCAGCTTGGTGTCCAGGGGCTCCTCGTGCGCCGCACATCGGCCGCGGGCCCCAAGGAGACCGTTTACAGACGTGTTGCCCGAGTGCCGCACCGGCTCGCTCCCGGCTTGGCGCGTCGCGATGGGGGGGTCATCCGGCGCGCCCTCACATGGCCTTTCCGAGTCCTGACACGCTGGCTGTTCATGGCCCCTTGGGACTTCCTGAGCCTGCCGGCAGAGGTGCCCGGTGTGCCCGCGCCGAAGAAGTGGAAACTGTGCGATCCCAGCAGGGCGACGCGTGGCTCGCGCCCAAGCTCTCCTGGTGTTTCACGAAGACGTTTGTCGGGGCAACGCTCGTGCCTCTGGCCCTGGCCATCTACATCCTCGTCATGCAGTGGTCAGATCTCTGGAACGGCATCGAACTGCTCTGGAACCCTCTCGGCTATCTGATTGTGCTGCTGGCCGGCGTGCTCCTTGTGCACATCCCCCACCAGTTCACTCACGCGATCGTCTGCACATACTACGGTGGAAACGTTCGCGGCTGCGGCGTGCTGTTTCTCGCCCATGTCCTGCCGACCTTTTACTGCGACATGGAGGATGCGGCCTGGATCAAGGACAAGCACAAACGAGTGTGGTGTGCGCTGGCGGGCGTCCACTACCAGTTGATGGCGTTCTCCATCGGCCTGATCGGCTGGTGGCTCACCAGCCCCGCGGCTCTTCCCCATGCGATCTGGCTGGCGATCGCGTCCTCGGCACTGCTGGGTATCCTGATCAACGCGGTGCCCACCAACAAACGGGACCTGTACTTCGCCTTGAGCCTCGGATTCGAGATGCCCGATCTGCGCGAGAGGGCCTGTTCGCTGATGCGGGCATGGGTGCGCTGGAAACGCTATCCGGAGCCCCTCACCCCCAGCGAGCGCGGCTGGTTCTGGGCCTTCGGCATCCTGGTGAATCTGATGACGATCACGAGCCTCGTCTTCGTCGGGCTGATCTTCTACAGGGCTTCGGAGATCCACCACCAGAACGCGGGCCTTGTCTTTGTGGGCGTGGGCTTGATCGCACTGCAGGATCACGCGCGACTCTACTTCGGCCGCCCCTGGACGTGGCTCAAGCAGCGCGTGAGCGCGATCCTGCGCTACACGCTGACGGGTGTGCTGGTGGTGGGGATCGTGTACGTCATGTTCCTGCCCTATCCCTACGACAGCGGCGGACCGTTCACGTTTCTTCCGCTCAAGCGCCTGGACATCCACGTGGAGATGGAAGGGATGGTTGATTCGGTTCAGGTGAAGGAGGGGCAGTGGGTCGAAGCCGGCCAACCTCTCGCCAGCCTGGTCCGGAGGATTCCGGAGAGGAACCTCAAGGCGGCGAGGGCGCAGCTCGACGGAACCAACGCGCAACTCGAGCTTCTGCAGAAGGGACCGAAGCCCGAGGAAGTCGTCATGGCCGAGAAGGCCATCGAGAAGGCGGAAGCGAAGCTCGCCTGGAGCGAGCCGCGCGCCGTTCGCTACGCGGAGCTCTTCAAGCAGGAGCTGGTCTCCCTGCAGGAGTACGAAACCGCGCAACAGGTGCGAGACATCGACCTCAAGGAGCTGGAGCAGGCGAAGGCCAGCCTCAATCTCGTGGTCAGCGGGGCGCGCAAGGAA
>JAWPNA010000292.1:0-19134 GCA_045402695.1 Acidobacteriota bacterium
CTCGAGGAGGCGGACGAGGAGCCGCTTGAACTGGTTCTCGACGAGGAACCCGACGACCCGCTGATCGCGGAACTTGAGCTGATGGAGGAACCGGAGTTGATCAGCATGGACGGGCCCTCGGTGTCACCTCCCGCGCTGACCTCCTCGCCGCTGGACCAGGCCGGCGGCGTCTTGGAGCGCTCCCACGAGAATCCTCCTCAGGCCGGGGAGCTGGACGAGGTTGCCTTTCTTCCCGCGTCCGACGACCCCATCCCGCTGGTCTCAGACATCGGCGTCGGACAGGAACCCTTCCTCGAGTTCGGGTTGGAGACGGGCGACGATCCGCTCGCCCTGGTGGGGGTGGAGGATGTGATGGGCGAAGCGCTCGTGTCGGAAGATCGACACGACGATCATCTTTCGTTCCTGACCACCCCACACATCGCCTCCGGTGCCCCGTTCGAGCAGGACAGGTCGAACCTCACGCTCGATACGGAGCCGCGAGAGACGATGCCGGCGGTCGCGGTCGATGGATCGGGCCGGACGAAGGCGCGGGTCGTGAACGTGGCGGGATTGCCCCCGGGGGAGCACGAAATCGTCCTGCCGATCAGCCTTGCGATCGGAGACAAACGGATCCAACTCAACTTGATGGTCCGCCTGGATCTCTCTTCTGAGGGAGCTACGGACGCGACTTTTGATGACAGGGGAGGAGGCACAACGTGATCTCCCTGACCTGCCCCTCCTGTTCCACGAAGCTGCGAATGACCGAGGACCTGCTTTCCAGAGGCCGCTCCCGCGCAAAGTGCCCGAAGTGCCAGGGATCGGTTCCGTTGCCTTCTCCCGGAGAGCAGGCCCCCTCGCCCTCGCAGGCAGGCAACATCACGGTGGAGTGCGCCTCCTGCCATTGCCGGCTCAAGGCTCCAGCGTCCCGCAGAGGAAGCAAGGCCCGCTGCCCGAAGTGCAAAGAAGAGGTGATGATCGTCCCCGCCGGCGGCTCGGCAGTCTTGCCGGGAGTGGCTTGGGCGGCCGGTGGGACGGAGGAATCCTCCGGAGCGGCGACGCGCCGGATCGATTCGAGGGCGCTCGGTCTTTTCAGCGCGGGTCCAGACGCAACACCTGCGACGAGCGGCGATATGGATCTCGACAACGTCATCCGGTCGGGCCGGGAGCTCGACAAGCCGACTCCGCTCCAGGCGGCCCCTGTCGCCCCGCCGGCGGGCGCGGATGCGGGGATCGTGCCATCCCTCATGAACCCCCCGACACCCCAGCTCAAGCAGATCGCCGGAGAGATCCGTGACGCCGCAACCCATCTCGGGATGGCCCCGGCCAAGGAGCGCGAGGCGGCTCGGACACCTCCGCCGCCGCACGCGCCATCAGTGGCAGTCTCACGTCCAGCACACGTCCCGGGCCGTGCGCCGGCCGCCCAAATGACGCGACCCCCGCGCGCGTTTCCGCTGACACGGGGACTGGCAGCCGGTTCGCTGTCCGGTCTGCTGATAGGCGGCACGGCTGCGGCTGTGTGGTCGGCAGTCGGAGAGCCGGCGCTCGGATGGACCCTCGCACCGATCCCGTGGAGGGCGGAGGCCCTGGGGCTGCCGGACGTAGCACTGCGCATCGCGATCCCAGCCCTGCTCGGGTCGCTTTGCGGCGCGGTGGCGGCGGGAGCCGGCTCACCCACCGTCGAGGATCGCCCCTTGAGCCTGATGCGTTGCGGATTCTCCGGGATGCTGGCCGGCGCGGCTGCCGGCCTGGTGGCCTCGCTCGCGGCCGGCGACAGCTTCCAGATCTGGCCCCTCCTGAACTGGATGCGCGACCTGGCGCTGGTCGGCCTCCTCACGCCTGCCGTCAACCGTATGGTTCCCTCCAGGCGCACCTGACGAGCCGCGATCTCCCTGTGCTAGAATCGGCAGACTGCTGGCGGAGTACCCGGCCCCGGCACAGCCAATTCCACGCCGAGAAAGGAGATCTGTCGCTTGCTGAGGTCGGAGGGGAGAATCTTCTTGCGGCGCACCCTGGCGGGTCTGGCCGCCTTGCTGCCGGCGCTTCTTGCCGCACCAGGCGTCCCATCCGGACTTGAGGGGGAGGCGCCGAAGATGACCTTCTATCCATCACTGCACCTCAAGTTCGTGGATGGTCAGCCCCGCAACTACTTCTACGCGCTGGCATGGGTGGTCAACGTCAGCGGATCGCCGATGACCGATCTGACGCTCACTCAGGAATTCCCGGAAGGATTCACCCCCAGGCTCCTGGGCAAGGAGTCGCAGTCGGAGTTCAAGCGCCCCGAGGGGTTCAACGAGATCCTCGAGAAGAACACCTACGCAATCAAGCTCCCCGAGCTGAGACTCGCCGAGGCAACCCCCCTTGCGGTGGAGCTGACGTACCAGGGCCGGCCGGCGGCCGTCACCTTTCCGGGAGTGCGGGCGGAGTTCATCCAGGGCGGGCAGCGCATGACGGAAAAGGGCCCGGATCAGACCTGGGACTTATCCAAGTACACCAAGTACTCCGGCACGCTCCAGGAGTTCATCAAGCGGTACGCCGGCCTGGAGCTCAAGCTCCCCAACAAGGATGAGGACTGGGGATTCTCCGCGCTTGCCGCGCGCGCCGCGGGCCATTTCCCGACGGGGGTGGTCGAGGTCGAGTCGGAGGCCAGCGGCCGCATGCGCTTCGCCATCCAGGCCGGGTTCTTGGGCAACCTGCGCCAGATAATGCTCATGCGTCGGGCCTACAACCCCGCGCGTGAGTTGAAGGCCAACGACGAGGTCCGCAGGTTCATCATGGACGCGGTTCAGGCCACGGCCGATTTCACACTCGACAGCGACAACATGATGATTCAGAGGAAGCGGGTAGGCCGCTGGGAGGCCTGGGAGGCGGACACTCGATGGCGCGACAAGGTCAAGGATCGGATGGGAGAAGGGCCATCGCGCTGGTACGTCTTCGTGGATGAGAAAAGCGCCAACCAGTTCGTGATACACATCGCGGCGCAGGCCATCGGCCCCGTCGGCGGGAAGAGCGACGACACTGTCACGGTCAGGGAACAGGAGATGATGTCCGAGATGGAGGGGATCGTCGCCTCGCTGAGGATCCTGTAGCGGGGGGCCTCGGCCGGATGGGCGGCGCGATGGAACCAGGATCCAGCCCCAGAATCTCCGGCGTGCGGATCGCTCCGGTGACGGCCCCGCTCCTCTTTTTCCTTCTAACCGCCGGCTCCCCTCTGGCGGATGTCGAGCAACTGACACTTTACCAGAGAACAGCCCGGGCCCCCCTCGTGGTACGCGCAAAGGCCCTGACGGACAGCACACGCAGGCCCCAACTGGAAGTGTTGGAGATCCTCAAAGGAAGCTGCGCGTCGAAGATCCTCACGGTCGTGCCGCACTTCGAGGACAACGTCCACCCCACTCCCTGGCTGAAACGGGAGATCTTCCTCAAAGGGGAGGAGTCGCTCCTCTTCTTGACTCCCTACGTGGACGAGTACGGCCGAGGCGAAGGACCCGAGACCTTCTCGGTGATGAACGCGGCGGGAGGCAAGCTGGCGATACCCGCTGAAGGCGGGGATGCGTTGCTGAAGGCCATACACCGGTTCATCGGGATCGTCTCATCGGGGCAGCACGATCGGCAGGCCATCTCGCTGAGATCGCTCATGGGCGAGAAAAACCCCTACATGGTCGAAGCGGGGCTTCAGGAGTGCCTCAGGCTCCGCCTGGCCGAGTCGGGGGACGTCGTGCCACTCATGGCCCTGCTGCAGCATCAGCGGCCGGATTTCCGCACGGGTGCACTAGCCCTGCTCAACCTGATAGTCCGTGACGCCGCGGCGGTCGGACAGGATCTGCCGGCCCGCGCGCAGCTTTTCCAGCGCGTGGCGGTCATCGCGCGGCAGGATGCCGATGAGAGCGCGAGGGCGGCGGCGGTGGGCGTGCTGGAGGCCTACGGTGACGCGGCGGCACTGTCAATCATCGAGAGCATCGGCAGGGTGGACAGCAGCCAGAAGGTGCGGTACGAGGCGCAGGTCGCGGCGTATCGCCTGAAGCAACGTGGATCTTGATTGACAGCGCATCGCGCCGCGGTATAATCGCAGTCCACGTCGGTTGACCTGCATCCTTCAAGACTTGCCCGTCAGGGCCCTTCTCGAGGCAAAGGCATGAAGACGTCCGAAGTCCTGCAGCTCTGTAGAGATCAGAAGGTCAAGATTGTTGACGTCAAGTTTATGGATTTCCCTGGTCTCTGGCAGCATTGCTCCTTCCCAGCGCACGAGCTCATCGAGAGCTCCTTTCAGTCTGGGTTCGGGTTCGACGGATCATCCATCCGCGGTTGGCAGAGCATCAACGAAAGCGACATGCTCGTCGTGCCGGATCCGACCACGGCCGTTCTCGACCCGTTCCGGGAGATCCCGACGCTCCACATCGTCGGCAACATCGTAGATCCGATCACGAAGGAGAAGTACGGGCGCGATCCCCGCAACATCGCGCAGAAGGCCGAGGCGTACCTCGCGCAGACCGGAATCGCCGATACGGTGAACTTCGGCTCGGAGGCCGAGTTCTTCGTCTTCGACGACATCCGCTTCGACCAGAATGAACACGAGGGGTACTACCACATCGACTCGCAGGAAGGGCGCTGGAACTCGGGGCGCGACGAGAAACCGAACCTGGGCTACAAGCCGCGTTTCAAGGAAGGCTACTTTCCCGTGCCTCCGATGGACGCCTACCAGGACCTGCGCAGCGAGATGGTGCTCATTATGGAGTCGTGCGGACTGGTCGTGGAGGCGCACCACCACGAGGTGGCGACCGCGGGCCAGATGGAGATCGACATCAAGTACGCGAACCTGACCCGCTGCGCGGACAACATCATGCTCTTCAAGTACATCGTCAAGAACACCGCCTGGCGCCACAAAAAGACCGTGACGTTCATGCCCAAACCCCTCTACGGTGACAACGGATCGGGCATGCACTGCCACCAGAGCCTGTGGAAGAACGGTCAGCCGTTGTTCGCCGGAAACAGCTACGCCGGCCTGTCGGAGATGGCGCTGCACTACATCGGAGGCCTTCTCAAACATGCCGCCGCGGTCGTGGCCTTCGCTGCACCCACCACGAACTCGTACAAGAGGCTGGTGCCGGGCTTCGAGGCTCCCGTAAACCTGGCATACTCGCGTCGCAACCGATCGGCCGCGATCCGGATCCCCATGTATTCGCAGGAACCGAAGGCGAAGAGGCTGGAGTTTCGACCGCCCGATCCTTCGTGCAACCCCTACCTGGCCTACGCCGCCATGATGATGGCCGGCCTGGATGGCGTCCAGAACAGGATCGATCCCGGCCAGCCTCTCGACAAGGACATCTACGGCCTGGGTCCAGAGGAGCTCAAGAAGGTGCCCACGCTTCCGGGCTCGCTGGAGGAGTCGCTGCGCGCGCTGGAGAAGGATCACGAGTTCCTCCTCAAAGGCGATGTGTTCACGGAGGACGTGGTCCATACCTGGATCGATTACAAGATGAAGAACGAAGTGCAGCCGCTCCGGATGCGCCCTCATCCCTACGAGTTCGCCCTCTACTACGATATCTGACGGGACGGAGCAGCTCGGGGTTCGGTTGTCCCTCGAGGAGGGTCGACCTAGAATATCCTCATGGCGCAGGCAGGCACCGAGCCGATCGAGGAGTTCTGTGGGCGGGTCCTCGATGATCCCGTCCGCGGGGCGGCCGACATTCTGCGCATCGGACAGAGCGGCGACGACGCAGCGATCCGAGCGGCGCTCGTGCGGCTCTTGCCCGACGTGCCTGATCCCGATCTTGCGCTCATTCACCTGGAACGCTACTGCCGTCAGGGCGCACCCCCATCGGACATCGAGTCGTTCCACTCGCTTCTTGTCACGCTCGGGTACAGCCCATACCTCGCCGAGTCTCTGATCCGCGACCGGGGTTTCCTGGCCGACCTCCTTCGCGCACGGCGCCAGGGGGCGTGGGGAGTGGAGGAGTACCGCAACGAGATCGCCAAGTGGCTGCGCATCCGACACGGGTCCGACCCCTGGGACGTCCTGCGGGTCGTCAAGCGCCGCGCCACCTTGCGCACCACACTGAAGGATCTGTTGCGGTTGACGACGCTTCCGGAGGTGTGCCGCGAGATTTCCTGCGCCGCCGACGCGCTCATCCAGGCCGGACTGGAGATCGTGATGGACGAGATGGGCGGGATGTTCGGCGCGCCGCAGATCTATGATAACTCGGGGCGCACGGTCCCGGCTCGTCTGGCCGTGCTGGCACTCGGCAAGCTGGGCGGCGTTGAGCTGAACTACTCGTCCGACGTCGACCTTCTGTTCGTGCATGCAGGAGACGGCGAGACTTCGGGTCTCGACGGCCGTCCCGAGACTCAGATCACCAACAAGGAGTTCTTCACGCGCGCCGCGGAGAACCTCACGCGGGGTCTCGCGCACATCGGTCCGGAAGGGCAGGTGTTCCGCGTGGATTGCAGACTGCGGCCGGGCGGGCGCGACGGCGACCTGGTCATCCCGCTGAAGGCGGCGCTCGCGTACTACGGCACCTGGGCCCGCCCCTGGGAGAGACAGGCGTTGATCAAGGCCAGAGTCTGCGCCGGTGACGCGGAGCTGGGCCGGCAGTTCATCCAGGAGGTGGAGGCGATCGTCTACACAGTGTCGCCCGATCCGGGGCTCTCCGACGGCATCCGTGGGATGAAGGATCGGATCGACGCCGACCTCGCCAGCCGGCCGGAGGGACGGTCGCACATCAAGCTGGGCCGCGGAGGCATCCGCGAGATCGAGTTCATCGTGCAGGCCATGCAGCTCCTCCACGGCGCCTCCGAGCCTTGGATCCGGGAAGCGGGGACACTTCTCGCGATGCACCGGCTCGCTGACAAGGGGTACCTCTCAGTGTCAGAGTACGGGACGTTGAGCGCCGCCTATGTTTTCCTGCGGGAACTCGAACACCGCATTCAGCTTCCTCGCAACCTGCAACGGTCGATGCTGCCGCGGCAGAATCGAGAGCTGCGGATGCTTGCGCGTGCCATGGGATACCGCGACAGCGTCCAGCGCCAGGAGGCGGCCAGCCTCCTGGCCGATCTGGAGGCCCATCGCGGCGAGGTGCGCGCCATCTACGATTCGGTCTTCGGAAAACTTGCCCAGCGGCGCCTGGAGGATGCTCCAGCCCCCGATCCGTTTCTGGATCCGATGTCCGATACGGAGGTGGTGGCATGCCTGAGAGCGGCGGACGTTAACGCCGGGACGGCTCTGTTGGGGAGTGTCAAAGCCATCGCGAGGCTCCTGACGGCCACGGAGGGCCCCAGGAGCGAGTTCCGCCGCATGAGCCCGATCCTCATCGAGGAGCTGTCCAGGGTCTCGCACCCGGTGAGGGCGCTCAGGAACATGGAACGGTTCATCGAATCCCTGGCTCTGGATCGGGGACGGATCGCGAGGTTTGCGGCGCGCCCTGAGCTGATTCCGCCGATGGTCAGGCTCTTCGGCGGAAGCCAGCCGCTCGCGTCGATTTTGATCCACCGTCCGCGTCTGGTCTTCGAGGAGGGGTTCGAAGGGGCGATCTCGCGCGAGCGGGGAGTTCCCGATCACGTCGCCAGGCTGCTCGCAGGCATCCGGGCTGCGTCAGACGAGGAATCCGCCTCCACCTTCCTGCGTGTGTATCAGCGGACGCAACTTCTGTATATCGGACTGAGAGATCTCAGCCGCCAGGAGGGTTCGCTGCAGATCGAACACTCTCTGAGCGACCTGGCGGAAGCGATCCTGAGAGTGGCGCTGGGCTCCTGCGCGCGCGCCACGGGATGGCCGGTTGAAGACGGCGAGACCACGCCGGGCTTTCTGGTCCTGGGTCTCGGAAAGCTAGGCTATCGGGAGATGGACTACTTCTCCGACCTCGACCTCGTGTTTCTCTACGAAGCGGGCCCGCCCGACGTGGCCGCCGAGCGGCATGCGGCGGCCAACCGCCTCGCAGGCCTCATCATGCAGACCCTGACCTCGATCACGCGGGAGGGGTCCCTCTACGCCGTGGACGTCCGGCTGCGCCCGTTTGGGGCGGAGGGCGAGCTGGCGCAGCCCGCCGCCCTTCTGAGGGAGTACTTCTCCGCCAGCGCGGGAGTGTGGGAGATGCAGTCGTTTCTCAAGGCCAGGCCGGTGGCCGGAGATCTCGCCCTCGGGCGGGAAACCATCCACGACATGGAGGAGTTCATTCTCCACGAGGCGGTGGAGATGGATCTCTCACGCGCGGTCAGTGATATGAAGAGCCGTCTCGAGCGCGAGGCGGAGAACAGGGGGGCGGGCCGAACGGACATCAAGCTGGGGCCAGGCGGGCTCAGCGCGATTCAGTTCGCCATCCAATACCTCCAGCTCAGGCATGGGATCGCCTCGCCCCCCCACAAGCGCACCACCCGGCTGCTGGAGTCGCTCAGGACCGCCGGGCTCCTGGATGAGGAAGCGCACGCCGCGTTCTTCACGGGCTTTCAGTTCCTGAGGGAGCTCGAGCACCGCATGCGCCTCATCCACGGGCGCGCTGTCTCAAGAGTTCCCGAGTCGCGCGAAGCTCAAGAGGAACTAGCGGCCGCGATGGGATTCTCTGCGCAGACGCGCGCCGCTGCGCGTGAGAGGCTGCTTGAGGATCTCGCCACGCACCGCAGCAGGATCGAAGCCACGTACCGCCGTGTCATCGAAGATGCCGCACGGCCCGAGGCGGTCACCCGTTAGTTTTGATCCGCAGGATCTGTGGAAAAGCCTGTGGAAAGCGCGCAGGTCGACTGCTCAAAGCGCGGCAGCGCATGCGGTTAAAGCGGATTGCACAGATCAGGCGGCGCTGCCGCCGTTGTGGAAGACGGGGCGGCGCCCGACGCCGCGGCGGTGAACGTCCTCGGCGGGTTCCTTGACGCGGTGAGCGCGGCGACGCTATCATCGCACGCGTCGTACCTCGCATTCGCGCAGGGTACCCTGTCGCATCATCACGCATGGCCATACCTCAGATCTTCAAGGACTACATCGTCCACTTCAAAAAGGCAGATCGGATCTACTCCGCCGGCGATCCAGGCACGGAGATGTACATCGTGCAGAGCGGCTCTGTCGAGATCTTCCAGGAAGCCGGGGGCAAGCGGGTAAGCCTTGCCATCATGGAGAAGGGGGACTTTTTCGGCGAGATGGCGCTCATCGAATCGGCGCCGCACTCCTCCAGCGCCGAGGCGCTGGCCGACTGCGAGGTCATCGAGATCAACAGCACGCTGTTCGACAAGATGATCAAGGGCAATATCGAGATTGCCGTGCGGATGCTGCGCAAGCTCTCGATCAGACTCAGGGACGCGACACGGCGAATCGAGCAGATGGAGCTCGCCGCGCAACCGGCGGCCGCGGTCGGCTCTCCGGCGAGCTCTGACCAGCCCCCGATCGCCGCGCCGCCCGACGAAGAGCCCGTATCCATGGCTCGCACGCCTTTCGCGGCGGCGGCCGGATCCAACCCGAACGGCTGCCACGCAGTGTTCGTCTCGGATGACGGGCAGACCAACTTTCCGCTTCTCGCCAGCCGGGCGGCAATCGGCCGGTATGACCCGGTCACCGGCCTGAAACCCGAGGTCGATCTCTCGGAGCTTGATCTCAACCGTTCCGTATCGCGCCATCACGCGAGGCTCACCTTCGAGGGGGGAGTCTACTCTCTCACCGAAGAGGTCGGCGCCTTGAACGGCACCTTCATCAACGGCAAGCGGCTCGTCAGCGGAAAGCCGGCTAGGCTCAAGAATGGAGACGTCGTCAACCTGGGGATGGTGAAGCTCACGTTCCAGGAAGTCTCCGGCTGAGTGCGCGCTGTTGACCGAGTGATCGGCGGATGGTACGATGCGACGCGTCATCTCACGAGTGCGTCGCTTTCTCGGCGCGGTCCCAGTGCGGTCCCGACGACCTTTTTCGATGCCCATGCCACCCGCGGCAAGAGTGCTGTCCGGACACCGGCCGACCGGCTATCTCCACCTGGGTCACCTCGTCGGAGCGCTGTCCAACTGGATCGAGCTGCAGGATCAGTACGAGTGCTTCTTCGCTGTCGTGGACTGGCACGCGCTGACCACCCACTACAAGGATCCCTCGGGTATCCAGGGTTTCATCAGGCAGACCGTGATCGACTGGATCGCGGCCGGATTGGATCCGGACCGTTGCACGCTTTTCGTGCAATCCCACGTGAAGGAACACGCAGAGATGCACCTGCTGCTCTCGATGGTGGTGCCGCTTCCCTGGCTGGAGAGAGTGCCGACCTACAAGGAGCAGCAGCACCAGCTCGCTGAGCGGGAAATCAACACATACGGCTTCCTCGGCTACCCGGTCCTTCAGGCCGCCGACATCGTACTCTACGACGCGCGCTACGTTCCGGTGGGCGAGGACCAGTTGCCTCATCTGGAGCTGACGCGGGAGATCGTCCGCCGCTTCAACAACCTGTACGGCCCGATCCTCATGGAGCCAGAAGCCAGGACGACGGTGCTGCCGCGGCTGCCGGGCACCGATGGACGGAAGATGAGCAAGTCGTACGACAACACGATCAGTTTGTCGGACCCACCAGACGTGATTCGCGGCAAGTACAAGTCCATGATGACGGACCCGGCCCGGATGCGCCGCACGGACCCGGGCAACCCCGACGTGTGCCCCGTATACCAGCACCACCGGGCCTTCACACCGGCGCAGCGGCGCGCGGAGATCGACCGGGATTGCCGCACGGCAGGCATCGGCTGCGTGGAGTGCAAGGCCGACGTCGCGGGGAGGGTCATCGAGAGGTTCGGTCCGTTCCGGCAGAAGAAGGCCGATCTGGAGCGCGATCCGCGGATCGTCGAGGAGGTCCTTTCGCGGGGGGCCTCGCGGGCCCGGGCGGTCGCCTCCCGCACGCTCCTGAAGGTCCGACCGGCCATGGGCCTTGCCTATGGCGACTGAGGCGCCGGCCCCGGGAACGACGGATGCAGCCACTCAAGGGGCCGCCGCAGCGGCCACACCGCGGCTCATCCTCCCGCTGTTCACGGGCCCGCTGGACCTGTTGCTCCATCTCATCCGCACCAACGAGTTATCGATCACCGACATACCCATCGTCGAGGTCTGCCGGCAGTACGATGGCTATCTCGGGCTGATGCATGAGCTGGACTTCGAGATCGCGGGCGAGTACCTGGTGATGGCCGCCACCCTCATGCACATCAAGTCGCGGATGCTGCTGCCGGCCGAGCCGGCCGCCGCCGGCGCGCAGCCGGAAGATCCCAGGGCCGAGCTCGTCCGGCAGCTACTCGAATACCAGAGAGTGAAGGCGGCCGCGGTGATGCTCCGTGATCGCGACGATCTGCAAGCCGACATCTTCACACGCGGCCATGGAGGCGAGGACCCACTCGATCCCTTCAGGCAGGAGACGCGCCTTGATGTGTCGCTGTTCGATCTCCTGACGGCCTTCAAGCGGCTGGCCGAGAGCCTGGGAGGCAGCCGGCCACTTCTCGTGCATCGCGACGAGATCTCCGTGGCGGAGAAGATCGCCTGGCTCCTGGACCGCCTCGAGTACTCCAACTCGCTCCACTTTCAGACGTTGATCGCGGAGCTGCCCGCCCGTGGAGATCGGATCGCGGCCTTCCTGGCGATTCTCGAGCTGGTCAGGCTCAGGCTCGTCACGACACGACAGAACAGGCCCGGCGGAGAGATCTTCCTGATGCGGGCCACCTCGACCGAGGACGACGGGGAGGAGAAGGGGAGTGATGATGATCCCGGACACTGACCACCCCGACGCGCCGCCTCAGGAGGCGGACGCCCCGGCGGAAGCGCTCGATCCCGGATCGGCCGCCGAGCCCGAGGCACCGCTGCCTGACGCGCCGCTCGTTTCCATCCTGGAGGCCCTGCTCTTCGCGAGCGAGGAGCCGGTGACCACCGCTGATATCTGCGCGATTCTCGGAGAGCAGCGACGCGAGGAAATCGCCACGGCGCTCGAGAGTCTCGCGGCACGCTATGCGTCCGATGAGCGCGGTCTTCGCGTGCAGCGTCTTGCGGGAGGCTATCGAATCACCACCGATGCCGCACTGGCCCCCTTCATCCGGGCGATGATGCGTTCGCGCAACAGGCAGAGACTGTCGCGGGCGGCCCTGGAGACTCTCGCCGTCGTGGCCTACAAACAGCCGATCACGGCCCCCGAGATCCAGGAGATCCGCGGCGTCAACCCCTCGGCGATTCTCAACACCCTCCTGGACCGGCGCCTGATCCGGATCCTGGGCCGCAAGAAGGTGGTCGGGAAGCCGTTCCTGTACGGCACCACTCGCGAATTCCTGATTCGCTTCGGCCTCAACTCCCTTCAGGATCTGCCCAGCATGGAGGAGTTCGACGCCCTGCTCCAACAGGAGGATCCGGACGAATTCGGGGAGGCGCCCGCGGATCGTGGTGAGGAGCTTTCCTCCGTGAGTCAAGAGGATAGATCCGTCGGGCGCGGCGACCCCGCGGCCGTGGGTGAGCATGCCGCTGGGCTGGCGCGGGAGGGGGACCCTGGATGACAGGCAGAGGATCGCCTGCGGCCCCGGCTCCCGCCGGCGAGAGGATCCAGAAGGTCCTGGCGCAGGCCGGGCTCGCCTCGCGGCGCGAGGCCGAGCGATGGCTCTCGCAGGGACGCATCTCGGTGAACGGCAAAGTGATCATCGAACCAGGCACGCGCGTTGATCTCTCCCGCGATCACGTCAAGGTGGACGGCAGGAGGCTCCGGCCGGCGGAGAAGAAGGCCTACTACCTCGTGCACAAGCCGGATGGATACGTCACGACGACGCGGGATCCTCAGGGGCGGCCGGTGGTCACGGATCTGCTTCGCGGCGTGCGCGAGCGTGTTTTCCCCGTGGGCCGCCTGGACTATCACACGTCGGGTTTGATCATCCTCACCAACGACGGAGACCTGGCCGACAGGCTTATGCGTCCCGCGTCGGGATGTCCGAAGATCTACCATGTCAAGGTGAAGGGGACACCCGCGCCGCCGGTGCTCAAGCGGCTCTCCGAGGGGATCGTCATCGACGGGCGGCGGACGCTGCCGAGCCGTATCACCGTGCTGGGCGGCGAGCAGCACACGTGGGTCGCAGTCGTCCTGCAGGAAGGCCGGCGCAACCAGATCCGGAGGATGTTCACCAAGGCCGGCCATCCCGTCTTGAAGCTGCGCCGCGTCGCCATCGGCCCGATCAGCGACCGTGGCCTGCCACCCGGCGCCTGGCGGCGGCTGACGTCCGATGAGCTGCGCCGCCTGGACGGAGCATTGAGATGACTCCGATCAAGGTCCCTGACTACATTGCGAGGATCGAGCCGTACGTGCCGGGCAAGCCGATCGAGGAGGTGGAGCGCGAGCTCGGGCTCACGGGGTCGATCAAGCTCGCGTCCAACGAGAACTCTCTGGGCCCCTCGCCGCTGGCCGTGCGCGCGGCGCGGGAGGCGCTTGCCTCCTCTCACCGCTATCCCGACGGCAGCGGGTTTTACCTGAGACGCCGGTTGTCCGAGATCCACCATCTGCCGCACGATCAGATCCTCCTGGGCAACGGCTCCACGGAGTTGGTGGAGATCCTCGCTCGCACGGTTCTGGGCGCCCGAGGTCACGGTTTGATGGCGGAGCAGGCGTTCATCATGTACCGGATCGCGGTGCTGGCCGTCAACGGCAACGCACGCGCCATCCCGCTCAAGGCGATGCGCCACGATCTGGCGGCGATGGCCGCCGCGGCGGATGAGGCGACCCGGATCGTGTTCATCGCGAATCCGAACAATCCCACGGGGACCTACGTAACGCACGGCGAGCTCGCGGCATTCTTGGAGCACGTCCCAGAGGACGTGCTGGTGGTCGTGGACGAGGCATACCGCGAGTACGTCGAGGCCGCCGACTATCCCGACACTCTGGGGCTGCTTCGGCAGGGAAGGCGCCTCGCGATCCTGAGGACGTTCTCGAAGATCTACGGGTTGGCCGGCCTGCGGCTGGGCTATGCCCTCACCACCCCCGACGTCCGGCTGGCCGCCGAGAAGGTGCGATCGCCTTTCAACACGAGCAGCCTGGCACAGGCGGCTGGGCTCGCGGCCCTGGACGATCAGGAGCACGTCACGCGCTCGCGCGAGCACAATTCCCGGGAGCTGCGGTTCCTGCAAGAACGCCTCGCGGAGCTGAGGGTCGGGTTCACACCTTCCTTGGCCAACTTCGTGCTCGTTGACACAGGCCGCGACGGCGACGCCGTCTTTTCCAGCCTCCTGCGCAAGGGCGTCATCGTGCGACCCATGCGCACCTACGAGCTGCCGACCTGCATCCGCGTCAGCGTTGGGGCCCACGAGGAGAATCTCCTGTTCCTGAAGGCCCTTGAAGAAACCCTCGGCGAGACCCTCGGCACCGTCTGAAGCTCCCTCTGAATTGACACCATTTTTCTCGCTGTGATACGATGCGCGCTCTTTTGCCAGTTGCGTGACCGCTCCAGCACAGGGGGGCTGCGGGAAACGCGTCATCCTTTCCCCCCCAAGGGAGTCTAAGAGTCGCTGGCGGGATCCAGCGCCATGCTCGCACCTCTGTCCGGGCGCAGGAGGTGGAAGGGCGGGGCGGATCCCGGCACGAATGGGGTGGGGGGAAGGCATTCGCTGCGGCAATCCGGGCAGCCGGGACTCGCGGTCTTCGAGAGGAGAAGGGGGATGAACCTCGCTAGCGGAAGGAGTATGGCAGGCGGTGCCTCGCGCGCCGCGCTGGTTGCAGTCCTCGTGCTGGCGGGCGCCGCGCCGGCCATGGCCCAGAACAAGAAGAACTCCTGGGAGGTCTTCATTTACTTCGGTGGTTACTTCTCCAACCAGGTGCCCTCCGCGAAGCAGTTCGGCGACGTCACGACGTACCGGCTCGATCCCCAGAATTTCACTCTCGGCGATGTCTACAACCCGGCCGATGTCATCACGCGAGGCCTCGGGAAGGTGGGCGGGGATCAGTCCGGAGACCACACCACCTATCCGTTTCAGGTGTCACCGCCATCGCAGTTCAACTCCGCCCCTTGCAGCGGGAGCTTGCAGCCGCTGGATCCAAACGGGGACCCGAGAGCGGCCTACTTCGACGAGTGCGACAATGATCAGGAATCCCGATGGCTGTACAACGCTGGCGGGATCACGACGAATGGCGAGATTCAGACAGACGACTCCGAGTTCACGCTGGGCCTGCGCGCCGGGTACAATATCACCCGCCACTGGGAGGTCGAGGTCGATATCGGTTTCGGCAAGCAGAGGCTTGACCTTACCAAGAATCTCGACCCACTGCTGACTGTGCAGGTCAACAACCTGACTGATCCGAGGGCCAAAGCGCTCGCCAAGTTCTACCAGTTCACCTGGGCGAACGTGGATCTGGAGACCCTGTACCCCGAGAATGGCCTTGACGGCGAACATCCACATGTCATCGCGAGCCGCCGCGCGAATGATCCGAACTACACCATTCCAATCTACTATCCGTACAACGCCATCGATTCGACCATCTACCCGGCGGAGACTTTCGCCGATGTGACCGGCTTTGTCAACCGCGTCTTCCAGGATCCCACCGCGTTCCGCAATCGAGCCAATCAAATCAACATCGACCAGTTCACGCTCTCAGGATCGGTCATTTACAACTTCAACACGAAGGCCGACAGCCGAATCGTGCCGTATGTCTCGGCGGGGTTCGGGCGGTGGATCAGGAATTTCGATTCTCCGTGGGACGGGACCGATACCAATTTCCTGAACTACGGAGGCGGCGTACGGTTCTTCGTCAACGAGATCTTCTCGTTTCGCGCAGAGGCTCGCAGCGTCCACTACCTGGATGACTCCTTCACGATCAACGGCAGCCTCCACCAGTTCAATCTCCAGGATCGGGCCTGGTCCAGTTTCGGCGGATGCGTGAGGGATAACCAGGATAGACGTCCTCCCTGCTCACCGCAGTTCGTTCCCCCCAGCAACGTCTTCCCGAACCTCGGAGGGGGGGGCGGCAACGCAACTATCGAAGTGGAGGCGGAGCTTGACGACTTCTTTGAAATCCGGGTCGGCTTCGACGTCATACTCGGCGGCAAGTAGCGCCACGACCGGCTCTTGACACTCCAGATCCGCATCCGTATACTTCGTGTTTCCTTTGAGTTAGAAGAGGTCCCGCGCTCCGGGCACGGGGGGCGGGGGACTTCATGGAAAGACCTGGAGCCGCGGCGGCCCACAGATGAGCGGCTCCTCTCCCGTGACTAAAAGACCAGGAGGTCGTTGACACCCGTATGGAGCTTCAGAAAGACGTGAGACCCGAGGAAGGCTCCTCGGGCAGGGCAGTTCCCGCGGCGGAGGAGTCGGGCAAAAGGCGCGGCAAACCGATCAAGGGGGGCGCCGGCGGGACGGCACCCGCCCCCAACGGAGCGGCGCAGGGCGGAGAGATGAGCCGCGAGGACTACGAGAAGCTCCTCGATATGTACGACGTCAGCTTCAAGAACCTAGCAGAGGGCCAGGTGGTCCGGGGCAAGGTGCTCAAGGTGCTGCCCGGTGAAGTGATCGTGGATGTCGGATACAAATCCGAAGGGATCATCGACATCGAGGAGTTCACCGACGGCGCCGGCCGCGTCCACGTGAGCGTGGGCGATCAGGTCGATGTCCTTCTGGAGAAGACCGAGAACAAAGAAGGCTACGTCGTCCTCTCCAAGGAAAAAGCCGAGAAGATGAAGGTGTGGGAAGAGGTCGAGGGCGCGTACAACACGGGCGCCGTCATCACCGGCAGAGTCATCGAGAGAATCAAGGGGGGGCTGGCTGTGGACATCGGAGTGCGCGCCTTCCTGCCGGGCTCGCTGGTCGACATCCGTCCCGTGAGAAACCTCGACGCGCTCAAGAACAAAGAGTTCCGGATGCGCGTCATCAAGGTCAACAAGCGCCGCGGAAACATCGTCCTGTCGCGGAAGGCGGTTCTCGAGGAGGAGAATCTCGAGAAGAAGAAAAAGACGCTCGAGACTCTTGAAGAGGGTAAGCGCGTCAAGGGGGTCGTGAAGAACATCACGGGCTACGGCGCCTTCCTGGATCTCGGAGGCATCGACGGTCTGCTGCACATCACCGACATGTCGTGGGGCCGGATCAACCATCCCTCGGAGCTGTTCGCGGTCGGCGACGAGGTCGAGGTAGTCGTGCTGAAGTTCGATCGCCAGACCGAGCGAGTGTCTCTGGGCTACAAGCAGCTCAGGCCGGATCCATGGGAGAAGGTCGGGGATCGATACCCGTCCGGGACCCGGGTCAAGGGCAAGGTCGTCAGCCTCACCGATTATGGCGCCTTCGTCGAGCTGGAGGAGGGTGTGGAAGGCCTGATCCACGTCTCCGAAATGTCATGGACCAAGAAGGTCAAGCACCCGTCCAAGATTCTCAACATTGGAGACACGGTGGACGCCGCGATTCTCGACGTCGACCTCAAGCAGCGACGTCTCTCCCTCGGGTTGAAGCAGACCGAGCCGAACCCTTGGGTCCTCATCGGGCAGAGATACGAAGTTGGAGCCCGCATCACCGGAAAGGTGCGCAATCTCACCGACTTCGGGGCGTTCGTAGAGGTCGAGGAGGGGATCGACGGCCTCATCCACATCTCCGATCTTTCATGGACGCGCAGGATCAAGCACCCCTCGGAGGTCCTCAAGAAGGGTGACACCGTGGAAGCGATGATCCTCAAGATCGATGCGGAGAACCAGCGCCTGTCGCTCGGGCTGAAGCAGCTCGGCCCGAACATCTGGGACGACTTCTTCGCCAACCACAAGGTGGGCGACACGATCGTGGGCCGCATCGTGCGGCTGACCGACTTTGGGGCCTTTGTCGAGATCGCTGAAGGAGTCGAGGGCCTTGTGCATGTCTCCGAACTGGCCGATGAACGGATCGAGCACCCGAAGGATCGGTTCGGGGTGGATCAGACCGTTCGGGCGAAGGTCATCAAGCTGGATCAATCGGAGCGCAAGATCGGACTATCGATCAAGGCGGCGGGAGCCGACGAGGACGCCGGTGATCTGGCGGACTATCGCTCCGCCGGCCGGGACACCGGCACCACAATCGGCGACGTCGTGGGTGACATCTCCACTTCCGACGAGGAGGAGTCCGGCAGCGATGAAGACGAGTCATAGTGACCCGACGGAAGGTGACGGGCAGAGGGGAGTCATGACCAAGGCCGAGCTGGTGGAGGAGGTTTCCAAGGTCTCCGAGCTGACCAAGAAACACGCCGAAGTCATCGTCAAGACTGTGTTCGATTCGATCATCGAGGCCCTGCACAAGGACCAGAAGATCGAGCTGCGAGGCTTCGGGAGCTTCAGGATACGTCAGCGGAGATCGCGGCAAGGCAGAAACCCCAAGACCGGTGAGAAGGTGCACGTTCCGGCCAAGAAGATCCCATACTTCAAGCCGGGCAAGGAGCTCAAGGAGCTCATCAACCGGTAATGCAGAGTCTCTTCGCGCCCTGGAGGTACTCCTACCTGGTCCAGGAACGCCCACCCGATGGCACGTGCATTTTCTGTGAGGCCCTGAGCCGCTGCGATGAGGAGGAGAGCCTCCTCCTTTACCAGGGCGTCCACAACTTCATCATTTTGAATCTGTACCCCTACAACAACGGGCACCTGATGATCGTGCCAAACGACCATCTGGCCTCTCCCGCTGGCTCGACGCCCGCGCAGCGCAGCGAGATGTTCGATCTTGCCGCGGTGTGCGAGAACACTCTGAAGGATGTGTACCGACCCGACGGAATCAACATGGGGATGAACCTCGGACGGGCCGCTGGAGCGGGCATCGAAAGCCACTATCACCTTCATATCGTCCCGCGATGGGCCGGTGACACCAACTTCATGGCCGTCACCGCGGGCACGCGCATTATTCCGGAGTCGCTGGCGCAAGCGAAAGCTCGTCTCAAGGAAGCGCTCCGAGGCCGGCTCGGCGTCGAGCGGAGGCCGCCGCGTTGAGCGATGCCGGCGGCATCACGGACTGTCCGCCCGACGCGTCCAGGCCAGCCGCTCGCCCCGCATCCCTGCAAGGTCTGGCGACCTACAGGATCGAGACCTGGGGATGTCAGATGAACGAGCACGACTCTGAGAAGATGGCGGGCGTCCTGAGATCCTTCGGCCTGCTGCCGGCCGCGAGCGAGCGCGAGGCCGACATCATCCTTCTGAATACCTGTTCGGTGCGCGAGAAAGCCGCACACAAGGTCTTCACGAGGCTCGGGCAGCTCAAGAAACACAAGATCAGCCGCCCCC
>JAWPNA010000345.1:0-7846 GCA_045402695.1 Acidobacteriota bacterium
GCCGGCGCGCTCGAGTTTCGTCAGGAACAGTCGCACCAAGCGTTCGGACGCGGCAGCGCGTGCCAGAGCCCAGGCGGCCGCCGATCCGGCTCCCGGACGGAAGACGCCGGCCAGGGCCGCTTCCACGGCCAGGCCGATCAGTCGGCGGTTCTGCGCCGGGGCCGTGAACTCGAGACGCCGTCCGCAGGCGCGAAGCGCGGCTTCGAGAACGCGCAGCCCGGTGGCCTTGCTCAGGCGCGGGCCGCCGATTTGTTGAAGCGTCCGCAGAATCTCGCGCGTGACGTCACTCAGAAGCGTGTTGGCCGAACCGGCCTGCTGCACCAGCCATCCGGGGTTCTGCACCACTTCGTCCATGACCACCTCGAGCAGCTCAGTGAAATCCTGCGCCGTGAAGACGGGCTTCCACGTGGCCCCAGCAGGAGCGGGCTGAGAGAGCTGCGTCAGGAATTCCCGCGTGGCGACCAGCAGCAGATGCTTGTGCGGCTGATTGGCGCCGTCCGGCATCAACAGCTCCAGGTTGCCCGCCGTGTGAGCCAGCACGAGGCGGATGGCTTCCGGGATGAGTTGCGGTCCGAAGGGTGCCGCGGCCTGCGCCAGGTCGCCGGCGGTGGCCGCGACCAGCCCCTTGAGGAATACGTTGCCGCCGGCCACCAGCGACGGATGGTGACTCACGGCCAGAAGCGCGGCCTTCATCACGCGGTCCAGCGTCTGCGAGGTGAACAGCGCGCTGAGATTCACGGCGTTGGTGGTGAGAACCGAATCAAACACGCCCCGGCCGACGCTGCTGATCAACTCCGCCTGGCCTGCGCCGCTGATGCCGAGATATTTCTGCGGGTCGGCGAAGACGGTGGCGCTCGCTGACTGCAACACGCTGCGGAAGACGAGCTGCGACCAGCCGCGTGCGCGCTCGACGCCGGAAAGCGTGAGCCCCGTCCCGGCCAGGAATTTCCGCGCGTCGTCATGCAGGCCTTTGGCTACCGCTGCCACCAAGTCGCGGGCGTGGTCGCCCTGCGAGACGATTTCAGGGTTGTCGCGAAGCGTTTCGAGCGCGGCGATGAACATGCCCTCGAGAATTTCCCGGCTGCCGTCCTCGGCGAAATCAATGTCCTGAAACGGCTCCAACAGGCTGCGCAAGACGCGGCCCCGCCGCGATTCGGGCGAAAGCACGCCCGGCACCTCCACCGCGAAGTCCACCGCGATGTTGACGAGCGTGCCGGCCATGCGCCGCAACAAGGTGGGATTCGGGTCGCGGCCTTCCTGCCACTGCCGGATGGTGAGCAGCGGGATGACGTCCTCGTTGGTGAGACCTGCCGGGTTCTTGCCTGGGTCCGTGCCGATGAGCTGGCCGGATTCGGCGCGACGCAGCGTCTTGTGGTCCCGGTACCTCTGGAGGAGCTCCGCCTCATCAGGCGCAGGCAGCGGGCCGGGTTTGTTGAGCAGCGTCTGCAGGCTAAGATCAGCAGCGAAGAGGTCCTGCCCCGCGCCCAGGCGGAAATACGACTGCACGGTGGAGAGATCTTCCTGCATGGGGAAATCGGGCAGCGGGAGGGTGAGCCCGCGGGAGCGCGTCGAGTCGGCATATGCGTGGCGGAACTGCGCGTTCATGCGCAGCGCCGCGCGGATGGCAAAGAGAATGACGTCCACTTCGCCGGGCATGAATCCCCCTCGCGGACGACAGTCTGGGCAATAAGGCAACCGGTGGCCCGTACTCTACTCCCAATCAATGAGGTGTCAAGCAAAACGATAGGCGAGGTTGAGGTCGATCCCGCGGTGGATAGGATCCTTGCACGAGGACCCCACCCAAGGGTATGCGTCTGGGCGTCACTGGCACGGATGAGGTAGATTCACGCGATGTGCCCGGCGCCCGGCTCTTACCTCGATGATCTCGGGCTGTGCGGGAATCAAGGAGCGAGCGGTGAGACAGGTGAGTGCGGTGAGATCGGGAGTGCGTCTCTGCGGCGCGATCGCCGGCATCACGACCAGCGCTCTGTTCGGCGCGGGGATGGGCCTCACTCAAGCGGCGCCTCCGACCAACTCCGCCGCGGAGGTCGTGCTCGAAGAGGCGACGGTGGATCAACTCCAGGGCTGGATGAAGAGCGGCCGGGTGACGTCGGTCGCCCTCGTCCGG
Organism: Acidobacteriota bacterium; assembly: GCA_045402695.1. GTDB lineage: Bacteria > Acidobacteriota > Polarisedimenticolia > JACPZX01 > DASXTC01 > JAWPNA01. The sequence goes on from JAWPNA010000345.1 coordinate 2,129, forward strand.
ATGTACCTGGATCGGATCGAGGCGCTGGATCGCAACGGTCCACGCCTGAACTCGGTGATCGAGCTCAACCCGGAGGCGCAGGAGATCGCCGCCCGTCTCGACGGTGAGCGGAAGGCGGGCACGGTGCGCGGGCCGCTGCACGGAATCCCCGTGCTCATCAAGGACAACATCAATACCGGCGACCGCATGATGACCACGGCTGGTTCGCTGGCGCTGGCCGGTTCCCCGGCCTCGAAAGACGCGCGCGTGGCCGGCCTTCTGCGCGAAGCGGGCGTGGTGATCCTGGGCAAGACGAATCTCTCCGAGTGGGCGAACTTCCGCTCGACCCGCTCCACGAGCGGCTGGAGCGGCCGCGGCGGCCAGACGAAGAACCCCTATGCGCTCGAGCGAAGCCCATCCGGATCGAGCTCAGGCACGGGAACCGCCATCGCGGCGAGCCTGGCTGCAATCGGCATCGGAACCGAGACGGATGGGTCGATCGTGTCGCCATCCAGCGTGGCCGGGCTGGTAGGTTTGAAGCCGACCGTGGGACTGGTGAGCCGCTCTGGCATCGTGCCGATCTCCGCCAGCCAGGACACCGCCGGACCGATGACCAGGACGGTGGCCGACGCGGCCGCTCTGCTGGGCGCGATTGCCGGCGTTGATCCCGATGATCCGGTGACGGGATCCGCCATCGGCCACATCGAGCACGACTACACCCGGTTTCTCGACGCCGGCGGACTCCGTGGCGCGCGGATCGGAGTGGCGCGGAAGAAATTCACCGGCTACAGCGCGCCCACCGACCAGCTTTTCGAGCAGGCGATCGCCGACCTTCATCGGCTGGGCGCCGAGATCGTGGATCCCGCCGACATCGGCAATGCCGGCGAGTATGACCAGGCCGAGCTCGATGTTCTGCTATACGAATTCAAGGACGGCCTGAACCGGTATCTCGAGGGCCGGACCGGGGTCCCGATCCGCTCTCTGCGGGAGGCCATCGAGTTCAACGAGAAGAACAAGGACCGGGAAATGCCGCACTTCGGGCAGGAGCGGATGTTGCAAGCCCAGGAGAAGGGGCCGCTCACCGAAGAAGCCTATCGTCAGGCACTGGACAAGAGCCGCAAGCTGGCCCGGGAAGGGATCGACGGGACGCTGTCGGGCTCCAACCTGGATGCGATCATCGCGCCGACGGGGAACCCCACCTGGCCGATCGATCTGATCAATGGTGACCATTATCTGGGCGACAGCTCCACCCCGGCAGCGGTCTCCGGCTATCCCAGCATCACCGTCACGATGGGATCGATCCACGGGCTGCCGGTGGGGCTGAGTTTCATCGGTCCGGCCTGGTCGGAAGGCAGGCTGCTGCGGCTGGCGTATGCCTACGAGCAGGGCACCCGGCTTCGGCGGCCACCGAAGTTGTAGACTCTCGCGATGCCCCTGACACCCGGCTCCCGCCTAGGCCCCTACGAGATCGTTTCGCCGCTCGGCGCGGGAGGGATGGGCGAGGTCTGGCGGGCGAAGGACACCACTCTCGACCGCGAAGTGGCGATCAAGCTCCTGCCCACCGCGTTCACCTCGGACTCCGAACGCCTCGCGCGCTTCGAGCGGGAGGCGAAGGTCCTGGCCTCGCTCAACCACCCGCACGTAGCAGCCATTCACGGTCTGCACGATGCGGGAGGGCGGAGGTTCCTCTCCATGGAGCTGGTGCCTGGGGAGGACCTGTCGCAGCGCCTCGCCCGCGGTCCGCTCCCGGTGGAGGAGGCCATGGCTGCCGCCCGACAGATCATCGAGGCGCTGGAGTATGCCCACGACCGCGGGATTGTCCACCGCGATTTGAAGCCCGCCAATATCAAGATCACACCCGATGGAGGGGTGAAGGTCCTGGACTACGGCCTGGCGAAGGCGATGGTGGGCGACCCGTCGATCTCTGGACCGGTCTCCACGCCCACGATGTTGCCGACCATCACCAGCGCGGGCACCGCTGTCGGGACGATCCTCGGCACCGCCGCCTACATGAGCCCCGAGCAGGCCAGGGGCCGGCCGGTGGACAAACGTGCGGACATCTGGGCATTCGGCTGCGTTCTGTGGGAGATGCTCACGGGCCGCCGCGCGTTCGACGGGGAAACCGTGACCGATGTCCTGGCGGCGGTGGTGACGCGCGATCCCGACCCGAACACACTGCCCTCCTCTACGCCGCCCTCCGTGCGACGGCTGCTGCAGCGCTGCCTGGACAAGGACCCGCGCACGCGCCTCCGAGACGTGGGCGAGGCGCGGATCGTGCTTGCCTTCCCGGGAGGCGAAGAGGTTGCGGGCGCCGCGGCGGACGCGGGCCAGGCGACGTCCGCGCGCGGTCGGACGGGGTGGATCGTCGGCGCGATTCTCGCGCTCGTGGCGGGAGTGGCGCTCGGGAGGTTCGTCTTCGCGCCGAACGTGCCGCCCGCCCGGGCGTTCGAATTCGACGTGACCCTGCCGGGCCAGCGTATCGAGACGGGCTCGCTGGCGCTGTCACCAGACGGCTCGATGTTGGCGTTCGCAGCGCGGGACAAAGACGGCCAGAGGCATCTGTGCGTCCGGAGCATGGATTCAATCGAGGCGCGAGTTTTTCCAGGCACGGCCGGCGCACTCCATCCGTTCTGGTCGCGGGACGGGAAGGAGATCGGCTTCTTCATCGAGAACCAGCTCCTCCGGATCGCGCTGGACGGGGCGGCGCGCCCGATCGGCCTGATTCCCGACCCTCTGGGGGGGAGTTGGGGCGCCAACGACGTGATCCTGGTGGGCAGCAGCTCCGGACCGATCAGAAAGGTCGCCGCGTCGGGCGGGCGGCCCCCAGTGGCCGTGACCGAGATCGACAAGGGAGTGGAGGACACCCACGTCTGGCCGGCGTTCCTCCCGGACGGGAAGCAGTTCGTATTCCTCGCCGATGCGTCCTCGGACGAGGGCCACCGGATCCGCTTGGGGGACTTGGATGGGGGACCGACGAGGATCCTGAAGAAAGGGGTCCGTTCGCAGCCGATCATCGATCCAGCCGGACGCCTGTTGCTGGCCGAGCTCGGCCAACTGGTCGCCTATCCGTTGGACCTGAGGAGCGGAGGGCTTCAGGACCAATCCGTGCTGCTCGCGACGAAGGTGTATCCCCTGACCGCGCATCACCAGGCCCCCTTTTCGGCGGCCGCCGGGGAGACGCTGGCGTTTCAGAACGGATCGGGGGACATGGAGCTCGTCCTGCTCGATTTTGAAGGACACGTGATCCGGAAGCTCACGGACCCCGACCGGATCGGCAACCCGGCGATCTCCCCCGACGGGCGGCGGGTCTCCTTCGAGATCTTCACCGACACAAGAGAGCGGCTCGTCTGGGTCCAGGACCTGGAGCGAGGGGTGCGCACGGCGATCTCCCAGCGTGGCAACGCTGCCGACAGCTCGGCCTGGGGAGCCGACGGCGAAACGGTCTATTTCGATGCGAATCCCGGCGGGAAATGGGATGTGTATCGCAAGGCGGTGAGTGGTGGCGGCGAGCCGGAACCCTTAGGATCGCCGGCCCAGAGCGACATTACGATGATGGACACATCCGCCGACGGACGCTGGATGCTCACCACGATCCTGACGGTGGAGAACAAGAACGACCTCGTCCTGCACGACCTGGCGACGGCGAAGGGTGCCTGGATTGAGTGGTGCAAGAGCCCGTTCGAGGAGGACTTCGGCAGCTTCTCTCCCGACTCGCGCTGGATCGCGTACACGACCGACGCTTCGGGACGCAAGGAGGTCTTCGTCGCTCCCGTTGCAGGTGGGCCGTCCGCGCGCCGGTTCCAGATTTCCTCTGGCGGCGGCTTCGAGCCGCGGTTCTCCCCCGACGGAAAGAAGATCTACTACCGATCCGCGAGGGACGAGTGGATGTCGGCCGACCTCGACATGTCGGGCGATCGCATCGATGCGAAAACCCCGAGGGCTCTGTTCTCCCTGGTGGCGGTCGATCTCCCCTGGGTGCGCAACGTCGTGGACGTGATGCCCGACGGATCGGGGTTTCTGGCCGTCCGCCCCGTCGGATCGAACGAGACGGCGATCCGCGTGCGGATCAGGGGGCACTGAACCGTGAACCAGTTCATCTCTCATTACGAGGTCCTCTCCCGCATCGGCGCGGGCGGCATGGGCGAGGTCTATCGCGCGCGGGACACCCGCCTGGGACGGACGGTGGCCCTCAAGTTCCTGCCCGAGGCCTTCGCGCAGGACCGGGAGCGGGTGGCCCGCTTCCAGCGGGAGGCGCAGGTGCTGGCGTCCCTGAACCACCCGAGCATCGCGAGCCTCTACGGGTTCGAGGAGGCCGATGGCAAGCCGTTCCTTGTGATGGAGCTGGCCGAGGGAGAAAGCCTCGATCAGCGTCTGCGCCGGGGCCCCATGCCCGTGGACGAGTGCCTCGCGATCGCACTCCAGATCGCTCAGGCGCTGGAAGAAGCGCATGACCGGGGAGTCATCCACCGGGACCTGAAACCCGGAAACGTGCACGTGTCCGACGAGGGGAAGGCCAAGGTCCTGGATTTCGGCCTGGCCAAAGCGCTGGAAGCCGACTCCGGGAGCGAATCCGCTGAAACGATGGCCCGCTCCCCCACGATCACGCGGGTGACCGAGGCCGGCGTGATCCTGGGAACCGCCGCCTACATGAGCCCCGAGCAGGCCAAGGGGAAGCGCGCCGACCGCCGATCGGACGTGTGGAGCTTCGGTGTCCTCGTTCTCGAGATGCTCTCCGGCAAGCGCGCCTTCGAGGGGGAGTCAATCACCGAGACGCTCGCCTCGATCATGAAGGACCAGGTTCCGCTGGATCGGCTTCCACCGGACACCCCTTCCGCGCTGCGCGCGCTCCTGTCGCGCTGCCTCGAGCGCGACCCGAGGAAGCGTCTCCAGGCGATCGGCGAGGCGCGGATCGCTCTCGAGGGGATGCAAACCCCGGACGATCCTGGCATGGCGATCGGCTCGAGCGCGGGAACTCTCGCTTCTGGGGTCAACCTGGGCTCATCGGAGGTCCGCAGCGCCGGCGGTCCGTCCTCGTTCGGAGCCGCCGCCGCAGCCGCCGCCGGGAGGCGTCCCCTCACCGCGGCTCTTCCCTGGGCGACCGCGGCACTCTGTCTCGCCCTCGCCGGATTCGCGTGGCTCCGTGGCTCTGGGGGCACGGTTGGCGAGCCGCCTAGTTCCCTGCGCAAGTTCCTGATCAAGACCGGGACCTTCGACAACGCCGACAGGCGCCCGGCGGTCATCTCTCCAGACGGCCGGCGCATCGCGTACGTCCACGAGAACGGGATCTGGGTCCGCGATCTCTTCTCCCTCGAAGCGCGGCTCCTCGTCTCGGCGCCGGGGCGTCCGCCCGAGGAGGTGCCCAGCAATCCCATCTGGTCGCCGGACAGCCGTCAGGTCGCCTACACTGCCTCGGCGCGACTATGGAAGATCCCGGCCGAGGGCGGCTCCCCCGCCGCGGTCTGCAACGTGGGCGACGGATTCTCGGGAGGGAGCTGGCTCCCGGACGACCGGATCGTCTACTCCATTCCCCGCGGCAACATGTTCGAAGTCTCCGCTCGCGGCGGGGATCCCAAGGTCCTCCTGACCCGGGACGAGAAGAACGATGTGGACTTCCACGACCCGTGGGGGCTTCCCGGAGGTCGGGCGATCGTCTACGCGCTCCACCGCAAGGAGGGAGTCGACACCATCGAGCTCCTGGCGGACGGCAAGCGCAAGCAGCTCCTCCGCGTGCCGGCCAGC
>JAWPNA010000217.1:0-3731 GCA_045402695.1 Acidobacteriota bacterium
GCCATTCCGCTCGCGTGCCAGTCGTCGAGAATCGTCAGGTCCTGGCTTCTGGCGATCACGCACGTCGGCATGCCGCCCTCGGCGACGGCGTTCAGCACCGTCCATTCCGCACCGTGGCAACCGGTGTTGAACCCCCAGCGGCCGTTGACGATGAGGCCGCCGCTTCTGGGGACCGCCGTGCCCGTCGGGGAGAACACGCCGCTGATGCGGGGGTCACCCGTAGCGAAGATCTCCTGCTGGGCCTCGTCCGGGAAGACGCCCGCCAGCCAGGACATGGCGCTGAAGATCGTCGCGACCCAGGAGGTCGACGGGCAGCCCCGCGCGATCTCGGCCAAAACGTCGCACTGTGTCTGGAAATCGGCCTCAGGGCCACCGTAGGCCTTCGGCGCCGTCATCTTGAAGACGCCGGCCCGGCTCAGGGCATCGAAGCTTTCCTGGGGGACGCGCCGGGCTCTTTCGGCGGCGGCGGCGTTTTCCCGCAGCATGGGGACCAGGGCTGCCGCCCGGTCGACGAGCCCCTCAACGGCCAGATTCATGGCCCCCGATTTTAGTCGAGAGCGCCAGCGCCTAGGGTGCGCCTGGTCACGAAGGGCACGAAGAAATCAGCGAAGTCTTCGTGCCTACCGGCCTCGGGACGACCAGCGGTACTCGTTCATCCACTCGTCGCTCATCACCTGCGCCGATCGCCGGCGCCACCAGGACGTCAACATCGCCGTAGCGGCTGTCGAAAGAGTGCGAAGGGTGGGGAGGAGCCGGTTGGAGGTACCGACCAGGGCATCGAAGGTTTCAACGCGAACAGTCATGATGTGCTGCGCGTCGCTGATCCAATCGGCATGCCACTTCTGTAATGTGCTCATGGCCGGGCTCGACGCGTGCTCCAGCGAGGATTTTTCCAGGATTCCTGAGTACGCGCACCTCGGCGCGCTAGACAGGCTGACAAAGTCGTGACGAAAAACCAACCGTGACCAGACGATGAACCGCCACTTCAGTCAATCCGAGCCGTCGGCCCGGCTCACGTCGACGTATCGTTCGCCGTCTTCGTCCTCCGCTGACACACGAAGCTGCCAGGGGTTGCAGCACACCTCGCAGTCCTGGATGAGCAAGCCTCGAATCTCCGGCTCGAGGTAAATCTCGACGTCTTCACCACAATAGGGACACGTCACCAGGAAGAGGGATTCCATAGGTATATGATGCGCCCACGGCAACACCGGAAGGTGCCTGCGTCATGCCCACGTCGGCCCGGGACCTCGCGCGCGAAACCATCGCACCCGACGAGCGCGCCGTTACGGCTGAGTTTGTCGCCTTCCTCGAGGCGGCCAGCGCCAAACGGCATCCGACCGGCTCGATTCGACGGTTCAACCAGGCCAGGCACTCCGGCTGTGTGGAGGCCGAGTTCACCGTCGTCAACGGCCTGCAGAGCGACCTCGAAGTCGGCGTCTTCCGTCAGCCGCGGAGCTATGCGGCCTGGATTCGGTTTGCCAACGCGTCCTCCGCCTAGGACCGCGACAAAGACGTCCGCGGGATGTCGATCAAGCTGCGCGGCGTGGAGGCCAAGAACCTCACACCAGGCGAGGCGACGCAGGATTTCGTGCTCAACAGTCATCCCGTGATGATGGTCCCAGGGACCAAGGAGTTCCTGGAGCTTCTTCGCGCCGTTGAAGCGGGATCGATGAGAAGGGCCCTCTACTTCCTGTCGCATCCGAAAGCGGCGCGGATCGCGTTTGCCTCGCGGCAGAACCCGCCCAGTCACCTCGACATTTCCTATTGGAGCGCCACGCCGTACCAGTTTGGTGCCGGCCGGGCCGTCAAGTACATCGTCCGGCCGGCAGCCCCCGTGCGCGGAGAGAGGCCGACGCTGACCGACACCTATCTGCACGATGAGCTAAGGCGGCGTCTTTCGACGGACGAAGGCCGCTTCGACTTTTTCGTCCAGTTTCAGACCGACGCCCACACGATGCCCATCGAGGATGCGAGCGTGGAGTGGAAGGAGCGCGAATCGCCTTACCTTCGCGTGGCGCAGGTGCGCATCCCGCGCCAGGACATCGATGTGCCCGGCCGCGATCTGGCCTGCGAGCACACGTCATTCAACCCCTGGCACTGCCTTGCCGAGCATCGCCCGCTCGGGAACATGAACCGCGCGCGGCGCGATATCTACGAGGCGATGTCCCGGTTCCGCCAGTCGCGCCTGGCCGGAATGTGATGCCAGCAGGTCCACAGAAGTTCTGGAGGGTCTGTTCGGCCATTACGTCAGGGAGAACGGCGGGTACTCGTCTACGAGCAGCAGCATGTACGCCTCGACCCGAAGCCTCCACCTGAGGGCACCGACGCCGAAGTCGTACAGCCCTTCGGGATAGGTGCCGGTAAAGAGAATGATGAACCACGCGGCAATCGTCGTGAACGTCGACGCGATGACCACGAATAGCAGCACGAACAGGTGCGGGATGGCGAGGATGAGCCGCAGGGCGACGGTCAGGCGATCCCGCGGGCCGGCAGGGTCGACCACGTCGAGCGACGCGGGATACGGCGCATCGCCAAAGGGCGGGTACTCGTCCTCGAGCAGCATGAAATACGACAGCGCCCGCACGCGCCAGCGCATGTAAAACGTGGTGAACTGCCGGATGCCGATGATGTGCGTGCCGGCGATGAGGATGGTGAACCAGCTCACGATCGCCAGGAACGCAGCGACCGCGCCGAGCAGGCCGCTTTCACCGCCAGTGCTCGTCGACGTGTTGTTACGGCTCGCCGCCACGCCAATCCCGAAGCCCCCGACCAGGATCAGATGGGGAATCGCCAGAATCAGCCGGAACGCCGTCGTCAGGCGGTTCCGATTCACGAGTGCCGGCTGCACGCTCACTGATACTGGATAGGGCATCGCTCAACTCCCAACTCCCAACCACCAACTCCCAACTCCAAACCGCTACCGCAGGGTGTCTTTCAGAAACGAAACGACCTCGGGCCAGATCTGGGCGGCGAGTGTTGCGTTGAGTGTGCCCAGCGCGTTGTGCGGTGCCATGAACGCGTGGCCCGTGCCGGGGTGGACCTTCAGCGTGACCGTCTTCCCCATGCCGCGCAGCTTGGCTTCGAGCGCATGTGCCGCGGCGGGAGGAAAGAAGCTATCGTTCTCCGCCATGTGCCCACTGATCGACGCCGTGAGCGTTGACCAGTCCGGTTCGGCGGGGCCCTGGGGGAATCCGTAGAAGGGCACGACGGCCTTGACCTTGTCGGGACGATTGGCGGCGATGATGAACGAGAGCATTCCGCCCATGCAGAAGCCCACGACGCCAAAGCCTGTGCTGGTGACCGCGCTGTGGCTCGCGAGGTAGTCAATGGCGCCGCTCATGTCGCGGCCTGCACGGTCCGGTGGGAGGCTTTGCATCAAGTGCGAGGCCTTGTCCATCTCATCGTGCGCGGCCACTTGTCCGTGGTAGAGATCCGGCGCAAGCGCCACGAAGCCGGCGGCGCCCAGGCGATCGGCCATCTCCTTGATGCCCGTGTCGAGGCCCCACCATTCCTGGATGACGAGGACCCCGGGGCCCGAACCGGTCGAGGGCTTTGCGAGATACCCCGACGCGAGGCTGCCATTGCTGCGGAACTCGACGGTCTCGGCCATGCGGGTAAGGATAACCGGTTCGACTAATCAGTTCATACTGAGAGAACTATGCGCAACACGGCAACGCTCCTGCTGCTCACGGGCCTGTCGACGCTGACCGCGGGGGCGCAAGCGCCGTCCG
>JAWPNA010000380.1:0-14185 GCA_045402695.1 Acidobacteriota bacterium
GCGCGCGCTCTCTCGGGGAAGCGGCCCGCGCTCACATCGTCGCGCACCACAAGCTGGATCGGTCGGTCAGCGCGCTGCGGTCCGTGTGGCGGGAGGCGGCCACGTCCGGCCGCCGCGCGGCCGCCGCGCGCGGCGGTGAAGCATCATGAGCGAGCCGGTCGCGCGGGCAAGAGCGCAGGGCCCGTGGCTCGCCATCGGTCAGATCGCCACGCGCGCGACGCAGTTCGCGGCCACGGTCGCGCTGGCGCGTCTGCTGCTGCCGGAGCACTTCGGGAAGGTCGCGATCGCGGCCGTGGCCTGGGAGGTGATCGCGCTGTTCGGGAACACGGGGGTGGCCGCCACCCTCGTGCAGCGGCGCGATGGCATCGAAGAGCTGTGCCAGGCCGCCTTCTGGCTCAACATCACCGTGGCCGCGGCGATCGCGGCGCTCTCCATGGTCGTCGCCGTCTGTGTGGCGGCTTTCTACGGCGACCGCGACGTGGTTCCCATCATGGGCCTCTACGCGGCCGGATTCCTCATCGGCTCAGCCGGCACCGTCAACGCAGTGCTGCTGACGCGCGAGATCGCCTTTGGACGGCTGGCGCTGGTGGACGCGCTGGTGGCCATCAGCAGCGCCGTCGTGTCGGTCCTGCTCGCGCTGGCCGGGTTCGGGTTCTGGAGTCTGGTGGTGCACGCGCCCGCGCAGGCTGTTCTCAGGGTCGCGTTGCTGGGGCGCCTGCACCCTTTCAGGCCGAAGTTTCATCCACGCCTCGATCTGTGGAAGGAGATCTTCGGCTACGGCAGGTACGTCCTCGGCTCGGACCTCGGCACCTATGTCTGCCTGAACGGCGACTACATGATCACCGGGAAGGTGCTGGGGCAGCATGCCCTCGGCATCTACTCGATGGCCTACCGGATCGCCAACTGGCCCGTGGAGGCGGGAGTCTGGATCGTGGCGCGCGTCGCCTTCCCCACGTTCTCGGGGCTGCAGGAGGATCCCGCGCGGCTGGCCGACGTCTTCACCAAGATGCTCCGGATGGTGGCGATCCTGGCCGTGCCCGCGATCGCCATCCTGTTCGTCACCACGCCCGATCTCGTCGCGCTGCTTTACGGAGAGGAGCGCTGGGGAGCCGCCGTCCCACTCATCCAGATCCTGCTGCCCTTCGTCCTGTTCAGGTCGATCGGATCCCCGGCCAACCAGGTGCTGCTGGCGACGGGCCGCGCGCGCACATCCTTCTACTTCGGGGCGGTGGTGGCGCCGGTGCTTCTCTTTTCGGTCGCCCTCGGGGCTCGCTTCGGGGTGACGGGAGTCGCCGTGGCCACATCGGCCGTCCTGGGCACCGCGGCCATCACGATGAGCCTGGTCTCCTGCCGCGCGGCCGGGGCGGAGATCTCCAGGGTGGTTGCCGCCATCGGGCCGGGAGCGCTGGCGGGACTGGCCGCGCTCGCAGCCGCCGGACTGGCCGCGCGCGTCGCGCCAGGTCTGCCGGCGCTGATGGGGTCGGACCCTTCCGGTCCGGCCGCGCGGGCAGCGCGGCTCTGCCTGGCAGCCTCGGGCGGCGTCGCGGCTGCATGGTTCGTCGTGAGGTACTGTTACCGCAAGGACTATCATGGCCTTCTTCGCAACCTCGGCCAGGACAACGTCATGGAGAGGTGGCGGCGGCTCAGGCGCGGTGTCGTAACCGCCCTCGTGCTGGGATCGAAGTCATGACCGGATCCGGAGCATCCCGATGAAAGCCCTGAAGCGCATCGCGGCCGAGCTTCTCGTCCCGCCCGCCGCGCCGGCACCGGTCGGTTTCGAGGAGGCGGCGGCGCGCCTGCTGCACGCCCGTCACCTGGCCGCCTACGAGTGGGCGCTGCCGTTTCTGGCCGGCAAGGACGTGATCGAGATCGGCATGAACCGCGGGTACGGCAGCCTGCGGATCGCTCCCGCGGCCCGCTCTTTCCTGGGTGTCGACTTGCAGTTCGCGCACGCGGCGCAGGCCCGCGCGGAGGCGGGAGTCGCCGCGGTGCAGGCCGACGGGCTGAAGCTGCCCTTGAGAGCGGAGTCTATGGACGTAGTGGTCACCTTTCAGGTGATCGAGCATGTCTGGGATGATCGCGCTTTCCTGCGCGAAATCCGCCGCGTGCTCCGTCCCAGAGGCGTGCTTCTGGTATCCACACCCCAGGCGAGAAGCCGGCTGTTCTTCAGGCAGATGCCATGGAACGAGGAGCACCTGCGCGAATACGAGGAGGAGGCTCTGCGCGAGCGCCTTTCCGAAGCATTCGGGAGGGTGCGGATCCTCGGTCTGCACGGCGAGAAGGTGTCCAACCTGATCGAGCGCCGCCGGGTCATGGCGGACCCCTGGCCACATTTCTTCGGCGGCCCCTGGGGAGGTCCGGTGCGCCGGCTCGGGCGGATGGCGAGCCGGATCGGGGGCCGTTCTCTGGTCGTCTCGCCGGAGCTAATCGCAACCATCACGACCAACGGATCGGGCGTGTCACCGTCGAAGCACTACCGCCTGGAGGAGCATCGTCTGGAGGAGGCGTTGGACCTGTACGCCATCTGCGAGAAGAGCACGGCGCCCGCCGGCCGGCTCGGCCTGCAAGGCATCGGCACCTCGGGGGCTCCCCCGAGATGGCAGCGATGGCTGTACCGTGGCAAGCGGAGGGCCTACCTGCGGCTCTTGAGAAGAAGCGGCGTCGATCTTACGGGCAGCCGTGTGCTCGACTTCGGGTGCGGGACCGGGTACTTCGAGGATCTCTGGGAGAGCCTGGGCGGCACGAGCATCGCCGGCATCGACATCGTTCCCGAAATCATCGCGCGGCTGCAAGCCGATCATCCCAGGAGGAGGTACGTCTGCGCGGATCTCTCGAAAGACGCTTCGGCTCTTCCGGACCTGGGCCGGCAGGACCTCATCACGACGATCGACGTGCTCTACCACATCGTGGATGACGAGATCTTGATTCGGACGCTGCGGGCTCTCTGCAACGTGCTGCGGCCGGGCGGGGCTTTTCTCTTCACCGACGCGTTGCGCGAACAGAGGACGGCGGACAACGTCCGCTTCCGCTCCCTCAACCAATGGCTGCAGATCCTCGAGAGACTCGGGCTGGAGTACGTTGACAGGGAACCCGTCTTCTCGGTGAACAACCAAGTCGTCAGGGCCGCCCTGCGCTTTCCCGGCCTGGTGGGATGCGCGCAACACTTGCTGGACATACCAGTGCTCCGGCTGACGCCGTGGGCTGCCAACAACTGGGCGATCCTTGCGCGCCGCGGCCCTCCCGGCACCGGATCCGAGGGCGTCACCCCTTGACCAATCCCATCCGGTTGCCGGACGGGTCGGTGGACAACACGAAGGTCCATATCCTTAAGGTTCGATCACCACCTCGTAGTGTCGAGATGTCCGGTCGAACCTCAGCAGCAGCTCTCTCGCCTCCGCCGGCACGACGGCGATGGCGTGGTCCGCGCCCGCGAAGGCGCATACCGCCTCCATCGATTCGAAGAAGGTCAGCGTCACGAACTCCACCTCCTCGCCGTCATCGTGCCGCATCAGGAACGCCCCCTTGTACCCGTCCACCCGGTGGATTCCCGGCAGGATCCTCTTGCGCAGCAGTTCCTCGTAGCTATCCGCCTTCTCGCGCGTCGTCCAGCCGCGCCACAGGCGACCGATCATCTCACGCTTCGGGCGGCGCCGCGGCTGCGTGGTTCGTCGTGAGGTACTGTTACCACGAGGACGATCATGGTCTTCTTCGCGACCTCGGCCAGGATAATGTCATTGAGAGGTGGGGTCGGACCCCGCGCACACTGCGCGCCGCATGGGGAAATCGATCCCAGAGAGCTTGCCGTCCTTAGTGCCTTCGATGCGGGCGAGCAGCGAGCCGTCGCTCTGCCTTCGGTAGATGACGCGCTGCGGGAAATCGTGCGCCGGGTTCTCGAAAACCACGGACGCATCGGTCAGCTCGATCGCGACGAAGGTCGCCTGCTGCTGACCGGAAGGCCTCGCCGTGAAGGTGAGGCTCGCCTGCTCTTCCCGGATGATCATCGTCTCGTGCTCGACCAGCCTCGCTCCGTTCACGGTGCGGCCCATGCCGAGCATCGCGCCGCCCCGGGGAGCCATCCATTGCTCCTCGATGCGCCGTTCCCCCTGCCCGCCCTCCCAGCACCCGGCCAGCCACGACAGCTTCTGGATCGAGGCGCTTCCGGGCGAGGTCGCCTGACCCATCACGGGCTGAACCAGGCTGCTCAGAGCGGCCATCAGGAGGATGCCTCTTCTGCTCATGGTCATCTCCTTAATCTGTCTCATGCGGCGGCGCAACAGCGACGCCCCTTCAAGCCGCCAGCTCCCGTTTCCGCTTGAGGCGCTCCCAGGCCTCCGGATCGAGCGGCCGCACCCAGTCCCATCCGATCCGTTCCCAATCGGGATCCGCGGGGTCGAGCCCGAGCTCCTCGATCGCCCCGCCCTCGGCCAGGAAGAACTGGTCCTGGTACGGGAGCAGATACCCTCCTTCGGACCTCAGAGAGGACCGCGCGTCCTCATACGCGGCGGACCAGCGGTTGAGGAACACGCTCATGCGTGACACGTACATCATCGGTCCTACGTGACGTGGTCTGTTCATTTTCGTCTCCTTGGTTCCACCAATCACTTGCCGGCGACGTTGCGCACGCCCGGAGATCATACCACCGCCTGCGAGCCGGAGAGGATTGATCCGCTGGAGGCAGGGGCATCTGCGCCCGGGGGTCCCGGAAGCGGGGTCATCAGCTCGTCTCGCAGAAGTACACCATCGGCTTGAGCGCCTCGATGATGATGATCTCGCGGCCGTCCTTCAGTATGTCGCCCTGTTGATGCGACGGTTTGTCGCCCGTGGTGAACAGCAGCCCCGGCTGAGGAGCCGTCCCAAGCGAGCTGACGTATTGATCGGCGTCCTCGACAGGCAGCCGGACCCCCGACGGGACGAAGCCCCTTACCAAGGACGGCCGTGTCGCTCCGGTGCGCCTGCCCCCATTCCCTCAGATTCGGCATGAGTGCGCGGAACTCACGCCCCGCCCGGGTCACGGGAGAATCGGGCGGCGCCGGCGGTTCCAAGGCCGCGGCGCCCTACTCGACGACGGCCTTCATGTTGGCCAGGCCTTGGTCGAAGTCCTTGCCCAGCATGGCGTCCATGTCCATGACCATGCACATGGCCTTTCCGATGAAGTCGTTGGTCCCGTCCATCTTCCAAGTCACCTTGGTCCCGTCGCCCACCGACGCAAACGTGAATGCCATCCGAGCCTTGCCCGCGAACGGCCTGATGAACACCTGCTCGATATCGACCAGCTCGTACGGTTTGCTGTGCAGGATCGTCAGGCTACCCTCGCCGATCTTGTCGTTGCCGGCCCACGTGAAGGTGGCTCCCTTGCCCGCGGACGGGGTCGACATGGTCTTCTTCGGGTTCGGGTCGAGCTCTATCCAAGGCGACCAAGCGTCCCAAGCCTGGAGGTCGTTAACCTGGGCGAACACCTTCGACGGCGGCGCAGCCATGGTCACGGACCGCTGCACGGAGAAGGTGCTGGGCTGCAGGCTGATGACGACGCACACGACGCATAGAACGACGAACAGGACCGCAAGGGCAATCAGGATCTTCTTGGCCATAAAGGAGCTCCTGGTGAAACGAGCCGGGCGCGAACGTGCGTTGGGCCCGCGGACTGTAGCGCCGGGTCAACGTTGGCGCTCAGCGGCGCGCGCCGCGTGAACTCGACTTTCTACGGAGTCCCGTTTGGGCGCGCTTCCGCTGCAGCGTGTTGTTGGGCCACGCTTTACTAACAAGGGGAAACAGCTCCGGATGTTTGATGGACTCGACCGCAAGGTCTACATCAAGATCAGGCCAATAGAGATGATCGGGGTTCGGCATCTCAACCTGGAGAAGTTGACCGATCGCAGCCTCCTTGAACCAAGGGAAGTGCTCGTAGGGCACGAACAGCTCTCGCTCGTTGATGAGCAGCCAGAATCCGAGTCCAGAGATGTTCGTGACTTCAACGGCTGAAGTGCTTTTTCCACGCCCTACGGTTTTCATCCTCATGCTCCCGGACAAGGCGAAGAGCTGCGGCTACTGACCGCTGGCTCATACCGTCATTCTGCGCCAGTTCGACCTTCGGTTCCAACCAAAACTCTGCTTCGCCTCCGGAACCCTGCACGTGAACATGGAGATGAGGCTCCTCGCGCGAGAAAAAGTAGAACCGCAGACCTCCTGCACGAAACACCGTGGGACTCACCGGGCCAGTCTGCCACTGGCCCCGAGACCCGCCCATTTTGCCGGCCCAACGCTCCCGCTCGGCCGCGGCGGGCGAATGGCCCTGGTGAATCCACCCCGCACCTGCCGCCCGCCGGCGTCTGCAGCGGGTCGTTAGCCGGCCTATTCTTGGACGGCCCAGTGCCACGGCTCGTAGGCTACTCCAAACCGATTCTCACGCGGATACGTCATGGCGAAGCCGAAGCGATGCGCGTGGCGGGCGAGCCAGGCGAATGCAGCAGTCGCCTCGAACTCCTCGGCAAGCGGCGGGCAGTCTGGCGTCGTGAGGTCGACGGCTCTGCCCGTGTGGTGCTCGCTGTAGCCCGGAGGCGCGTTCACCTTCAACACTCGCTCGAGCGACTCGCCGGCCCTGATCTTCCGCTCCAAAATCTGCCGCTGATACTCCAGGCTCCGAAAGGCAGAGACAAGCAACAACACGATGCCATCCTGATGCGCTGCGGCCCGGAGTTCGGTCCACCGACCCGCAGCATGCGGCGTAAGTTGCCGGTCCCGTCCGTGGATGTCCATGCCGACCGACACGAGGTCCTTGGCCTCGGCATAGGACGGCATGGTCCTGTCCACGCCGTACGATGCAGGGATCCTCAGCTCTGCCAAGATCTGCGCCACGCGCGCGTCGTATGAGTCGTCGGTTCGCATAGGATTCGACCTTGTCCGGCTCAGCATAACCCGCGGCGCGCAGCTTTCGCTCATCGCGCCGCACTTGCTCAGTGCTGTTTCGCCGCCTGGTTCATGCTGTCGGCTGGCGAACCCGTAGCACCGCCTTCGGACCTTGCAACCCAGCTCATGCGAGCCAGCCTCGCTTCGAGCCCCGCACGACGGAACCTGGCCAGCCGCTCAAAGGCCACCGCCTCGACCACGAATCAACCCGACGCCGTGCGTGCACCCAACGTCGGAACCTTGTCGTATGCTTGCGCGTCGTGCGTGCGACCGTGAACAAAGCCGGCTCTTCGTCACTCGACCCTCGTAGAGCTTGAAGCTACTCAGTCTGTCTCTCAACCAAAGAACTGAATTCTGAAATCAGTAGGCCAACGGATCGGTGCTCACCTGCCCGCCCCGGACCGGAACGATTCGAGGCGCTCGAGATACCACAGCGGAAAGCCGTGCTGCCTGGCGGGTGCAACCACCCGATCGATGTATTCGTTAGCAGCAGGACGCGGCTCGAGGGAGGGAGCGATGTAGCACAGCGCCGGCTGGAGCCCACCGCCTCGCACTTCGACGACCACTGCGCGCGGCAAGTAGGTCCCGCATAGCACCTCGCGAGCATGAGCGTACAGCCTCTCCAGCTCCTCATGAGTGGCGAGGGTGAGGAGGCCATAGGTACAGCCCGTATCCGACGGCGTCAAGTTGGCAAGCGGGCGGATCTCGATTTCGAATCCGGTTAGCTTTGCGACCTCGAATTGTTCGGGAGCGAGGCCAGCCTCCTTGAGGACGGCACGATTCATGTAGGAGCCGTAGAAGAAGACCGCAACCTTCGGGTCCGCCATCTCGCCTGCCCGCAGCGATCCTTCCTCTTCGTGCTGCCCAACGTCCACGCTCACCAGTGGCGGGCGAGAGTGCGGACGAAGCGCGCCGAGCCCGACGCCCGCCACCGCGTGCAGCGTGTTGGGCCGCCCGATGGCCCTCGCATGTGAGGGCAAGCCACGTCCCCGCCAAGATGTGCGCCTCCGTTCCCACATGTCAGCGGCCCGCAAAGGCTGGCTGGAGGCTCAACCACATCGCGCCGACTTGGAGCGTGCCGAACATCAGAAACACGGCAGCCCCTGCCCTCCAGCTCGAAAGTGAGGCCCTGCGCACCGACGCGCCAAGGCCGAGGGAACACGCAAGCCCGATAACAACTGTGAGGGCGATCTCGGCCGGCGTGAAGTGACCGGTGACCACGCTCGCGAGGCCGAGAAGATAGAGCCAGATCAGTAACATGATGAAGAGCCAGAAGGCGAATACTGGCACCACGGCATACGCGCTCCAGCTCGGACGGAGCATAACGACTAACGTGGCAACTAACACCGGTAGCACCTGGACCGAGTGACGAACGATCGTTCCGCTGACAACCCCGACGAGAATGAGGGCCACCAGGACCGCGAGGAGAGCGGCTGCCAGAACCTTCTCGTGTCGGGTCATGCGACCCTCCTTTCATACCAAGGCTCGGTGTCGGCCCAACGGCCTGACGATCAGCCGCAAGCGGCGTGCGAGAGGATGCGCGCCGAATCGACGGCTGGCAGTGGCGATTCGCCCTCAGTGAGGAGTAGCGGGATCTCCGTGCAGCCGAGGACGACCGCATCGCACGCGCGAGCGCCAAGCGCCTCAATAACGCTTTGAAGGTACCGTCTGGAACTCGGCTCAAAACGTCCGTACACCAACTCGTTGAAGATGATGGTGTTGATGCGTTCACGGTCGCCGGCGTCCGGTATCTCGTACGCGATGCCCCGCGTAGCGAGCTTCGCGGCATAGACCGGTCCCTCCATCAGGTGACAGGTCCCCAGAATCCCGAGCCGCTCGTAACGTCGCGCCGCAGCGACCGCAGCAACTTCCTCGGCGATATGGAGCCAGGGCGCGGGTGATTGCTCACGAACGAGGTCCAGCGCCTGATGAAGGGTGTTGTCCGGGCAAATCAGAAGCTGCGCGCCTGCCCGAACCAGTTTGTGCGCCGAGGATAGCAATAGTCGCCCGGCCTCGTCTCATCGATTCGCCTCGACGTGGCGCATGTAATCGGCGATGGAGTACGTGTGCATGGTGATCTCAGGATGATCGTGCGGACCGACAACGGCAGCGCCTTCGACACATATCGTGCGGTAGCAGAGGGCGGCGCCCTCGGCGCTGACCGCAACGATTCCGATGTGCTTGGCCTGCTGCATCGTCTTGTGTCCGCCTAACGGTTGCGCTTCAGCCACGGCGGCTCCTCGTCGTGCCGGCCGCCGACGGCTGCAAACGCGGGTCAGGCGGCCATCGGGCCTAGCCCGAACTCGATTTTGCCCCGTCGGGATCCTTGCGGCCCTGTACGACATTCCCGAGGGCCAAACCGAGGATGCCGATCGCCATGGTGATCATTAAACCTATGAACCACTTGTTGAGATCATAAAGCCTGTTGACTTCCTCGCGTGCAGCTGAAATCTCGGATTGATATGAAGCACGGAGATTCTCGATATCCTTGCGAAGCATGGGCACCGCGAGAGCCTTATCTGGACTTTCAACGACCGCTGCCTCGATTCCGCTCAATCGCTTGTCGAGACCGCCAATCTGCACTGTCAGTGCCTGTACTTCCGCCGGTGGTCGCGAACCAGACGGGAGTTGTTGGATGGTCTGGAGCTCAGAACCCAGGCGCGTAAGGTCTGCCTGCATTGTTGAGATTCGCTTCTCGAGCGCGCTTGCAACGGCCGCATTGTCTTTTGTAGCGAAATCGAAGCTCCTCGCGGTGTTTTGAAGTAGGCTAAGAACTCCCGCTACCAGGGTCAGAACGGCAGCTGTAGTGGCCACGAGGGTTGATGCCTCGAATTCGATTCCGGCGAATTTGATTCGAAGGCGAGAACGGTCTGCCATCCTGAACCTCCTTTCTTCCGTCCGCCTACGCTCAGCATCAGCGGCGGCGCGAAGCGCCGTCCGCTGCATGCTGTAGCTAGGCGGCGGACTTCAAGGGCACCACCAGTGGTCCTCCCACGGGCCGGGTCCGGTGCCTGATCCGTACCCAGCGAGCGGCACGATTCCCCAGCCTTCGATTCGGGGAAAGCCAACGCTTTGAAAGCAGCCCAGAGTTCGCGAGACTGGGAGCGAAACGGGGATCGTCTCATTGTGTCGTGATCGAACGTAGTCGGCGAGCTCGGCTGAGTACGAGTAGAGGTAGCTGCTGTCGCCGAGATACAGCCGAACCTCCGGGCCAGTCTGCCTGGGACTCTCGAGAACCTCCCACTTGAGTTCACGCATCTCATCTCGGTTCTGAATCGCCGCAGACCACACGAGAGCAGTGGCAGCGCAGTAGACCACGATAGCGACGAGGGAAGACCAGACTGACGAGTATCCTGCGCGCTGTTTGCGGGTGAGGAGAACCGCTGTCAGCGCCCCAAGCGGAAATAGGAAGATGATGAAGTAACCGAGTTTCAGATAGATGATTGCCAGGAACATCACGACGGCCACAGCGACGACCCGCACCGCGCCGGAAACAAGCCTTGAGGTCAATAGTCCCTCCCGCCGGTCGGGATAGAAATGTGGCGCGCGCAACCGAAGAGTAACCGCCTCCCACCCCAGACCGTCAGTTTCCGGGTAGGTTCACGGTACCGCCCCGGCCCAGGTCTCCACAAGCCCCCCTGCGATCCCGGACGGTCGGATTTCCCGAGTCCGGTTCTGATCTCGGCTCTCCCGCGGCAGCCTTCCCGCCGTCAGCGATGCTCAAGTGCTGGCTCACATCCGCCTCTCCCGACCTCGGTTTGCTCCCACGATCGTCCCCGCCTCGGTTGGCACCTATCTGCGGCTCTGCGTCCGGGTGCCTCCCGCACGTGGAACCGCCAAGTGCCCAGAGCCCCTTTGCCCGCTGAAGGCGTTACCTCCACCGGGGCGACCTCCAGAGCCGCCTCGAAGGGCGTTACCCCTCCGTCCTCGCTCCTACGGGCTCATGCGCCAGACCACGCCCCTCCCCTCGCCTTCGGCCCCAGCCTCGGTCCAGGGGTCTGTGCCGGTTGCTGCCAGCCCCGGCTGCGACGTGGCCCTTCCCGACGTTATCTCTGCGAATCCTTCCCTGGATGCTCGGACCCCCTACCCCGGCAGTCCCCATGGTGCTCGCGCTCGTTTCTTCCCATGGGACATCGGCCTTCCCCGCGTTAGGCTCGGGTCGGCACCTCGCTTCACCCGTACAGCGACTTCGGTACGGACGCGTTTTGGGGGCTGCAGTCATTCCGGATTGTTCGGGCCTCCAGTTTTGCTCGCCACTCAGGTCGCTCCCACCGCTGGGCATCACTGCGCCCAGGGCGGCCGTGGCTTCTACATCCGGCCCTCCCGTGGCTCGTTGCCTTCCCACGTCCCGGATATGCTAACCGTCCGAATCGAGCAACTGACGGTGTGGGGACTTTCACCCCACCGGACTCGCAGCCTTGTCGGCTGCTCCCCTAACGATGAAGCTCACCTGCCGCGGTGGCTGAAGACACAGTATGCCGCGCGAGAGCCGAGATGCCGCCGCGGTCAGGTGCAGCGCTTGGTTCGGCGGCGCTCCTATTTGCGTTGGGCTACCGAGCCCGCAAGCGCCTCTTGGCAACGTTCGAGCATTCTCGCCCAGCCAAACTCCGCCCCCTGGACCGCCTGATCGCTCCACGGCTGGGAGAGGTCGAAACCGGAGTGCTCGAAAACGAGGCGCGTGCCGTCGCCGTCAGGTTCGAGTCGGAAGGACACCCGCCTCAGCTCACCGCTTTCTTCACGAGCGCGCCGATCCTTGCCTCTTCGGCGGCAGTCAACTCCTTCAGCGCGAAGGCGGTCGGCCACAGGGCGCCTTCGTCGAGGTTCGCCTTGTCGCTGAAGCCGAGCGTCATGTACCTCTCTTTGAACATCTGCGCGCCGCGGAAGAAGCAGACGACCTTGCCGTCCTTGGCGTACGCGGGCATCCCGTACCAGACTTTCGGCGAGAGGGCTGGCGCGCTGGCTTTGATGATAGCATGGAGCCGCTCGCCCATGGCCCGATACGGTCCCGGCATCGCGGCGATCTTTGCGAGCAAGGCGCTTTCTCCGTCCGCCTTGTCTGCGCGCGGGGCCGCCTTCTTCGCGGCCTGCTTGGTGGTGCTCATGGCGGACTTTTGCGTGCGCTTCGCGTGGGCGAGTTTGTCCGGAGCTTTCTTCTCCGACATCAGCGTCTCCTTTCTGGTATCCTTCCGCCGCCGAACGCTAAAGCTCAGCAGCGGTGGCCGCGCGCTGAGAGAAAGACCAGGGAAACCAGCATCGCGGCCGCCGTCTGCTGCAGCGCCTGGTTCGGCCATGACATCGACGGTGTCCCTTTTCAGGGTTTTGACTTTCCGAGGATTGCCGCCACGCTTCTACTGATTGCGCTGAACCCGTGCGCGGACACTTTGTGCGCGGTCATAGTGGATCCTGCTACGCGGGCCTCGACAGTCCGATCAACACTTCGGCGACTTGCGCTTCTTGCCGATCGCGCTGCGTGCTTCGAATTTCTTGATATGATCGGGCGCGAACGGAGTCTTGCACGCCCCGACCAGGTCGACGGCGACCTTGCCGATGCCGTTGGCCGTATCGACCGCGAGCTTGTGGAGCGGTTCGACGTAGCATGCGACGGCGATGACGAAACTGTTCATCACGTACTTGACGCGATTGGGCTGCTGGTGGATCGACTTCGCCACGCGCTTCAGGAGCGACTTGATCTCGGCAAGGTCGAGGTCCGCGTCCTCCTTGATGGCGACCATGCTGCTGTAGGTCTGCCAGCCGGCCGAGGCGATGACTTCGTCCTTGGATTCGATCCACTTCAAGGCAATCTCTCGACCATGCGGGCTCGCGGACGCCACCCACGGGACCGTGAATTCGGCGACCATGCCCCAGCTGGCGCCTTCGATCCACTTTTGTAGGTCCTTCTTGGTCATCTTCGCGTCGTCCGCGATCAGTCCGGCGAGGTACATCGCGTCGGCGATGCCGGTGTCGTAGAGATCCATAGCGAGCTGGTAGTCCATCTTGACGCGTTTCTGGATCTTCTTCATGTCCTCGACCTTGACGCCGAGGCACGGCTCCTGGGCGCCGTGGGTCATCCAGGTTTTCTTGGTTTGTGCGTTGCCGAGCTTCTTGAGCTCGGCGACGATGTCTTTGGCGGTCATTTACTTTCTCCCTCAAGTTGCATGAAACGCGCAGTCGGCTCTTCGATTAGCGTTCGCAGGGCGCCATGCGAACGCTGATCGGAGAGTTGATATTACCACTCACGCCAGTATCTCGCGTCTCATCGCTCCGTCTCTCCGCTGACCGGCGGACTCTGGATCGGCCGAACGCCACCATAACCCGGGGTGGGCAAGTGTGCGGACGAAGACCGCGCCGAGCCCGACGCCCACCGCCGGGTTCATGGTGTTGGGCCGCCGACTTGCCGCTGCGCTCTCACTCCAGCACCCTCGCCAAGGCGATCGAGTCGTCGTCCCAGATGTCACGGGGCTCGGCCGCTGCGCGTGCAAACATCCACAGCCGGACGCGTTCGTGATCGACCTCAAGGAGGTCAGCAAAGCGCCGGATCGTCGCGTCCGGAGCAGTCAGCATCCGCTCCCTGCAATTGAGGAGATGTTGCGTCGCGTCGTAGGCACGATCCCCGACGAACGGCTTAGGATCGATCACCAGCCACGGCCTGCGCTGCGCCTGCAGGACATTGCCCGCGTGCAAATCGGTGGCGAGCAACACGTCACAGGATGACGGATGAGACAGCTCCGCAAACAACCGGAGGCCTGATTGAATCAGCCCCGCATCGGGCCAGATGGGGGCGGCCGCCATCGTCTCATCGGCCCAGTGCGCGGTCATTCTAGAGAGCGGACGGAAGGGGTGCGGTGCCGCTGGTCCGCGCCAGAGTCGACGGAGCAGCCCGGCGATAACGACATCCTGTTCCAGCTCTGGCCGTTCGCGAAGCGCCGTGCCAGGTTCGCACTGCTCCAGCAGCATGGCGTTGACATCGGCATCGGCTTCGAGCAGCCGCACCGTCGGGTCACCATCCCAAAGGCGCATCGCCTGAATCTCGTGTGCCGCTTCCATGTGCGGCATGCCGAGTTTCAGCACAGCGCGGCTACCGTCTCCGCGCACACCGGGTGCGACCCACGCGCAACTCACCTCGCTGCCGTCGAACGTGGCTCCCAACGACAGCGTCCACCGGGCCTGCAGCTCGCGGACGACGTGTGGCAGCCGTTCGAGCCAGGCGGAGCGCTCCGGCACTCCGCGGCACGTGGCAGCAAGTCGTTCAGGGATGATGAGCATCGCGTGTTAGGTCGTCCTC
>JAWPNA010000244.1:0-6120 GCA_045402695.1 Acidobacteriota bacterium
GGCCTGGAGCGGCTGATGGCTCGGGCATGGTTCTCTATCCTTGCAGGGCTGCAGTTCCCGCTCTACGTGCACGACCCTCCAGGTTTCGTCCAGCCAGATGATGTCGAGGCCGACCCGACAGTTCTTCATCCAGAACGGGTGGAAGTCCAGCGACTCCATCAGAAAGACCATGCCCTCGCTGTCCGAGATGTTCTCGCGGTACATGTAGCCTCGCTGGCGCTTGGCAGGGGTATCGGCCACCTCGACCCGCAGGACGTGGCCGGAAGGAAGTACCGCCTGGCCCAACCGGGCCGGCGGCGGGGGGGAGCCGGCGACCGCAGCCGGGAAAGCCCCCAGCGCCACCAGGGTCGCCACTGTGATCGGGGTGGTCGGCTTCATGAGGCCATCATAGTCGTTTGACACTCCGTTTCCGACCAGGATAGTATGAGCTCCCGTTCGTTCTCCCCCAACAGATCCGCGATCCGGGCCCGGTTGATGACGTTCAGCGACGAGATCTCCCGCCTGGTAGAGCTTCTCGGAAGCGGCGACGCCGCCCAGGACGAGCAGGCCCTCGCGTTGCTGGCCCTCCACGGCCGCAAGCCAGTGGAGGCGCTGCTGGCTGGCGCCGCCTCCACCGATCCGCGCAAGAGGGCCGCGGTGCTCACGGCCCTGGGACGCGTCGGCGACCCCCGCGGCCGCCGCTCCATCACTCTCGCGCTGGCCGACCGCAGCCCCACGGTGCGCGCGGCCGCGGCGACGGCGCTGTCCGCGCATCCCACGGAGGAGAGCGTCACCCGCCTGCGCGGCATGCTGGAGCGCGAGACAGATGTGGAGGTGAGGTTGCGGGCGGTCGCTACCCTGGTGGATATGTTCAACAGCGGCACCGTCGAGGCGCTCGACCCGCTCCTGGCGCTGCTGCACCATGGCGGCGAGGACCGCCACGTAAGGCTCGAGGCGCTCAAGGTCCTCGCCTCGCTTCCGCCCAGCGAGGCGCGGGCGATCGCCGCTGGCCTCCTGTCCGACCTGGACACGAGGCTCGCGCAGGCCGCGCTGCGGTTCACCGGGCCTCCTCGCGAGGGGACGGGGCTCGGGACGCGCGAGGCGCTGGCCGAGCTGGATTCGCCGGACTACTTCACCTACCGCCGCGCCGCCACCTTGCTGGCCTCCATGGGCGAGACTGCGATCCCGACTTTGGTGGCGTCCTTGCGGGCCCGGGCGGCCGACGCGGCATCGTGCGCGCGGGTCGGGTCGGTGCTGAGGGAAGTGGCCCGCGGGCGCGAACGCACCGTGGCGCGGTACCTCGACGAGGTGGATGATGTCGTACCGCTGGGCCTCATGGTGGACATCCTTGGTGAGTCGCGCGATCGCACGGCGCTGTATCACCTCAAGGGAGTCATCGACCGGCTGGAATCGGAGCGCGCGGCCACCGCGAACGAAGCAAGCCAAGGGCTCGCGCGCGACATGATCATCGCCAAGGCCCATTACTACCTCGCCCGGGCCGGCAGCCGCGTCGCATTCGACAGCCTCAAGGAGATCCTCGCGGACGTGGCCCGCGGCCGGGCGCGGCTGCTGGGCGAGATCCTGATGGCCGTCCAGGAGATCGGCGGCCGCGAGGAGCTGCTGGACCTCGTCGCGCTGTACGGGCGCGAGGATGGCTGGATGAAGGACCGGATCCGCGAGGCGTTCCGGCGTCTCATGAGGAAGGCCAGGATCTCCTCCGAGGATCCGATCTTCGGCCGCCTCGATGAAGGCCGCCGCGCCGTGGTGGCGGAGATCCTCTCTGGGCCCGAGCCCCACGCCTCGGGCGTGGCGCAGCCCGCCGCGCGCCGCCGGCCACGTCACGTTGACACTCCTTGAAGCGCCTTCTTATAATGCGCGCTCCATGAAAAAGCTCTCCGTCAGGGACCTCGACGTGAAGGGGCGGCGCGTCTTCGTGCGCGTGGATTACAACGTGCCCCTCACGACCGGCGGGTCCGGCGGCGCGATGACGGTGGCCGACGATCGCCGCATCGCGGAGAGCCTGCCGACGCTCGAACTCATCCTGAGGGCGGGAGGCTCCGTCGTGGCCGCCTCTCACATGGGCCGCCCGAAGGGAAAGAGGGATCCCGCCCAGTCTCTGGCGCCCGTGGCGGAGCGGCTCGCCGAGCTGTTGGGGCGCCCTGTGGTCTTCGCGCAGGACTGCATCGGCCCCGACACAGGCGCCCTCGCCTCCGCGCTCATCCCCGGCCGCGTGCTTTTGCTTGAGAACCTGAGGTTTCACAAGGAAGAGCAGGCCAACGAACCGGCCTTCGCAGCGGAGCTGGCGAAGCTGGCCGACCTCTACGTGAATGACGCCTTCGGGTCGGCCCATCGCGCGCACGCCTCGGTTCACGCCATCACCAGGAGCTTCGATCGTGCCGCGGCCGGCCTCCTGATGGACAAGGAGATCGAGCACTTAGGAAGGCTGCTGACCGATCCTCCCCGGCCCTTCCTGGTGGCGGTGGGGGGCGCGAAGGTCGGCGACAAGATCGATCTGCTGGAGCATCTGATCGAGAGGTGCAACGCCCTGCTCATCGGCGGCGCCATGGCCTTCACGTTCCTGAAGGCCCTGGGGCACGAGACCGGCGACTCACTGGTCGAGCCGGAAAAGGAGATGGAGGCGCGCGACCTGGTGACGCTGGCGGCGGTGAAGGCCGTCTCCCTCACGCTTCCCGAGGATCACATGGAGGCGAAATCCGGCACGAATGAGAAAGGACGCCCGACCAGAGGGCCGGCCGTGTCGCCCGGCTACCGGGGTCTCGACATCGGACCCAAGACCGTGGCGGCGTTCTGCGGGCAGATCGCGGAGGCGAGGTCCATTCTTTGGAACGGGCCGATGGGCAAGTTCGAGGAGGCGTTCTTCGCCGCCGGCACCGAGGCGATCGCGCGCGCCATCGCGGCCTCCAGGGCGTTCACCGTGGTGGGGGGTGGCGATTCGGCAGCCGCGGTGAAGAGGTTCGGCCTCGAGACGTCCTTCTCCCATGTCTCCACCGGCGGGGGCGCGTCGCTGGAGTATCTCTCGGGCAAGACACTTCCCGGGGTGGCGGTCCTCACGGATGCCGCCCCCGCCCACTGAGCGCGGGGCCCCTTCTTGCTCACACCTCTGGTCGTCGCCAACTGGAAGATGCACAAGACTCCTTCGGAGGCCGAGGCGCTCCTGACGGAGATGTTGCCGCGGCTGAGAGAGTTGACGGGCGAGCGCGCCGAGGGAGAGCCGGCCGTTGACGTGGCCCTCGCCCCGCCGTTCACCTCTCTCGCGCTTGCGGCCCGATTGCTCGCGGGCTCGGGCATCGCGCTGTGCGCCCAGGACTGTCACTGGAACGAGGAGGGTCCTTACACCGGCGAGGTCTCGGCCAAGATGCTGGCCGAGGTGGGGTGCCGGTACGTGATCCTGGGACACTCGGAGCGGCGGGAGTTCTTCGCGGAGACCAACCACCGGGTCAACATGAAAGTGCAGTCCGCGCTGTTCTGGGGGCTGACGCCGATCATCTGCGTGGGCGAGAAAAGGGACGACAGGGCGGCTGGTCGCGCGGCGATCGTCGTGGAGACGCAGCTCAAGCGGTGCCTCGCCGACATCAAGCTGGGAAGGACACACAGGATCCTGGTGGCGTACGAGCCGGTCTGGTCGATCGGCACGGGGCACGTCCCCATGCCGGCGGAGGTCCAGGAAGTGCACCACATGATCAAGGCGGAGCTGAAGGCGGCCTTCGGCCCGGGGCATGGCGAGGATCCGCCCGTCCTGTACGGCGGCAGCGTGAGCCCGTCCAACATCGGCGGCTTGATGGCGCTCGACGTCGTGGACGGGGCGCTAGTGGGCGGCGCGAGCCTCGACCCGGTCAGCTTTCTCCCGATCGTGGAGATGGTGCGGGACGCCGGCGCCGCACGGCCGCGGTCTTGATTGTGGCCCGGCGGGAGCTGTGGTATATTCCCGGGCCTCTGACGAATAGGAGCGCTGATGGTCTTCCTGCTGACGGCGATTCACCTGATGGTGTGCGTCTTTCTGATCCTGGTCGTGCTGCTGCAGACCGGCAAGGGCGCCGACGTGGCCGCGGCCTTCGGCGGGACGAGCCAGACGGCCTTCGGGGCGCGCGGCGCCGCGACGCTGCTTACCAAGCTGACGACCGGCTCGGCCATCATCTTCATGTTCACGTCGTTCACGCTGGCCATTCTGGCGAACCAGAGCAGCAGCTCGAGGGTCCCGAAGGACGCCGGGACGCAACAGCAGCAGTCGGCGCCGGTTCCCCTGCCGACCACGCCGCCAGCACCGACTGAGTTGCCCCAGAACGAATCACAGACACCTCCCCCGGCCCAGCAACAGCCTCAGTAGCGGCCGGGCGATCTGGACCGTGCCGAAGTGGTGGAATTGGCAGACACACCATCTTGAGGGGGTGGCGCCGCGAGGCATGCGGGTTCGAATCCCGCCTTCGGCACCATAATGCCACACCGGAAAACGTTCGACCCGGGGACCATCGGTTCATGGTCACTCTCACCTGCCGACGCTGCGGCCAGAGCAGCGAAGCTCTCCCGCAACCCCCCTTCCGCGGGGCGCTCGGGCAAAAGATCCACGAGAGCATCTGCGCCACCTGCTGGGGAATGTGGCAGGGCGAGCAGACCAAGGTGATCAACGAGTTGCGCCTGAGCCTGGGCGACCCCAAGGCCCACGAGGTTCTTGACCGCGCGATGAAGGGGTTTCTCAACCTGAACGACTGACCCCCGCTGCCCGGCCGGCCTGAGACTCTCGTCCCATTCGCCGGCATAACCCACCAAGCTACCTGCTGGCGCAACGCGACAGGTGGTAAGATGCGCCTACTTGGTAACTTGGAACTCCGCAGCGTAGAGTCCCGCACAGATCATGTTCAAGCTCAGAGTCCCGAAACTCGATGTTCCGAAATGGGCTTCGCGGTACGACTCCGCACAAGACGAACGCCTGCTGAAAGTGATCAAGCCCGACGTCGAACGGCGCGGGTACCTTGAGCGCGACGAGTTTCTTGCGGTCTGCAGATGGAAGACCCCGCGGTCACAGTCCCGCTGTTCTCGGAACGATTCGGACTACATCGGAGCGGTCACCAGGATCGCGCTGTCACGGACCACGCCAGACCGTCTCAAGATCCAGATACTCACGCTTCTATTGGGGGTCGGATGGCCCACGGCATCCGTCATCCTGCACTTGTTCGATGCCGAACCTTTCCCCATTCTCGACTATCGGGCGCTCTGGTCCCTCACGCAGAACCTTCCTCCGCAGTACAGCTACGACTTCTGGAATGAGTACACACTGTTCACCCGCGGACTCGCCAGAAAGCTCGGCTGTGACATGCGGACCCTGGATCGCGCGCTGTGGCAGTACTCGAAGGAGAACCAGCCGAGTACCTCGCGTGACTGAGCAGATCCCGCGGCTTCGTCGAAAGTATCGCTCCCTCGACCTCGAGCCGCCGCCCTGGGGCTACCCTCTGCCTCCGAGCGTCCCCTTCGTCGGGAAGGACTACTCCTTCGATGAAGTAGGATCGCAGGTACGGCAAGGTTCGAGGGTCAGCAGTCCTCCGGAAGATCTTCGCGCGAACCAACCACTCCATGTCGCGCCTCCACGTGGCGGGCTTCCGTCGTTTCACGGCGGAAGTCCCATCCGCCGCAGGAGGTCGGTGTATCGGGGATCTGTGCGGAGCGGATCGAGTGGCGGGTCCACCTTGAGGAGGATCATGAAGATCTCGCGCTCGCCAAAGGACCTTGCCAGCCACCGGAACGCCTGTTCCTTGTCTCCCAGGCCGACGTGGACGAGGGCCATGATGTAGGACGGGACGTAACGCTTCAGGGCCACCGTTTCCAGCTCCACCAGGAGCTTGCGGGCAGTTTCCCTCTTCCCCGACAACGCATGAGCGTACGCCAGCACGGCGAGGATCTGCGGGTCGTCGGTCACGCGACGAGCCTGCTCCAGTCGCGCCATCGCTTCCCCGTACTCGCCCCTCTGGACATGAGTCAAAGCCAGCAACTGGTATGCGACCCAGTAGCTCGGATCGAGGTCCAGAGCCTTCCGGTACTGCTCGATCGCCGGTTCGTATTGCCGTGCGAGCCGCCAGCACTCGGCCAGGTCGACGGCGAGGTAGGGCAGAAGCGGCTCCAGCTCCACCG
>JAWPNA010000414.1:0-5157 GCA_045402695.1 Acidobacteriota bacterium
TGGCGCCAACTCACAGTTTTACATCTCACAAACTGCGGTCAAGGTCTCGCAATTCCTGCGATGAAGCGAGACTCCATCGACAGTTCGAACGAGAGAAGTTCTTCCTCCGGGCTGACTTCGAGAGCTGAGAGCATGCGGCGAAGAATTCACGCCCCACGCCGGAGGTCCTTAGTATATAAGGGTGCTTCCCGGACCACGAAGACGCAAGCATGAGTGTGGAGTCTCAACACGTTCACCGGAGGAGAGCACCATGTTCTCGGCAATCAAGAGTTTCCGCGGAGGGGTGAGCCGTTCGATCCTGCGAGTCTCGACAGTGGTGTTGTTCGTCGGTCTAGTGTCCGACCCGGCAACGGCAACGGCGGACGACATCGTGCTGCGCTGGAACGAGATTGCGGCGCAAACCGCGAACGCGACGAACCCCTTCAACCAGGCGCGCATCGGCGCGATCGTTCAGCTCGCAGTATTCGAGGCCGTCAACGCCGTCACCGGGGAGTACGAGCCCTATCTCAGCCCAGCGACGGTGGCGCCCGAAGGGGCATCCGTAGAAGCAGCGGTCATCACTGCCGCACATAAGGTTCTGACGACGTACTTCCCGGCTGCTGCCGCCGCGCTCAACGCCGCTCGTGACAACGACCTCGGGGCCATTCCCGATGGTCCGGACAAGACAGCCGGTATCGCGGTGGGCATTGCCGCGGCCAATGCGATGATCACGCTACGCGCGGCTGACGGCTCATCGCCCTTGACGACGATCGTCCCGACGTCGACCCTGACGGGTGATTACCAGCTCACCACCGGCTGCGCCGCAAGCCTGTTCTACAACTGGCAGAATGTCAGGCCGCTCGGCATCGCGGACGCTGCGGACTTTCTCCTGGATCCACCGCCCACTCTGGGGAGCAACCGGTACACGAAAGATTACCTCGAGGTGAAGACAGTGGGTGCGAATGCGAGCGTGTTTCGCCCGGCGGATCGAACCGACGTCGTGAGGCTCTACGCCGCGTCGTCACCGAGCTTCGTGCTGAGCATGGCGACGCGACAAATCGCCACGGCCAAGGGAACATCGCTCTCCGAGAACGCGCGGGCGCTCGCGTTGATCCAGATGTCGATCAGCGACGCCCTCGTGTCATCGTTCCTGAACAAGTATCACTACAATCTCTGGCGTCCCGAAACGGGCATCCGCAACGGCGCAACGGATGGCAATGGCAAGACGGAAGGCGACCCCGGCTTCACGACGTTCATTCCAACCCCGTGCTTTCCCAGCTATCCATCGAACCACGCGAGCGGCACGAACGGCGGTCTCGAGGTGATGAGGCGTCTGTTCGGCGCTGCCGGCCACGACGTCACGATCACCAACAACGTTCCCGCTCTTGGTTCGCTGCCGGCCACGGTCATCACGAAACACTACACGCAGCTGAAGGAGATCGGCAACGATGTAGACGACGCACGCGTCTACGGCGGGATCCATTGGCGCTACGACCAGGACGCCGGCAACGTTCTGGGACGCGCGGTCGGGACTGAGGCCGTCAAGAACAACCTACGTCCGGTGCACCCGTAACTGGCCGAGGTCGCGTCGCCGCGTGACGATGATGAGCCCGGCGAGGCCAGCGAGCCCGAGCGGTTGGCTGACGCGATCGAGCGCAGAAGGCGAATAACCAGGACGCGCGGCCGACGGTAGGCGTCCATTGTCGGCGGCCAGCTCGATCAACTCGGGATTGCCGTACGCCCGGCCATCGCGTCCGTCCACGACTGTCCGCCGTGCCCGAATCGCTCGAGAATCGCGTCAGCGGTAGTGTCGCGCGCGAAGATGAATGTTCGGCGGAGGCCTCCCGCTCCTGGTATCGAGATCAACGTGCAGAAATCGATTGTTCCGGCCGCGCCAGGGATCTGCTTCCGCGAGCGAACCGGGCCGCACTGCACTGCGAATCATGCCGCGAACCCCGCCAAGGCGTGCAATTGGCGCATTGATTCGAGAGAGGCTGCGATTTGGTTCCCGCCTTGCTTGAACTTGCATTCGACGGTGTCGGGCTTCCGCTGAGACTCGGGTTTAGGTCCAGCGTCCTTCGATGCGTCGCTGGAGGTTGCGAAGATCCGTCGACGGCAGACAGGCGAGGAAGTACGGCAACGAACGCGATCAAGGAACAGACAGACACGCGTACGAAGGCGGGCTGGCCGCGTTGCGGCTTCACGAGTTCTCCCGACGGCTTTGGGCCGGTATCGAAGCTTGTTTCTAGTTCATGACGCCTCGGGGACGGCCATGCCAAAAATGCACACATTGTTTCACCGCACCGCCCATACCTCCGAAGTTTTCTATGACGATAAAAATCTCGCTGCGGTCTTCAAGCTCACAAACGAGGTAGAGCGCAGGCTGGGCAGCCATTGTGACATGGTAGCAGCCAGCCAGGGCCAGGGCGACGAGCACGGATGCGAAAGAGCGACGATGCATGCGCAGGTTCGTAGCAAGAATCGTCACAAGGGTCGGGAGTGCAAAGACCGCAGTTTGGGGCACGTACGAACGTGTCAGGGCGCCTTTTGTCGCCCTGGGAGCAACAACCTGACTTGTGGACGGGGCGGAACACGGTGTCGATGGCGGCCGGCACCAGATTGTGGCGCGTATGGGCACGGTCGGCTGGACGGTTGGTGCGGAACTCGTGCTGTCTGTGAGCCCTCGGTGGAGCCTGCTCGCGCAGGTGCGCTTTACGATGACCTAGGATGACGAGTTGCACCCCGGGGCGGCAGGACGTCCGCGTCGGCGTTGGCCTTGCGTATCGCATCGCACGTCGCGTGGCGGTCAAACCGGGGGAGCCCGATCCCGTCGTGATGCGGATCAAGCCATGAACTCGTCGGCGAATCTGCGCCTGTCTACCATCCTCCTGCTCGCGCTTGCGCTCGGCGCATGCGGCAGTCCTCCTACCGGGTTCCCAGGCAACACGATCACACCAAGCCCTTCTCCCAGCCTTCTCGACAGCCGGGAGCTACTTGGAGCCGTCTAGCTCGCCAGCCCTGCGTTCGAGGGTCTGTGCCGCGACGTTGTCCCCTCGTAGTTGCTTGATACGTGTGTGGAAGAGGAACGTCGTGCGCAGTGCGGACACGTGCTCCTGCCGCTGGGTGGGATGCGCCGCCATCGACGCCTGCAGTTTGGCGCCGGCTGACTCAGCGCTGCGGTCGGCCGCCGCAAGGTCACCGAGGTTCGCCTGAGCGATCGCAATCCTCGTTAGGATCTCGCCGGCACGGAAATCATTCGCGTCCGATGGCGTGGTGATGCTCAGAGCCGACTGGTAGGCGGCGACCGCGTCCGACCACTGCTTCGCGAATATGTGCACGTCGCCGAGGAAACTGCGCGCCGAGTGACGGTTGAAGGCGTCGCCTGCCTCGTCGGCTGCGGCGACTGCATCGCGGCATGTCTGAATCGCCCGCAGTGACCTGTCCTGGGTGATCAGCGCCCGGCTGCAGTCAGCCAGCAGTACGACATCGCGGCGGGCGGGCACAGTGACCGAATTGTTGGTGGTGCCACGCGGTGCCAGTGCGTCCGTCGAGAACATGTCAGGAGCGTGCAGGCCAAGTCTCGTAACTACACGGGTGGGCTTACCGTCTATCAACACCGGCGCAAAGCGATACTGCTTCAGGGCAGCAATTGCCGACGCTTGGTGCTCCTTCCGCCCTTCAATCACCGTCACTGATTCCACGCTGCCATCTACACCGATCACGATGCCAGCGGTGACCCCGTTCGCGTAGACCCCGGCAACGGGTTCAGCTGCAACTACGCGGAGAAGCTTGAGTCGTGAATCGAACTGCGGGATGCGGGAGAGCTGTCCTTGCGCCCCGAGACACAGCACGGAGACGGCAATCAGGACAGCCGCCATGACAATGCGAACTCTCATGTGATGACGTCTCCCCGCGGCGACGCTGTCTCCTTCGCGTGGCCCCATCGACGGCGCGATGCCGTGTCAGAGTCCGGCCCAATCGCCGATAAGATCCGATATGCCTCTGGGTCAGGCGTTCGTTATCGCCTCCGGGCTCGTGCTTGCCGTCTTCGGCTTTCTTTACATCGCCTGGCGGTCAACTGCAGCTGACCAGACTGCGTCCTTCCTGCGCGCGATGTTCAGTGCTCTCTCCGCAAGTATTCTGACAGGGATCGGAACGTTTTTTCTGCTGGTGAGGGAGCCAAACCTCCTGATCGGCATTGGGATGGGGATCGGAGCTTACGCTTCCGCATTCAAGACCGGCTTCATGGGTTGGCACGAGTATCTGGGCCGAGCGCCATCCCACCCGACATTCAAGGCGATGTTCCACTTCTATTCCCTAGGCAACGTCGTCGCAGGCTGTCTGTCCGGCATCGGATGCCTAGCTTATGGTGGCGCTGTCGGCGTGGTGGGAGCGTCCTTGTCGGCGTGCTGGGCCGTGCTGCACTTATGGGTGCTCAAGCGGGTCACACGAGAGGCGGCAAGCAAAGGCCGTGCGTCGTGACCCTTCCCACGCACTTCGGCTTGGCAGCGCGACGAAAGCTAGAGTCACGCGGACGATGTCACCTTCGATGAAACGTCTCGCAGCCTATGCGGCGACGCCGGTGACGAACGTCACCGGCTGCCACTGCCTACGTTCCTCGACTCTACCTGGGAACGCCACCCTCGTAGATTGCCTACGTTCCTCATAACCCCGTGGGGACGCTCAAGTCCGGCCAGTCGTGCCCATCCGAAGGCCGTCAAAACTCTGGCCCCACGTCTGCAGGGTCGAAAAAACGGCAACACGGGGCTTGGTCCTTTAGAATTGCACCGGAATCCTGCGCGCAACGAACCCCGTTGCGGTGCTAATTCCTCGAATCTTCTAGAAAGGTGATCTCATGCGCGGAGCGGGTGGAATCGTCTCGCTGACAGGAATCGTGGTGGCGATCGCGCTGGCGACACCCTTCGACTCGCCCTTCGGGCTCGCTCAGGCCAGGCTGGCTGGGCAGGCGCGGCCCTTCGACTCGCGCCTTGCGCTCGCTCAGGGCAGGCAGGGGGGCACCGGCCGTGCGTCGGCAAAGCCCTACACCACGTGGCAGTCCTATGCGGGCGGTGCGCACTCCTCCCAGTACTCCGCCCTCGATCAGATCAACAAGAAGAACGTGGCAAAGCTCCAGATGGCCTGGAGCTTTCCGATCACCGGCAACAGCATCTTCAATCC
>JAWPNA010000428.1:0-3611 GCA_045402695.1 Acidobacteriota bacterium
GCAAACGTAGAGTTGTCCGTCCGCGCCAATGTGGATTCCGGACGGCAGCCAGAACTCCCCGAAGTCCGTTCCCCTCTTGCCGAGAGTGAGAAGAAACTCTCCCTTCCGGTTGAAAAGCTGCACGTTGTCAAACAGGCTGTCCACCACATAGACGATTCCGTCGCGGTCCACCGCCAGCCCCTTCGGCATCGCCAGATCGCCCGAGCCATCACCGTGGTGGCCGAACGACCCGGCCGGCACTCCCTCCTCATCGAAGATCGTGATCCTGAAGTTCAGGGCGTCGGTCACGAACAGCTCGCCGTTGGGTGCCCAGGCGATGTGCGTCGGGAAGTTGAAACGCTGCTCACCTTCCCCCCTCCCGCCGAAGGAGAACTCCAGGTTGCCGTTAGCTCCGAACGCATAGATCTCGTTCGCGAGGGTATCAACGACGTACAGCAGCCTCCGTCTTGGGCTGTAGGCGATCCCGGTCGGACGCTGGAGCCTCTGCGATCCCGCTCGATCGAGGAGATACAAAACCGCTCCGTCCGCGGCGAACCCGAAGACGCGGCCGGCCGAATCGGACACGAACAGCCGTAGCTGGTCATCGAACACAACGCCGACCGGCGACGTGATGGGCGCGTCGGCCGTGCCCGAGAGCCGAACATACCGTTCTTCCGAGGGAATGTAGAGATGGACGCACTTGCGTCCCATGTCCGCCACGGCGATCCGGCCATCGCTCCCGGTCGCCACGGCGACCGGGAGCACGAAGGCGTTCTCATCCTGGTTCTCGCCACCGTACACGACAGCTCTGAGGGCGGCGCGGGCGCCGTCTCGTCTCGCCAGGCCGAGCAGCGAGCGCACATACGTCACCTTCGCCTTGCTCGGCTGGTACGGCCATTGAAGGTCGAATACAGGTTGCGCGGTCCGCAGCGTGAACTTCGACGCACAGCCCGCACACACCAAAAGCAATACGGCGAGCATCGGGTCCCATCGCGTCTGCCTGCGCATCGGCCTCATCTAGAACAGTTCCCTTCGAATCCTCAGGTAGTAGTACTGATTCGTGCGTGTTGTCGGGTCCGAGGTGAACCCCTCGGTGTCGGACCTGTACGCGGCGGCTCCCATGCTCAGATCCAGCCTTCCGATCGTCCATGTCACCGACCCGTTCAGAGAGTAGGCCTGGCTGTCGACCAGGCCCATCAATCGCGAGATGGAGCCTCCCGCGGCCATCAGCAGGTTCCGCGCCGGGAGCCGTTTCTGGAGACTCCCGGACGCGGATGTCGTCGACTCGGTGTATGCCTCGTCGATCTGCGCCGATGTCCCCTCCGGGAAGCGCTTGTTCACGTAAGAGGCCGTCACGTACAGGTTGCCGGCCGACCTGAGAGATGTCACTGCCTGCACATCCGCCTTCCATAGACGGTACGGGCTGACCTCCCAGTCCAGCTTCTGGTACTCCGCTCTCGCCCGCAATGGCTCCCTGTAGAACAGCAGCCCCGCCGTATGAGTCGTGGAGTCGAGCGGCGTTCCCGGGAAAACACCCGAGAGTTCCTCCGTCCTGACCGTCAGGTAGCTGTAGTAGGGAGTCAGGAGATGCTCGAACAACTCCACGCTCGCATTGTATCCCTGCGAGTCGGTCCTCAGCTCGAAGTCGCCCCCTTTGAGCGAATAGGAGACGAAGAAGTCGTAGATCCCGGGCACGACGAACTGAGGAGGCAGGAGAGTGATGTTGATCACGAGCCCGTTGCCGGGAGATGTGACGAAATAGTCAGCGCCTTCCTGGAGGAACACCGCGTCAAACGGCGGGAGTGGAGATCGAAGGAACACAACGATGCTCCGTCGGTCCGCGTTCTCCTGGTTCAGGGGGAACGAACCCGGAACCGGTGTCGCGGGATGTGGCTCATTGACGATATCCGTACGCCCTTGATTCTCGTTCCGCGCCCGGCCGAGGTTGGCGCCGGCGAGGATCCTTCCCCT
Organism: Acidobacteriota bacterium; assembly: GCA_045402695.1. Taxonomy (GTDB): domain Bacteria; phylum Acidobacteriota; class Polarisedimenticolia; order JACPZX01; family DASXTC01; genus JAWPNA01. The sequence continues at coordinate 1,951 of JAWPNA010000428.1, forward strand.
CGGAATCACCTTGGTGTAGTTGAGTGCCAGAAACCGCGAGTTCCAGTTCGAGTCACCACCGGACGCCGTCCTGTCGCTCTGCACATATCTGAACGTGGAATCGAGGCTCTGATACAGCCTGTGCACGATATCGAGCTGATACTCCTCGGCGCGATCCGTCAGATCGCGCTCCTGCACGCTCCCGTCACCCGGGATGGTGCTCGTGTTGTCCCGTATGCGGTACGACAGGTCGCTCCTGAAGTTCAGGGGGAGATACGCCGTGAGGATCTCATGAAAGGAGAACTGCTCATTCTCGAATCTTCCCGAGGCGGTGCTCTCCTGGTCGAAGGTGTTCCTCGAGACGCTTGAGGTCAGTTTCAGCCGCCGCACGGTCACTGTACCGCTCAGCAGATCCTGGGTCGAGCTGCCGTTCAACCCTGATGACGTGGTGAAATCGGATGGGTTATGCGCCGCGCTCACGGAGACTTGGTTGCCGTTCGCAAAGCGATTGAAGTACTCGCCGTCCAGGTTGAACCTCTTCACGTCCGAGGTGGACGCTCCCGACTCGACGGATTCGTTGCTGTACCGGGCGTTGAAGAAGTACGGTTTTCTCCGGTACCGGAACATCGCGCCGTGGGAGGTCTCCACGTTGTTGCGCGCCGTGGCGGATTGCTCCTTGAACAACGGCTCGTAGCGGCGGGCGAACAGTTCGAGGTTGTAAGGATGCTCGGGTAGAAACGTGATGGTCCCGTCATACTCCACGCCCGAGGAGCTGGACCATCCCGTCTGATCGAGGAAGTTGGACTCGTAATTCTCCTGCTTCAGAGCGCCCGCGAAGGAGATCTGGTACTGGAGAAACCGGGGATGATAGATGAAGCCAGTCGAGAACAGGGAGACTTTTTCTCTCAGAAACGTATCGTTCCATCTGGAGGTTCGCTCGCCGTCGCGATTCTCGTCTCTCTCGAAGGAGGTGAAGAGATCGAGGAACGCCCCGTTCTCGACCGGTCTCGGAATCAGTTCCCGCCATCCGGCAAGAACGAGCGGAGAAGAGAGCGCCGCCGTGAGAGCCACGATGAGAACGCTCCGAAGACGCAAACAGGCTCCGCCTTTACTTCAGCAAGTACTTCTTGTTCGACGTGTGCGCATCATGACAGAGCGTGCACTGCCCTTCCGTGCCCTCGTGCGCCGCGATGCGCTCGACGCTCCCCCGATCGTGGCAATGGAAGCAGAAGTCGTCGGATTCCGACACAAGCAGGTTCCGGTACTGGGAGCTGTGGGGATCATGGCAGACGAGACATCCGCCGGAGAAAAGCGGCCCGTGGATGTAGTTCCTGTCGCGCCGGAGATCATGGCATCGGAGGCAGAGTGCTTCGGCCGGCGCCAGGAGCGCATTGGTGGCCGCCGGCTCGTGGCACGCATTGCACAGTCTCGCCGCATAGGGGCCATGCTCTCTGTATCCGACGCCCCGCGCTGGAGGCGGGCTCGCGTGCAGCGCGGCCTGGGCATCCTCCATCGAGGGGGCCGGCCTGGGAGGCGGCACGCCATCGAAGAAGAAGGTGAGGACTCTGTGGCGCGTCGCCGTGTTGCAGCCCATCGTCAAGGCAGCCACGAGACATGTGGATCCCAGGATCGCCGCGACCTTCATCGAACCCAGCAGGGCAATCGATTGATCGCTGGGCGGT
>JAWPNA010000397.1:0-2922 GCA_045402695.1 Acidobacteriota bacterium
CGTCCTTGGCCGAGAAGACCTGGTAGCCGAGGTACTCGAAATTGAGCTGCAATACGCTGCGGACGTTCTCCGAATCGTCCACGATGAGGATCTTGCCGCTACTCACGCCCCGCTCCCGTCTCTCCCACGTCTCTGACCTCTCCCACTGCCGCTTCCCGTGCCCGGACCTTCTCCACGGCGGTCTTCGATAGGATCTCGTCCATCTTCCGCGCGCCGCCCTCGATGATCCTCGCGAGCCGCTGCTGCGTGGCCTGAAGCTCGCCGACTCTTCCCGAAAGCAGCAGCTCCGCGGCGCCGAGGATCGAGGTCAGCGGGCTGCGCAGATCGTGTCTGACGTGCGAGAGAATCTTGTTCAGGGTGACCGATCCGGTCAAGGCGTCGGATATGTCGTGGAGCATCAGCAGGCGAGGAGCACCCGCCGGTCCGGATGCGGGCGTCAGCGTGAGCCAGCAGTGGCGAGGTCCGCCTTCATCGGGGATGATCATCAGCTCGCGCAGGGCCTGCGGCGCGCCCTTTGCGGCGCGGTATCTCTCAGCCACGCCGGCGAGCAGCGCCGTGTCGTCGTCCGTGGCCCGGCCTGCGAGATCGATCCCCGTCGGATCTCGCTCGAAGAGACGATGCGCCGACTGGTTGGCGTACAGGATCTTCCCCTGTCCGTCGACCAGGCACACGGAGGCCTCCAGCGCGTTGAACGCGTCGAGCGCCAGCCGGACCTGATCCGCCATCGTGCGGCTCCTCCTCTTTGCCGGGGCGGGCGGAGACGTCCCGCGAGGAAGCGTGTCCTCTCCCCTCGATGCCCACACCCAACCCCACCAGCATCTGCACCCAGCAATTGCGGTGCCATGAGCTGGAATCAGCAGGCGCACCATTAAGTTGTTGGGCCCGTTGGTGATCGAAGGGAAGCTGACGCCGGGGCGACCGGCCTGCGTGACAACGTGCGGCACTCGCGACCCCAGCCCCCGTCAAGCAACCGTCGGGAATCAATCGCGGGCCGCGTCAGGTCCATTGACGGGCGGCGCCGAGCGGCGCCGCGCGGCGCGACCGCGCGGACTTTCCCGCGGGGGCGATTTCTGCTACTGATCCAGGCTTCAGCCCCGCGGTGTTCACGCTGTACCGGGAGGAGGACACATGATGCAGGCAGTCGCGCCGCAGAGCGATCAACCCCGAGGCCGTCAACGGCTTCAATGGCTGAAGGCACTGGTGATCATCGGAGTGGCAACTCTCATGGCCCCCGGCTCGCCGCTGATCGCCGAGGAGGAGCAGTTCGTGCTGGATCTGTTTCGCCCGAGGCTCGACATCGGCGCGGAGGGGATCTCCCGCCGCGCATTCACCGACGACGAGGATGTCGTGTTGCCGAGCGGCATCACCGATCTGACCGACCAGGAGCTTGGTCGCGGGACCTACTTTCTGAGCACGAACATCCCTTTGGGCGGCACACACCTGAACCCCGAGGGATCGATCCTCGGATACCAGTTCTTCGCGAGCGCACGCGCGGCGAGTTCTCCCACGGAAATCACCTTCCTGAGCCGCGACCCCGATCTCTACACGGGTGATCTGAGGTTCACCGCCGCGATGCTCAGCAAGGGGCTCAACCTTTACGTCGTCTCCGTCGGCGCCAGCTTCGCCGAGGACCAGGAGACGATCGGCGACATGAAGCCGAGGTTCTCGGGGCTCGGGCTGGGGACCTACAGGAAGAGCGAGAAGACCACCTTCGTCTATGGGGGGGTCTACACCTACACCTTCGGGCGCGGGCTGGTCCTGCCGCTGTTCGGGACGGTGTGGAAGCTCAACCCGAGATGGACGCTTGCGTACTTCGTCCCGCTCTCCATCAACGCGACCTACCATCCCGGACAGAAGGGAAAGCTCCACATGTTGCTGACACCGGAGGGCGACCAGTTCCGCTTCTCCAACGAGGACCCGGTCGAGTTTCCGGGCGAGGAGGACACGGTCCTCCTGCGCCTCACCGGCATCAAGCTGGGAGCCGAGTGGGAGTACAAGGCCTCGTCTCACTTCGGATTCGCGGTGCAGGGAGGCGTGATCGGAGCCAGGCGGCTCAAGTTCGTGGAATCCCAGGGAGAAGATCCCTTCCTCGATGCGCGGATCGACCCGGCGGGATACCTCAAGCTTCTGGCACGGTTCACGTTCGGCCAGAGTCTGCTGGACAAGCTGAAGTGAGATGCGGGCGCGCCGGTTGAGGCGGGCGGACCCCGACTGCTCACGCCACCGCGTCGCACGCCTGTCTCCAGTCGTCGGGAGCGACCGTGCGCGGCGCGGCCGAGCTTGACGTGGCCGCCTTCAGCGTCCTCCAGAACGGGTCGCACGCCACTCTCAATCCGTTACGGTACCGCTCCCTGACGTCGCCGTCCGCGTTGACCCCCATCGCCCACTCGATCCCGTCGGGCGCCCTGCCGCGCACGCTGATGCAGCCCGAGTGGATCATCTCATGGTGGAACCGACAGGCGGTCACGAGGTTCCATCTCTCGTCCGGCCCGTTGCGGCTCCGGAAAATCACGTGGTGCGCGTTGAGGTGAGCGCGCGACCGGCAGCCCGGCACCTGGCATCTCCAGCCGTCGCGGGTGAAGACGCGGTACCGGCGCGACTTCTTGATGAACTCTGACCTCACCCACTCGTCCAGGAAGTTCAGCAGGATCAACGCCACGCACTGGCTGTCGGTCAGCCTGGGTGCTCCGGGAGCGCGGCCCCGGCAGTGCGCCAGCGTGAGGTCCCACCAGCGGCAGATCTCCGCAGGAGCGTGAAACGTGATGGGACGATGATGCCCGGACACCGACAGCATGGCCCCGGCCACGTGTGACCGATCCGAGCAGAACGCGGAGTACCATCCATCCACCCGGCTCGACGGCGGAGTCGGGTTATTCTGCGATGTCCGCGGTGCACACCTTCGCACCCTCAGGCAGTCATCCG
>JAWPNA010000231.1:0-4099 GCA_045402695.1 Acidobacteriota bacterium
GCTTCCGCCGGCTGCGCTTCGGAGAGGTGCTCGTCGCCTTCCACCACCAGCACGCAGCAAGTCCCGCACAGCGCATTGCCGCCGCAGGCATAATCGAGAACGTGGCCCATGCCGCGAATCGACTCGTGCAGCGTGCGCCCGGGCTCGGTCGGAGACGAAAGAGATCGCGCGGGGAAATGAAGTGTCGGCATCGGTCGGCTCAGTCGAACGCGATCTCCAGGTCCTCAGACACGGCCGTGATCTTCATGCCTGGATACACCTTCCTCTGGCACGCCCGCACGACCGCCGGCTCCCCCGTCTCGGGCGAGGCGCAGGTCACCTCGCAGTTGCCGCACTCGTCGTTCCAGCAGAAACGACCGTAGGCAATCGCCTCGCCCCCGACGTACTGCAAGGATCGCAGCAGGCAGTTGTTGTCCGGGACCTCCAGCGTCCGGCCCAGCACCTCGATCTGGATGAGACCGTCGAACGGCTCGAAGAGATCCAGGTCAACCTGTTTCAGAGAATCCCCCGCGTGCCGTCTGACCGGCTACCTGGCGGTAAAGCCGGCGTCCAGCGTGATCGCGGCCCCGGTCATCCAGGCCGAGTCGTCCGACGCGAGAAACAGCGCCAGCGCCGCCACCTCGTCCGCGCGGCCCGGCCGGGCCAACGGATACTCTTTCACCGCCTCGTCGAGCCATCGCGTGCCGCCGTCGTCGTCGCGCGTCAGGGGCGAGTCGATCAGTCCGGGGCATATCGCATTCACGCGGATCCCGTCGGCAGCATGATCCAGGGCCATGGCCCGCGTGAGCTGGACGATGCCGCCCTTGGAGGCGCAGTAGGCGGCGGCGTTCTTCAGACCCACCAGACCGTGCACCGAAGCATTGTTGATGATCGAACCGCCGCCGCGCTGCCTCATCGCGGGCACTGCCTGGCGCGACACCATGTAGGCGCCCTTGAGGTTGGTGCCCATGATCTTGTCCCACCTTTTCTCGTCCGTATCGAGCACCGAGCCCTCGACGAAGAGTCCGGCGTTGTTGACGAGGATGTCGAGTCCCCCGAAGTTGAAGATCGCACCCTGCACCATCAACTCGACGCGATCGATCTTGGAGACATCGCCGCGGCAGAACGTCGCAACACCTCCCAGCCTCCTGATCTCGCGGACGGCTTCCTGAAGAGGCTCCGAGCGCCGGCCGGCGACGACAACCCTGGCACCCTCCCGCGCGAACCGCAGCGCGATGGCCCGGCCGATCCCCGTGCCTCCTCCGGTGATCAGCGCGATCTTGCCGTCGAGCCTCCCGGGGTGCTCCGGAGCGCGCGCCGCGTCCGGTCCGTCAATGGTCCCGGGCGCCGGTGAGCCCGGAGGGGACGCCATAGGTGTCTCGGATGTCACTCTTTAGTGCCCCTGCTTGCCGGTCTCGGGCTCGCCGCCGCCATCGGGCAGAGGCTGGCGGCCTGTGTACCCCCCCTCGAGGTCATGCCAGAAGCCGACATTGTCTTCCCCGAGTCTCCAGCACAGCAGCACGTCGCGCCCATACATGCGCGCGGGAAAATCGACCAGGCCCGTCGAGATATCCTTCACCTGGACGCCAATCTCTTCGAGGTCGCGCAGGGCCTTCCTGATCCCGATCAGCGTCTCGAAGTACTCGGAGTTGACCGGCCCCTCGTTCACGATCTGATGGTGCCTCACGAGCAGGGGCACCTGCTGCGGGTGGGCGCGGACCCAGCGGTGCCGTTCCTGCAGACCAGTGACCAGGCGCGACACGCGCGGCAGCGCGAGGTTCGCCTGGGAAACCGTGAAGATCCTGCGTTCCATCCGCTTCCGCTCCTCCTCCGCGCCGAAAAAGGGTCAGACCTTGAACGAGTGGCCGCAGCCGCAGCTTCCCGTCGCGTTCGGGTTGTTGATCTTGAAACCCGCCCCTTGCAGGGTGTTGACGTAGTCTATCTCGATGCCGCTCAGATACGGCGCGCTGAACCGGTCCACCAGGATCTTGAAACCTTCCTGCGCCAGCACCTCGTCGCCGTCTTTTCCCTCGTCCTCGAACTTGAGGCCGTACTGGAGGCCGGAGCAGCCGCCTCCTTCCACGAAGATGCGGAGGTTGAGGTTGGGATTCCCCTCGGCCTGCATGGCCTCCTTGATCTTGTCTGAAGCCGCCGGTGTGACGTTGATCATCTCATCTGCCTCCTGAATACTTGCGGTTTTGGTTTCATCATCCGACGAGGGGAGATATCGCCCTGAGCCGGCGCGCCGCCCGCGCGACATGGTCCACGACACGATACACATCCTCCTCGGTGTTGGACCTGCCCAGGCCGAACCTGATGGAGCAGCGCGCGCGTTCTTCGCCTGCGCCCAGCGCCCTGATCACGTACGAACCCTTCGCGCTGCCGGAGGCGCACGCCGATCCGCTCGAAAGCGCCGCCACCTCCCTCAAGGCCGTCAACATCGCCTCGGCCTCGATCGATCGGAAAGCCACGTTGAGATTGTTGGGCAGCCGCCTCACGGGGGGGCCGTTGAGCGCGACGTCGTCCACGCGCGCCTGAATCTCCTGCCAGAGCCGGTCGCGCAGGTTCTCCTGGCGGGCGGACTCACCGGGCATGTCGCGCAGCGCGGCGCGCGCGGCGGCTGCGAACCCCACCACTCCGGGCACGTTGAGAGTGCCCGATCTCAGCTTGCGCTCCTGCCCGCCGCCGGCCAGAAGCGGCGTCATCGGCACCCCGGCGCGCACGAAGAGCGCGCCCACGCCTTTCGGTCCGTACATCTTGTGCGCCGTGAGCGCCATCAGATCCACGGAGAGATCATCAACGTCCAGCGGGATACGGCCGGCACCCTGCACCGCGTCGGTGTGCAGCGGCACTCCCCTCTCGCGGCAAATCCGTCCGATTTCGGCGATCGGCTCGATAGTTCCGATCTCGTTGTTGGCGAGCATGACGCTGACCAGCACCGTCTTCGCCGTGATGGCCCGGCGCACGTCGTCGGGCTCCAGCAGGCCATGGCCGTCAACGGGCAGCACGGAAACGTCGAAGCCATCCCCCTCGAGGAGATGGCAGCTCTCCAGTACCGCCTCGTGCTCGATGCCGCACGTGATCACGTGGTTGCCCCGCGCCCGTGACGCGAGAGCGACTCCGCGCACCGCCATGTTGTCCGACTCGGTGGCCCCGGCCGTGAAGATGATCTCCGACGACCTGGCGCCGATGAGATCGGCCACATCCTTGCGGGCCGCATCCACCGCTTCGGCCGCCCGCCGGCCGTAGGCGTGGGTCGAGCTGCTCGCGTTTCCGAACTCGCAGGTGAAGTAGGGCAGCATCGCTTCGACCACCTCCGGCAGGACCGGTGTGGTGGCGTTGTGGTCCATGTAGATGGGCCGACGCTCCTCAGGGCTGCGGTTTGTCATCTGGGGGTGGCCTCCAGCCTCGGCGCGCCCGTCGCGCACTCGCCCTTGCGTGTGCTCCTGCGGCCAGCATCCTCCAGCGTAATGCCGTTGAGGATCCTCTGGAACTCGTGCTGCACGTCGAAGAGCGCGCTCTGGACGGTGCAGAGTTCCTCCTGGGGGCACCGTCCGCCCTTTCGCTGGCAAGAGACCAGGGTCACCGGTCCGTCCACCGCCTGCACTACGTCGGCGAGGGTGATCCGCCCGGCGTCCCGCGCCAGCAGGTAGCCTCCCTGCATTCCACGGAACGACTTGATGAGGCCATGACGTGTCAGCTTCTGCAGCACCTTCGCGAGAAACTCCTTGGGGATGTTATAGTGCGCCGCAATCTCGCGGCGGTAGGCGAGCTGGCCCGCGGGACGCGCCGCGATGTACATCATGGCCAGCAGACTGTAGTCGGCCTCTCGGCTGATGCGGAGCATCCGCTCTCCTGAGCCCAAACCGGACTATTTACGTCCGCTTTGAATTATACGAGGCGATGCCCCCCTGTCAAGGCGGGCCGAGGAGTGTTCCGGAGTCATAGCCTGGGCCGGCCGCGGGAGCAGCGCGTGGAGATCCGGTACATCTGCCCCTCCTGCGGCGCGGCGGGACGGATCGAGCCCCCGCTGCCGGAGGCGGGCGCCGTATGCCGCGCCTGCTCGCGCACCTTGCCTCTGGCCGGCTCGAGCGCTTTCGATCCTGCCCAGTCGGTCATC
>JAWPNA010000321.1:0-17304 GCA_045402695.1 Acidobacteriota bacterium
GGTCCGCCAGCTGGCGCTGTTCGATCCTCCGATCGATCCGGGGATGCTTGTCAAGGCTGCGGCCGCGGGGATTGACATCGCAAGCATCGTCAACGGCCTCAACCAGCCGGTCGGGCCGGTCCGGTGCGTGACGTTGATTCAGAAGGCTCTAGAGCTCTGCGGCGAGGTGCGCGGCCTCGGTGGGGCGTTCCTGGCGTCTTTGGAGAAGGGCGACGCGGAGCACCTGGCGCTGGTGCGCCAGCGGCATGAGAGCCAGATCCAGAGCATGACCCGGGAAGTCCGGTTCCTCCAGTGGCAGTCGGCCCAGGAGTCGACCAAGTCACTCATGACCAGCCGGGCCACGGCGATGGAGCGCTTGAAGAACTTCCAGCGACTGCTCGGTCTCCCCGACGATCCCAATGCCCCTGCCAATCTCCCGCTCGGTTCGATCGACCTGACCGAAGAGAATTTCGACGAGGCCTACGCCGCGCTGGTCGGCCAGTACGACAAGGCGCTGACCCTGCAGAGTCCCCCGAGTCTCAAGCTCGCCGGCGACTCCTCGCCCGCCCAACAGTCGGGGGCGTCGGGGCAAGGGCGTTTATATCTCAACGCCAACGAGTACGCCGAGCTAAACGTCCATCTCCCCACGGCACGGGACACCCGGCTGGCCGCATCGGTGAGCGACGCCGTCGCCGCGGTGCTCGTCTTCATCCCCAACTTTGAGGTCAAGCTGGCCTTCTGGGGCATGGGCGTAGGCTCCGTGGTCTTCGGCGGCGACAAACTGCACGATGCCGCCAAGGGGGCCGCCGACATCCTTCGCATGGTCTCGGCGTGGGAAACCGACCAAGCCGGCATGGCGGGCCGGACTGCCGCCCACGAGCGGCGCGCCGACGACTGGATGCTGCAGTACAACCTCGCCGCGCACGAGGTGATGCAGATCGGGCGGCAGATCCTCACGTCGCGGATTGCCGAGCAGATCGCCCATCACGAGTATCTGACCATCCAGACCCAGATTGCCAACGCTGCCGAGTTGGATCGGTTTCTCCACGAGAAGTTCACCAACGAGGAGCTCTACCTCTGGATGCAGGGTGAGATCTCGCGGCTGTACTACGAGTACTACCGGTTCGCCTTCGACACCGCACGCAAGGCGGAGCGGACGATGAAGCAGGAGCTGATGCGCACGGAATTGGACACGCAGGATTTCGTTAAGTTCAACTACTGGGACGGGGGTCGGAAGGGCCTGCTATCGGGCGAGGCGCTGCATCTGGACGTCAAACGGATGGAGATGGCGTACCACGAAAACAACAAGCGAGAATTGGAGCTGACTCGCCACGTCTCGCTCCGCCAGCTCAACCCCCTCGCCCTGCTCACCCTTAAGGCCGCCGGCACCTGCCAGGTCACGATCCCGGAGTGGCTCTACGACCGGGACTGCCCCGGTCACTACATGCGCAGAATCAAGAGCGTTGCGTTGTCGCTGCCATCAGTGGTCGGACCCTACACCGGCGTCCACTGCACCCTCTCGCTGCTGCGGAGCACGGTGCGCACCTCCCCGATTCCCAAGGAAAACGAGTACGTCCGGCAGGGCATGGGAGATGACCGCTTTATGGACTACGGTGGCGCCGTGCAGTCGATCGTGACGAGCGCTGCCAGCAACGACAGCGGGCTGTTCGAGACCAATCTGCGCGACGAGCGCTTTCTGCCCTTCGAGGGCGCCGGAGCGGAGAGCACCTGGAAGCTGGACCTGCCCCGGGACTATCCCGCTTTTGACTACGCCACCATTTCGGATGTCATCCTGCACGTCCGCTACACGGCGCGGCAGGGTGTGGATCCCACCAAGGTCAAGACGGCGCTCGACGACCTGTTCGCTGAGGAGAATCGGGCGGGCCTGGCGCTGCTGTTTAGCCTGAGGCACGACTTCCCCACCGAATGGGCGGGCTTCGTAAACGGCGCCGGCGACCTCGCGATCACGATCCCGCGGAGCTACTTCCCCTACTTCGCCCAGGGAGACGCGAACGTGATCACCGTCACCGGGCTCGAGCTGTACAACGGGGAGGATGTCACCCGGCATCACGCGGTGGGCGATCCGGTGGCGGCGACGAACGATCTCCTGAACTCGCCGTCCGAGTTCGTGGTCACCGCACCCCCGGATGCCGCAGGGCCTACCCAAGTCCTGACCCGGGCGGCCAAAGCCGCATTCCTGATCGTTCGCTACTCGCTATGATCCACGGATCGAATTAGGCGACAACGGAATCGGCGCGACGTCGGGCCACTCTGCCCGTTGTCGCGAGAAGCTCACGGGCGTATGAAGATCGTCCCAGAAAGAGGTGTCCATCTGGGTGTCCATAACCATCGTAGAATACGGTCGCTCCCCGTAACCCTCGGAAACGGGAAAGGGCAACGAGCTAGTAACTTACTGAATTCATTGCCCCTCCCGTTTCGTCTTAATACCCCCTGGGCCTTTGGCTCATCTGGGTTCGACCCCCAGCCCCGGCAGCATCTATAGTCGTTCCTTTGGGTCACGACTCGCATCCTCACTTCGCATCGATTCGAGACGTGCTGCGATCTCCCTGCGAGTTGCCCGTCTCGTCGGGAGATTCACCTACAAGCGCCGACCCCACGAAGGTAGGCGGAGAACGGCACTGCGCGCGATCCCGGGGCGTCACTTGCAAGGCGCGCTGGCGGGTGGGTTATCGCTGACCCTTGATAGGTATGACGCTCCTGCTGGTGGCCGGCGTTGATGCGTGGAGCGTGGCGAGCTTCCTCACTCCTTCGGATAGGTCGGCCTCGGAGACGATTGCATACCGGCGATAGACACTCTCGGTCTTATGTCCTGTCAGCTTCATCGCCACCGATCGGGGCACACCCGCCCGCTCGAGGTTCCGCACGGCGGTGCGCCTCAGATCATGGACCAGCCGGCCGGTCAGTCCCGCGGCCGTGCATGCCTTCCTCCACGAACCCCTGAAGTCCCTGATCGGCTTTCCCTTCCGGTGGAAAACCGAAGTGATGATCTTCCCGATGGCGCGCTCGCAGGCCGTGGTGTGCTCTCGCTGCTCCTCCAGCAGTGCAGCAAGGGCTGGCAGAGCGGTGAACGGAAACGTGCGCCCCTCGTCGTTCTTCGTGGTGCCCGGCTCGAGCCGCACTGTCCCGGCGTCGGAATCGACCTGCCGCCACGAAAGGGTCAAGACCTCACCGATCCTCCAGCCAGTCAAGTAAGCGAACTCAATCACGGCCGCCAGATGTTGAGGAAGGTGGCCGAGGACGCTTCCGAACTCCGCCTCCTCGAAAAAGCCCGTCCGGGTGTTTCGGACCTCAATGGACGGGATGTGAGGCCTCTCGGCGGCCTTTCCCGCCTGGATGCCCAAGGTGAACATGCGCTTGAGCGCCGCAAGCTCGTTACGAATGGTGGCTGGGGCAGCGGCGTGCTCCTCGTCCTCCATGCGTGACCGGATGTAGACGGCGATACGGTCCGCGGTGATATCTATTGCCCACGACTCTCCGAAGAAGTCCTTCAGATGCTGGACAGACGTGTTGGCCCGCCTCAGCGACTTGCGCCCGTTGATGGTGTAGTCGTCGATCAGCATGTCGGACAACTCCTTGAAGGTCGTCCGTTCCATGACGGGACCGATGAGCCGACCTCGGCCGATTTCCGAGAATCGCTTCTTGAGCAGGGCGGTAGCTGCACTCCGCTTGGGCGAGCCGGAGGTCTCCCGGTAGACCTTGCCCCGGAAGCAGTACTGGATCCACCACACGTTGCCGCGTGGGTAGACTCGACCGAGTCCCCTCGTCTTAGCGGACCGGTGCTCCCTCGTTGAAGCGCCGGTCCGTGCTTCAGATAGCCGCTCCGGATCGGACGCATCGGCCTGCCGGCCCTCACCGAGTTGCTCGATACTCATTCTCCCCTCCTCCTTCGTCGAGTCGCGTCGCGCCGGTCGAGCCACTCCTGCAAGCTCTGCCGGAGAAGCTCCGCAGCTGCCGCGTGTTCCTCGAGCGCTGCGAGTGCGAGTCGCCGGTGCATGTCGGGTGGCAGGGCTACCGTAGTGACGACCATGCCCTTGCGGCTCTCGGCCCGACGCTTCTTCACGATACTACGGTACTGCGATACTGTACTTCTGTCAAGACCTCTTCGCACTCATCCAGCGCTTCAGGCCAACCTCTGAGAATCGTAGGGCTTTCCGTGAGAGTCGCCTTGCGAACGGTAGGTTCCTGGCGTGGCGATAGAGCCACCTCACCGTCACTCCCAGGATGGACGCTGCTTCCTCGGCCGTAAGCAGGTGGTCGTTCTCCGGCTGTGGTTCCGACCTACCAAGGGAGCTATGCGCCTGTACGAGCCGAGCCAACAAGGCACCTTGGAGACCGCCGAGCTTGGCCAGCAGCATGGGCACTTGGTCGAGGGGGATCTCTGCCACCCGCTCCGGAGTCGTCAGGAGTTCCTCGAGGCGGAGCAATCCGTGGGCCACCCTATTCGCGCTCCTGTGAAGACGTAGTTTGGGGGTCGACAAGGGGCCTCGTCGATTCAGGAGCTGGAGCATCGCTGATCTGAGCATTGAACATCAGTTTGACGCGAGCGACCGCGAGGGCATCCTCATGCGTCATGCCCGGCGCCGCGATCAGATCCCGCAACTCTGAGGCCGTCCAGATCCGACCCCTCGGGACGCCTTCCTTTCGGAGCCGCTCCACCTCCTCCTGCCCGGACACGAACGACACCGTCTCGCTCAGGCCCGGAACCTGGACCTCCAGGCAGCAGCCAGCACCCCCGAACTGCCGGAGCGTCATCCCCAGGGAGCCGCCGGCGCGACCGAGCAGCTTGAGCAGGCTGGGTTTCTGCTGGACCAGGGACTCCCGAAGGTCGGGGGTTAGAGCGCCCTTCGGTGCGGCGTAGCGAAGCTGGCCATCCTCTACCCGGACGCGCACCTGCAGACCGCCGAGCTGGACGAGTAGCTCTCGGGTGCTCATATCACGCCCTCCTCGAGCTCGGGCTCAATCGATTTCGGAATGCCAGCCGAAGCCCCCCCCTGGGCGGGCGCATTTTGCGTATTGTGCGGATTATGCGTAGCCCATAGGGGATTCACTTCATACCTGTCACCGGGTGGACGGCCCGGCCTCCTTTCCTTGGATGATGATGTGACCAAGCGGATGAAGTGGTGTTCGACGAGGAGGGCCAGTGGTTCGGTCATCTTGTCCACTCGCCCGAAGGAGCCTCTTAGACCATTGAAGGCATCACGCTTGGAGAACGGCGCGCGGCCTGAGCGATCCACCCACCTCAGGATCAACTTCGCATGCTCCACGGTTGGATCGGCCCCCATGGCGGCGTAGGCGGCTTTGGCGTGAGGGATGAGGTAGCGGCCGATGAGGATGGCGTTTTCTATGGTTTCGATGTCGATGAACGAATCCCATGGTCGGGGATCAGCAGCGTGCTGCATCATGTGCAGAATCCCCGTGATGCGAACCACCGCGCCCACGAGCTTTCCGCCCCAGTCCGGCATCAGACCGAGGTCGCCTTGCTCTCCGAGGCGGGGTTCAATTTCGGCCTCGAATCGGTCCAGGCGAACCAGCGCGTCTGGCGTGAGCCTGAGGGCATGGGGTGTTGACCGCCCTTCCTCGTCGCTGCCCGGGGCGAGCTGGAGCAGGCATCGCAGGTCCCTCCAATAGGCATCGCGCGTGCTGCCTACCATGGATGGCGGGCTGACCACGCGTCTACCGAGCAAGGTTTTAGGGAGGCTGTACCAGAACCGCCCCAGCAGCCCTCTTCCCCTGAATCCTGGGACGTGCATCAGACCTTCAAGAACCGCAGGCTGGACCGCGAGACCGATGCTAAGCGCTGGGTCCCGAATGAATTCTGATGGCCTACCAACCCGATCGACCCTGATGTCGTCACCCGCGTGCCCCTTCAGGAACACGTCCAAGTTCGGTGCCCCACTCCTCGTATAGCGGCCGGCCATGAGTTCAAGGATGCCTCCCTCGGGGCTGAGCACCGCGATCCGCCCGCCCTGCTGGCCCATGAGAGAGGTGAGCTTTTCGGCGGTGACATCGTCCGTGAGCAGCCGGGGAGCCACCGGAACCGCGATGGCGTCGAGTTCATCGGCTAACCCCTCGGCCTTTCGCTCAAGCTCGGCGTGTCTCGAATCTGGTGCGCAAGCGGCCGCCTTCTGCGCCTTCTCGAGTCGCATTTCGGCGATCTTCTGGCGGTTCATCGCAAGCCGAATCTCAGTGCGCATCCGGTCAACTTCCTCTTGCTCGTGCGCCACGATCGGTGCCGTCGCATCTCTGACCACCGCGCTCTTTCGATTCGCTGGGTCGAGAGCCACCGCGGTGAAGACGTTCACCGGCTCGAACCATCCGGGCCTGACCACGACGATTACGGTCTTGGCCACAGCAGCAGCGAACGTGCTCATGACGTTCATTGCCGGCAGGTCGGCCGGGGTCTGTGTTTGAGTGGCCTCCTCCTCGACCCACTCTCGAATTCGTACTGGGAGAGCGCTGGTTGGGAAGGGAGGCAAGTCGAATTCGTTGAATGGAATGGGCTCCTCCCAATCTGGGCCGCGAGGCTCGCTCATGAACGGGGCTCCCTCATGCCCGCCGACAGACCGGACCGAATCGTGCGCGCGGCCTCGTCCTCCGGCAGTCCACAGCCTTCGGCAGCGCATACGAGCTGGCTGACGACATCCAACTCGATTAGGTGACCGCCTGCGATCAGCTGGCCGAGGCTGAACGCGGCGCGGTTCAGGGTGTGGTTCCGGCTGCCCTGGCAAGCGGATCGCACGGCCTCCACCTCGCTGGCGAGAGCCGCGTGACCATAGGGCGTGAATCCGCCAGGGGTTCGATTTGAGTTCCGAAACCGCTCCGCAATATCCGCACAATACGCAGAATTCCCCGGGTGAGGCCTGACGAGCAGGCGAAGGACCTCATCGGGCAGGTCGGCAACTGGCACCTCATCGGGGGAGAGTCCCTCGGCCCACCGGTACTGCCGGCCAGTGTCCGGGTGGATGCTGCCCGGGAAGACGACCTGGCCGCCGTCACCTCGTACGTCCACGTGAAGTGCAAGGCGGCCGACCGAGTTGCGTACCCTGCCGCCAGGATGGCAGAAGTAGAGGTGGAGGCCGCCCGAACCGGTCATGACGGTGACCGTAACTGGCAGATCGAGCTGGTTCACGCAGCCGCCCTTGGGCGTGTCCACGTCAATGACGATGACCCGCGAAACCGAACCGGTCCGTAGGCCGAGGTTCCCCCGCCGGGCCCACTTCGTGACCTGCTGTAGAGTTGGCCTTCCGGCCTTCTGCCACTGGTCCATGATCGGGCGCTTGCCTCTGAGCGGCGTGAGAAGCCACCCACGCTCATGTGCGAGGACGGCCTGGTGGATCCTGTCGGCGCGATCGAACTTGGTGCAGCCATCAAGACCACAACCTCCATCGCACCCACTCGGACGCCCCGACCCGGGTGCTATCACTACGTCCTCGGCTGCCAACGCCGGCAAGGGGCGGGCGCCAGGATTCATACATTCAACCGAGGGCGACATCGACTTACCGCTCCTACTTGTCCCGAGGATCCGATTCTGCCGGGATCCTCCGCGATTGAATGAACGCCTCGATGTCCTCGCGCTGGAAGCGGAGCAGGGGCCGCCGGCTGCCATGCCAGAGGCGAACAACCGGGATCCGTCCCCGTGCCGCAGCATCGCGGACTGTCTGGACCTTCAGCTTGAACACTTCTGCAACCTCGTCTGCGGTCATTAACTGGGCTTCACGCTCCCTCTCCATCGCCTGCCTCCAGGGTGTTCATTCTCCGTGGTAGAGCACGGAAGAGATTCAAGTGTGGAATGACCGGAGGTAGGAACGCTAGGTAGTCGAAACCCTTTTCGGCTACTTCAGCCCGGGCATGGCAACAGCGACCAACTTGGGAGGAGGGAAGACACGGAAGGCGCTGCTGCCGGTGATCGACCGACCGCGGCTAGGTACTTTGCAACTCGGCGATCACCGCCAGGGAATGATGACGCCGCGCTCGACGTTTCTTGAGCAACTGAAGAAGCGAGGAGGCCTTCAAGGGAGGGCGCTGGCTTAGTGCTACTACCTCAACTGCGATTTCCGTCGGACTCGCGGTGAAGTCGACCTTGCCCAGGACCTCGGGACTGATTTCCTGACACTCTGCCCTCACGCGCGATTTGACTGCGGTCCCGTATTTTTCCGCTGCCCTTCGGTCCCAGTCGTGCCCTCGCATCTCGCTCGGCCGCTTGATCTCGGCGATGACTGTTCGGATCCGTTGGATCTCGGCCTTGAGGATCTCCGGATCAGCAAGCCTGGGCTTCACCAACGGAACCGCCAACAGGAGCAGGTGCTCCAATTTCTGCGCTGCCTTCCGCCGTTCGCCCCGATCAAGTGCATCATCTTCCGCCCGAGCGGTCAGGTCGGCCATGGTGCATTTGGCCGTGATGAGATCGAGACCCCTGGCTCCGAAAATTCTCACCGAAGCCTCCGCGACCTCCTCCAAGAGCGGTCCGAGGTGTTCAGGCTGAAGACCGGATTCCGACGTCGGGATGCCGAGCCTCTCGAGCCACTTCTGGGCAGTTTCTGTCTTGTCGCGGCGAGACTGCACGCCCGCCATGGCGTCAGCCAACGGGATCTCCACATCCATTCCAGTCTGTCTCTTGACCTCGTAGCGAGCATAGTCACGAAGGATTAACGCTGGCTCCAGTGTTTCCTCGATCAGGAGGCGGTGCAACTCCCGAAGGAGCATTGGCCTGAAACGGAAGGCCAGCGAGAGAGTTGGCACCTCGTTTCCCCAGAAGACTTGCAGCTTCTTGTTCAATCTGAGCAGCGGTGCTTCCTCTGGGCCGATGAATTCCCAGAACCGTCTGCGTTGCGGCCTCTTTGAGGTCGCAGGGTGTCGCTTACGACGTCGTTTGCGTGTCTGGTCCGACGGTTCGTCCGGCATGGGTCCCCTCCACGGTCTTTGGCTCTCTGCCGTGAGGAGAATCTAGCACTCTCGGGGTGATCCCTAAATTTCATCGAGGCCTCACTTTGCTGGGACACGATGATATGAACCGACGTCTTGTAACTGGACAGTGCCAAGTTCTCGGGCTGACCGCGGCACTCTCCCTCAGGCCTTTTCCTCTCCGAGACGTAGTTCCGACAGCTCGGTAGCGGCTTCGACCCACCGGTCGACCAGCTCGCGCATCCTGGCGTAGTTGCGGAGCTGTCGTTTCACCGTAGCCACCTGCTGGCGCTTGACGAACTTGGTGCCGCTTTTCCCCTTCCTGGTGTAGCTCACCTGATAGTACGGCCCGTGCTTCTGCGGGGGTGACTTCTTGCACTTGCATCCCGGGGTCCCGCAGACGTTGAACTGCTCGGACAGGCTGCCGGGTCGCAGGTCGCCCAGCTCGAGCAGCTCCTTCTTGATCCGCTCGACCTGTCTCTGAAGCACCTCGATTCGCCTGTTCATCGGTGCCTACTATATACTACTTGACACCGATAGCACTTATATGCTATCGGTTACATGAGAGGAGGGCATTTTCATGCGACTCTGGTCAGAGTGGTACCGCTGCGTCCGGCAACTCCGGCCGGCCTGCTCCCGTTCCAGAACGTTCTGCTGGCTGGTGGTGACCCTGGCGGCGCTGTCGACCCGGCTGGACCTGGCCGGCGTCACCAGCTTCGTCAGGACGCTGGGGTTTGTGCCCGCCGCCTACCGGCGGCTGCTGCACCTGTTTCACTGCACCGCGGTCAACCTCGACGAGCTGACCAACCTGTGGGCGCGGCTGGTGCTCAAAGCGTTCACCCCGCTGATGGAGGGCAACTACCTGGTCTGTCTGGCCGACGGCATCAAGGCCCCCAAGGAGGGCCGCAAGATGCCTGCGGTGCGCAGCCTGCACCAGTCCGCAAGCAGCAACTCCAAGCCCCCGTTCATCATGGGACACTCGTTTCAGGCCGTGTCGCTGGTGGTGTCAGGGCCGGCCGGCTACGTCGCTGCGATTCCTCTGGTTGCCAGGATCCACGAGGGACTGGTGTGGTCCAACCGCGATCAGCACACGCTGCTTGACCGGATGGTTGGTTTGTTGTTTTCCGTCACCGGCCTGTGGGAGCGCAAGGTGATCTTGGTGGCTGACGCCTACTACGCCAGCCGGAAGGTGATCCGGCCCCTGCTGGACAAGGGCCACCATCTGGTCACCCGGGCGAAGATGAACACCGTGGCGTACCTGCCGGTGGAACCGACAACCGGCAAACGAGGGCGCGGTCGCCCTCGAGTGTATGGGGACAAGATCCGGCTGAAGGATCTCATCACCGAGTCCTCCCTGATGCACACAGCCCCCAGCCCGATTGCCGGCGAGGCGCACCTGAGGATCCGCTACGGGTGCTTCGACCTGATGTGGCGCCCCGTGGGACAACTGGTCCGCTTCGTCATCGTCAAGCATCCCAAGCGGGGCACGATCATCTTGATGACCACAGACACCGACATGGACCCGCTCAAGGAAGACACGACACACTGCCCACCACCGCCACCTCGACGACTACCCAGAACGGGTGACGGTCGTCCGCCGGCGCCATCCCTTCGAGGGGCAGGCGCTGGAAGTGCTGGGCCGGACCCATCGCCAGGGCAGCCTGCATCTCGTTCTCGTACTGCCTGACGGCACGCGCTCGCTGATCCCGGCGGCATGGACTGACCTGCACACCCAGCTCCGGACGCCACCCGCTACGCCGGAACCTCAACACGCGGCACTGGCCTCCCTCGCGCAGTTGCTTCGCGCTCGCACTGTTGTGGATGCTTTGCTGCATCGACTCGGAGCTTCAGACCACGAGGCTCCGCAACCGCAACCGGAGGGATGCAAGCGTGCAACTGAAACTGAGCTTCGTGCAGCTACAGCAGCCAGACGGTGTCGCGCCCGTGTGGCCGGCTCTCGACAACGAGCAACGGAGCGAGGTCTTGGCGACCCTGGCTCGTCTGATCGCCAAGATGGCCGTCTCCCCAAGCGAGGCGGCCATGGCCGCCGACGAGGTGAACACCGATGAGTGAGACCGTCAAGATCACACCCGACCATCTGCGCCGCTGCGCCTTGGTCTACGTGCGGCAATCCACCACCGCCCAGGTCGAGCACAACCGCGAGTCCACTGCCCGTCAATACCAACTGGTCGAGCGGGCCGAGCAGCTGGGATGGAAGCGCGAGCAGGTCACCGTCGTCGACGAGGACCTCGGCGTATCCGGATCCGGCCTCACCGATCGCTCCGGCTTCACACACATGACATCGCAAGTGGCGCTCGGCCACATCGGCATCGTGCTCGGCCTGGAGGTCTCCCGGCTTGCCCGCAACAACGCCGACTGGTACCGGCTGCTCGACCTGTGCGGCGCCACCAACACGCTCATCGGTGACGGCGACGGCATCTACCACCCCGGGCTTTTCAACGACCGCCTCGTGCTCGGCCTCAAGGGCACCATGTCCGAAGCGGAGTTGCATGTCTTGCGCGCCCGGCTCGAAGGAGGCATAAGAAACAAGGCGGCCCGCGGCGAGCTGCGCCGGGGGCTGCCGGTGGGCTTCCTCTGGGGCGACGAAGACGGGCAAGTTCGCCTTCACCCCGATGAGTCCGTCACCGGCGCGATCCGCACCGTCTTCGAGCGCTTCGCCGAGATGGGCTCCGTGCGCCAGGTCTGGCTCTGGTTCCGCTCGCAGGAGCTGCGCTTCCCTTTGCAGTCCAGCTCTCTGGAAGACATCCGCTGGGTGGCGCCCACCTACCCCAAGATCCATCACGTGCTGACCAATCCCGTGTATGCTGGCGCCTACGTCTACGGCAAGACCCGGCACGAGCGCTATGTCGACCAAACAGGGCGGGTGCGTGAGCGAGCGCGACGACTGCCGCGTCGCGAGTGGGCGGTGCTCATCCAAGACCATCACCATGGCTTCATCGACTGGGACGCCTTTGAGGCGAACCAGACACGCATCGCCGGCAACACTCGCCCTCGCCCTCACCAGCCCGGAGGTGCTGTGAGAGAAGGCGCCGCACTGCTGCAGGGCATCGCCACGTGCGGAGTCTGCGGGCGCAAGCTGCGCGTGTACTACAGCGGCCGCAACTCCACTCCCGGCTACCACTGCGCCGGCGACGTGATCCTCAACGGCAGTGGCGACTACTGCCTGCGTGTCGGAGGCCGCCGGATCGATGACGCGGTGGCCTCGGCGTTGCTGGCTGCCCTCGCCCCGGCTGGCCTGGAAGCGTCCCTGCGGGCCGCCGAGCAACTCGAAGCCGGCATTGACGCGGAACTGGCGCAGTGGGGGCGACAGGTCGAGCGGGCCCGCTACGAGGCCCAGCGTGCCGAACGCCGATACCGAGCGATCGATCCTGCCAACCGTCTCGTCGCCCGCGGCCTGGAAGCCGACTGGGAGAAGTGCCTCCAGACGATCGAGACCGCTGAAGCCGACTTGGCCCGCCGGGAGCATCGGCGACCTCGTGCCCTGCACGTCCAGGAGCGTGAAGCCATCTTGTCGCTCGGAACTGATCTTCAACGCGTGTGGTCGGCGGGCACGACCACTGACCGCGACCGCAAGGAACTGCTTCGCACGCTGCTCGAAGAGGTCATCTTCGCCGTCAACAGAGACAAACAACAGGTGCACCTCACGTTGCGCTGGCGAGGCGGCCTGCTCAGTGAGCTCGAGGTCTCCGTGCATCGTGCCCGACTGGCGCCCATACGTACGGACGAGGAGACCATCGAACTGGTGCGCCGCTTGGCTGTCCACTACTCCGATGCCGTCATCGCCGGCCTCCTCAACCGCCAGGGCCGCACCACAGCCACAGAGAAGCGCTTCACCGCCAATAGGCTCTGCAGCCTGCGCAACCACTGGAACATCCCTCGATTCGAGCCGCCGTCAGAGCCTCCTCACGGCGACCTGGTCACCGTGAGGAAGGCTGCCGAGATCTTCGGTGTGGCTCCCTCCACAGTGCATCGCTGGCTCAACTACGGCTTCATCGCTGGTGACCAACTCACCCCCGGCGCCCCATGGCGCATCTGTATCACCGAGGAGCTGCGATCGCGCTTCGTGGAGGAGACCCCCAAAGGCTACGTACCGATGATCAACGTCACCCGTATCCTCGGTGTCTCCCGCCAGACGGTGTTGCAGCGTGTCAAGCGCGGCGAACTCAAGGCTGTCCACCTGTGCCGCGGACGCCGCAAGGGCTTGCGAATCAAGGTCCCCGATGCCCTTCCTGGCCTCTTCGACCCTCAACCTACAGACGGAGGTGTAGTGTGACGAGGCATCCAAGGTCCTCGTGCTGTACAGCTACCGCTTCAAGATCGAAACCGGCTTCAGGCAGGCCATCCACGTGCTGGGGGTCTATGCCTACCACTTCTGGATGGAAGAGATGACCCCCATCAAACGCCGCAGCGGCAACCAGCACCTGCACATGAAGTCAGAGGACTACCGCCGTCGGGTCCGCCGCAAGATGAACGCCTACCACCTGCATGTCCAGCTCGGGTGCATCGCTCAGGGCCTACTCTTGCACCTCGCCGTCAACCACGGCGCTGCCGTGTGGAAACATTTCCGCTCGTGGCTGCGGACGATGGACCCCTCGCGGCCGCCCTCCGAGCTCGTGGTTGCCAGCTCACTGCGCGACACGTTGCCGCAATTTCTCGATGGTGGCGCCGGGGAGGATGAACTGAGGAAATTCACGGCAGACTACAGGCGCCCCGACGATGAAGGCGTCTGGGCCGAGGCGGGGTGAGCTAAACTCCTCAGGAACTCGGCACTGTCCAGTTGTAAGAGTTCAGCATCGCCGAATTCCGCTTCTCGAGATACACTGCGACACCAAAATCAACCGTCTCCAGAGAGTGAGGGGTCAGTCGGTGCCGCCACCGGCTTGAGGCGGTACCCAGGGCGTCCCAAACGAGCCGGAAGACTTGACCTCTCCGTTTACTAGGCCAAAAAGAGACCGGCTGGAGTGCGCGTTACAACCGGCTTTTCAGGGGGGAAGGGAGGGAGCGCGTCGACAACGAGATACTCCAGCCAGGACAGCCGTGGCCCTTTCGGCCGGTTGCGCGAGTCCCGCGGGTTTGTTCTCCACGCCGACGCTCGAGGGCCGGCGGCCGCGAAGCGGTCAGAGTTGCGCACTGCGCCCCCTCGATCCGATTCGTTCTTGGCACATTACGATCACAGGCCGCACGTATCTGGCAGGAAATCAGTGATTTGCAGCGGCACGAGGGAACCGCAATCCACGGCGTTTCGAGGGAATCCCCTTGCGCTGCGGGCACCTGTATCATGACACTCCCTCTAGATTTCGGGACAGCTCCCGGCAGGCAGCCGACCACGTCGATGGCGTCATACGCGTGACGATCATGATCCGTCCCACTTGACCGTCCGCACGGATCGTGCCAAGCTGTTTCCGAGCTGACGCCCCTCTGATGAGACGTTGGTTCGCGTGTCCGGCCGCGTCGATCGGGCCGGGGCGAATGAGAACGCGTCTAACAACCATGAGGGATCCTGATGTCGAGAGTTCGCCAGACGGAACATCCCCCCTCAAGCGTCCGACAAACACGGAGCCGCCGGATCGACACGATCGGAGAGGCAGTCGCGGCCCAGTGCCGCGCGATCATCATGAGCGAGGAAGGTATCGCGAGGCTCACAAAGGAGATCCTCGAGGGAGACTCGAAGACCTTCTGGCGGGCAATCACTCTCGGCTTCGGCAGGCCTCCCAAGATCGTCGAATTGGAGCCCAAGAGCGAACCGGAGCCGGCCGTGTCACTGGACGGTCTCAGCGACAACGTGATCGCCGTTTTGGCTGCCATTGCCTTGGAGCAGAACCAGGCAGAGGTGGACAAGTCTCGCGACGCGGAGAATGAGGCTCCCTGAGGTCGAAGGCGCAGACGGGGATTCCTTGACCGTGTCGCTTGGTACCCATCCTCTCCTCCCGGAAAAGGCACGGGCCGAGCCACCTCTCAGCCGCTCCCGTTAGAGTATCGTCGCTGCTCCTGAGCGCCCCGGCTCCGATTAGCACGCGGTGGTCGAGCGGCACTCGAGCGCGTCGCGCCCAGTACGGTTGTGCACAGGCGGAGCGGTTGCGGCATGATGTTTCGTCCGCCGACACGCATACCCACCCCCACCCCCCATGCCCAAAAGGTGGCCGGCACCCCTCGAGCAGAAAAGGGGGGCCCCACACGCCCGCTCTGATCAAATTCCACATGGCAGATGCGACATCCGGCGATAACTCACAAGCCGGCCACCCCCTGACCGCCCAAGAGCCGCTGCCCAATCCAGTCCGGAGGAGGGCCGGTATTACAGCACGTGTGCCATGCACTATGTTGACGATCAAGACAAACTGATCCGTTCTGAACCATTATCGATCTTGTAGTAGCTCTCGTCATGAGCGCCCCGGGCACCCTCGCGCTGCTCCTGGATCGGTATCCGCCACCTCGAAGTGGAGAGAAGCAAACCACGGTGGTTGGCAGCGTCGGGGGCCGCGGCGGGGTTCGAAACCCGGGATGCGGCATCCGGATCAGCCCCAACGGCAACCCTGTCGGGAACGGCAAGCGAGGGGCGAGCCGAGAAGTGGCATCGTTGCAGTGGTGGACACCGTTCGGAGGTGATCTGTCATTCACCACCAGATTGCGGGCTGGAAGGGGGGTCTAACCCTGCCCCTGCCGTGACCATCGCCAGAGGGACCTGCCCCGCACCTGCCACCCGGATCGACCCGGAAGCCCGGCTCCCGCCGGCTTGCTGCCCCAGCGAATGAGGAACGGATATCGTCTTACCATCAATAGGCGACATTGTGAACGATTCGAAATTCCACAATTACTATCGAGTAGCGCGTCGCTGGAGCCCCGGGTCTCAGGAGCAATCTGCCGTTCTGATCCTCGAACTCAGGGCTGTCCCAGACCCGCCGCGCGCAGGTCGGCCTCTTTCGGACCTCGGCCACTGCAGCAGTCTGCCAGCTTCCCGTCGATGACGACGGCAGGGACGGAACGGACGCCGAGACTCTTCGCGCGCTTGGCGACGGCCGGCTCGTTCATGTTGAGGACCGTCACCTCACATGACGGACAAGCGATGCGGTTGACCAGGTGAATCGTGTCCTCGCACGTCGGGCACCCAGCGCTGAAAACCTCAATCTTCCTCTTGGTAGTCATGTCAGTACCTCCATTGTGGTGCGGTCTTCGAATCGATCACCGCACTGCCTGAACACACTTCGGGCAGGAACCGGATAGCTCTTTCTTTTTGGGCCATGCGTTCCACAAGGATGCGGCCACAAGCCCGAGAAGCCCCGTGTAGACCAACGGGTCGAACACGTAGGCGAACTTGAACGTAAGGATGAAACCCACCGAGGCGGTCGCGAGACCGAGCGGCCCATAACCTCTGCGAGTCCTCGCCCGAAATGCAAACGCGAACAGCGCAAGCCCGAGCATGAGGATCGTGATCGGGAGCAGATATGTCGAATCGAGCAGGAAGCCGAGACCGAAAGAGCCGAGGATGGTTGCATAGGCCGGCCAGCATGCGGGACAGTGGCCAATGGGTAACAGCGCGGCACCGACGCCCGGAAGCGATGCCAGAGAGCGCCACCGGCCGGAACCGCTTCTTGCAGGCCTTGTAGACGCGAATGTGTGGCCATCGCCCAACGCGGCGACGATGCGGCGTATTGGCGGGACGCCTCTGAGTGCGCCAGGCCCGTGGTTGTAGACGCGGCAGCAATCGGAACCATCCGCCGGCTCGGCTCCCATCACGTCATGGCCATCCACCAGGATCGTCGGTGATCCGTACCGCCGTGCGTGCAGGGGGCTGTCGGGCGACTTCCGGTCCCATTCCGTCCACGACGGCTGGAGCCCGGCTTCTACAAAGCTCTTGAGCAGGGCATTCCTAGCGTCCTGGACGTTCGGACAATCCAGATCGTAGATCAACTCAACTCGCGGCATGAGCTCCTAATCCTATGAATCCAAGGCATCGAGAATCGGGCATTCCGTCACGGGGCCCTTGCCCGAGCACTCGCCGATGAGCTTGGTCAGGGCCTTCCGCATGGCCTGAAGCGTGTGCATCTTCTCGTCGATGTTCTGCAACTTGGCCTGTGCACGGTTGCGGACGTCGGCGCATCGGGCAAGTGGTGCGGCGCGCAGAGAGAGAAGTTCCTTGATCTCCTTCAGCGTGAACCCCAATTCCTGGGCGCGTTTGATGAACTGGACCCGGCGCACGGCATCACGCGGGTACAGGCGGTAGTTCGATTCCGTCCGGGGCGGCCTGGGCAAGAGCCCTCGCCGCTCATAGTAGTGGATTGTTGGCACGTTGACCCCCGCCTGCTTGGCGACTTCACCGACCTTGAAACCTTCCATGGCTGAGCTCCTGCGCTAATCCTAGAGCCTATATCTAGCTACAAGGTCAAG
>JAWPNA010000500.1:0-3806 GCA_045402695.1 Acidobacteriota bacterium
CAGCTCCTGAGGTCGGCCGACCTCCAGCAGCTTGCCGAAGTTCATGATCCCCATCCGGTCGGCCAGCTCGAACGCTTCATCTTGATCGTGCGTGACGAAGATCGTCGTGACCCCGAGCTCGCGCTGGATGCCTCGTACCGCGATGCGCAGCTCGGAGCGGATCTTCGCGTCGAGGGCGCCGAACGGCTCATCGAGAAGCAGCACGTCCGGTTCGTGCGCCAGGGAGCGCGCGAGGGCGACGCGTTGCTGCTGCCCACCGGAGAGCTGAGCCGGCATCCGGTTCCCGAGGCCGGCCAGGCCGACCAGACTCAGCAGCTCGTCGCGCCGACGCCTCCTCCGCGCAGCCGGGACGCGACGGATGCGCAGGGCGAACTCGATGTTGCCGGCCACCGTCATGTGGCGGAACAAGGCGTAATGCTGGAAGACCAGTCCGATGCCGCGTTGCTGCGGCGGAACCCGGGTGACGTCACGCCCGTGCAGCAGGACGCTTCCGGAATCGGCGTCGACCAGGCCTGCGATCATGCGCAGCACGGTGCTCTTGCCGCTCCCGCTCGGGCCCAGCAGGACGAAGAACTCGCCGTCTGCGACCTCCAGCGACAGACGGTGCACCACCGGATGCCCTGCGTAGTGCTTCATGAGGTCCTGCAGGACGATCGACATCGACGCGCTCCCGGCGCGCCCCGGATCACGGCTTTCGCCCAAGCCCGGGACCTGCGGGACAGTACGCCGAGGGTGGTATCCGGATCAGTCGCGGGCAGGTGACAAACCGGTCTCCGACGCGACCTTTACGATTCGGCTTGCAGCACAAGTCTTTTCGGTAAGTCGTGCCTCAAGATGAAGCTCGGCCCGTGGCCGCCGGAGGGCTGGGGCCGCTTCCTTGCCGCGTCCTGAGCCGCCACATATATTTGCCCGCCTGAATCGATCCGATCCGCCCCGTGGGATTCGTTGCCCGGAGGAGCCGCGCCCGATGCCGCTGGCCAATAGCGTGATGTACGAGGAGCAGTTGCAGCAGATCAACGGGATCCTTTCCCGGCTTCGCACGGAGGCCAACGCGAAGGCCGCCTTCCTCATCGACAAGAACGGCCAGCAGATGGCCGCCACGGGGGAGAATCTCGAGAGCTACGACGCCACCTCCCTCGCGTCGCTCACGGCCGGCAACGTCGCCTCCACCGACGCCATCGCCGAGCTGATCGGCGAGCGTTCGTTCTCGGCGCTCGTTCACGAGGGAGAGAAGGACAGCCTCCACATCTCGCTGGTCAATGATCGCATCATCCTGGTGGTCCTGTTCGACGAGCGCTCCTCGCTGGGCCTCGTCCGGCTGCGCGTGCGGCAGGTATCATCCGGCTTGATGGACGTCTTCGATCTCGTGGAGCGCCTCCACGCAGAGCAGAAGGCGAAAGGGGAGGCCAACGTTTCTCCGTTCGCGGAGATCACCGACGCCGACATCGACTGCCTCTTCGCCTGATGAGCTTCATCAACTATGCTTCTAGGGAGATCAACTGCAAGATCGTGTACTACGGCCCGGGTCTGTGTGGAAAGACCACAAACCTGCAGTGGATTTACGAGAAGACCAATCCCACCGCGAAAGGCAAGCTGATCTCGCTGGCCACCGAGACCGAGCGCACCCTTTTCTTCGATTTCCTGCCCCTGGAGCTCGGCACCATCCGCGGCTTCAAGAGCCGATTCCACCTGTACACCGTGCCGGGGCAGGTCTTCTACGACGCCTCCCGAAAACTGATCCTCAAGGGAGTCGATGGCATCATCTTCGTGGCCGACTCGCAGATGGCGCGCATGGACGCCAACGTGGAGTCATTACGGAATCTCGCCGACAACCTCAAGAAGCAAGGATACGACCTCAAGACGGTTCCCTACGTTCTTCAGCTCAACAAGCGCGACATGCCCAACGCCGTGCCTCTGCACGTGATGCTCAAGAGGCTGAGGGTGAAGGGTGAGGACTATTTCGAGGCGGTCGCACCCAAGGGGATCGGCGTCTTCGAGACCCTCAAGGGGGTTGCCCGCCAGGTCCTGGTCGGCCTCAAGAAGGCGAGCTGATTTCACTTTTCCGAAACCTCGGAATTGACCCCCCGGAGAGTGCGTGCTAGCATTCGCGGTTCCGTGTAACCACGTAGCGCGGCTTGCCGGACCGTGACGGCCCCGGGCCGGCTGCCACAGGCAGGTGGAGAATCGGCGGCATGAACTACGCAATCATCGACATCGGTGGGGCGCAGCAGCGCGTCAGCCCGGGTGATCTGATCCGGGTCAACAAGCTGGAGGCGGCCTCGGCCCGGCAGGGAGAAACCCTGAAGCTCGACCGAGTCCTGATGGTGCGGGGCGAGTCGGGCACCAGGGTCGGCTCGCCGCTCGTGGAAGGCGCCTCGGTCGTGGCGACGGTGCTGGGCGAGGTCAAGGGCAAGAAGGTCCTCATCTTCAAGAAGAAGAAGCGCAAGCAGTACCGCCGCACCAAGGGGCACAGACAGCAGTACACCACGCTGCGGATCGAAGAGATCACCGCAGGCGTTTGACATCAGGGGAGATCTCCCATGGCTCACAAGAAAGCAGGCGGCAGCTCCCGAAACGGCCGCGACAGCAATTCACAGCGGTTGGGCGTCAAGCGATTCGGCGGCCAGCTCGTCAGCGGCGGCTCCATTCTGGTGCGGCAGCGCGGCACCCGCATCAAGCCAGGCCTCAACGTGGGTCGCGGCAAGGACGATACGCTCTTCGCCAAGATCACGGGGGTGGTCCGCTTCGTTGACAAGAGAAGCATGGGTCGCTTCGTGAGCGTGCTGCCCACCGCGCCGTCCGAGAGTTGAGCCTTCCGGCTGTCCGGCGCTCCTTGGCCAGCACGACGCCGGGCCCAACGACCCGCATGTTCGTCGATCACGCACGCGTCTTCGTCTCCGCCGGGGCGGGCGGCAACGGCTGCATGTCGTTCCGGCGCGAGAAATATGTCCCGCGCGGGGGCCCCGATGGCGGAGACGGAGGAGACGGAGGCTCCGTGCTGCTGCGCGCGGACGCCGATCTCTCCACGCTCGTCCCTTTCCGGTTCCAGAGACTCTTCCGCGCCCGTCGCGGGCAGCACGGCATGGGATCCAACAGGCATGGAAGAAACGGCGAGGATCTCGTCGTGAAGGTACCTCCGGGAACCAGCATCTACGACGAGGCCGGGACCACGCTGGTGGCCGATCTGCGCCGGCCCAACGACGAGTTCGTGGCCGCGCGGGGCGGCCGCGGCGGACGGGGCAACGCGCGTTTCGCCACCTCCACGAACCAGGCGCCACGCCGCGCCGATCCGGGAGAGGCCGCCGAGGAGCGGTGGTTGAACCTCGAGTTGAAGCTGCTGGCCGATGTCGGCCTGGTGGGATTCCCGAACGCCGGTAAGTCCACCTTGATCTCGCGCATCTCGGACGCACACCCGAAGATCGCGGACTACCCGTTCACGACGCTGACCCCGCATCTCGGCGTGGTGGACGCCGGCGAGTCGCGCTCCTTCGTCGTGGCCGACATCCCAGGGCTCATCCAGGGGGCGGCTCGCGGCGCTGGGCTGGGCACGCGCTTCCTGCGCCATGTGGAGCGCACGCGCCTGCTGCTTCATCTGGTGGACGTGTCACCCGAGAGCGAGCGTGAACCGGTCGAGAGGCTCGAGATCATCGAAACGGAGCTGGCGAGCGCCGTGGGAGACCTCGCGAAGAAGCCCCAGATGATCCTCGCCACCAAGCTCGACACTCTTCCGCCTGAAGGTCCCGGCCGCGAGAGACTGGAGGCCCTGGCTCGCTACTGCGGCGGACGCGGCCTCCCCTTCGCCGCCA
>JAWPNA010000178.1:0-4931 GCA_045402695.1 Acidobacteriota bacterium
GACAAGCCGAGCATGAAGGCGCGGCTGCTTGAACTGCTGGAGATGATGTGGCGCAACGGCCAGCACGTCGCGGTCGCAACGCATGATGAGGCGGTCGTTCGCGCGGCCTTGCACCTGGCCGACAGGCTGGGGAAGACGTCAGCCGACTACGAAATCCAGATGCTGCTGGGAGTTCCGCGCGCCTCCCTGCGTGAGGATGTGCTCCGGCGCGGGATCAAGGTAAGGCTGTACGTCCCTTACGGCGAGCACTGGTACAACTACTGCCTTCGCCGCCTGGACAACAATCCCGAGATGGCGCGCATGGTGATCGGGAACCTGTTTCGCACCGCGCGCGAGAATTTTTGACCCCTGGCTGCGACCTGCACTACAATACACCCCGGCCGAAGGAGAAGAGGCGGTCGCTGCGGGGACAACTCCGCGGAGGAAAGTCCGAACTCCACAGGGCAGCGTGCCGGGTAACGCCCGGTCCCGGTGACGGGAAGGAAAGTGCCACAGAAAACACACCGCCCAAGCTCCGCGGTGACGCGGGGACGGCAAGGGTGAAAAGGTGCGGTAAGAGCGCACCGCGTCCCTGGTAACAGGGATGGCAGGGTAAACCCCACGTGGAGCAAGACCAAATAGGGGAGATGCCAAGGGGTGGCCCGCCCTGACGCTCCCGGGTAGGTCGCTAGAGCCGCAGGGCGACCTGCGGCCCAGAGGAATGACCGTCACCTCGAGTCTCGCGACTCGGGGAACAAAATTCGGCTTACCTTCTCCTTCGACCCAACAAACTCATGGCCGACACGGATCTCGGACTTGCATTGCGACGATGCATCGAGAGCCTGCGTGCGGAACTGCTCGCGCTCAGCCGGGACCTGTACGAGCACCCGGAGTTGAGCCTGCAGGAGACCCGCTCCTCGTCGCGGCTGCAGGAGATCTTGCGCGCGGCGGGTTTCGACGTCCGCGCGGGCGTCGCGGGCCTTCCGACATCCTTCGTGGCCCTCAAGAGATGCGCGCGGCCGGGTCCTCGAGTGGCGTTCCTCGCGGAGTACGACGCCTTGCCCGGCATCGGGCACGCCTGCGGCCACAACATCATCGCGGCGGCGTGCATGGGGGCGGGCCTGGCCCTGGCGCGGCAGGCCGACAAGCTCGCAGGCGAGATCCTGGTGATCGGCACCCCGGCGGAGGAGACCGTCGGCGGCAAGTGCATCATGATCAGGGAGGGCGTCTTCAACGAGGTGGACGCCGCTCTGATGGTGCACCCCGGCTCCGAGTGGCGCGTGGACGTGGATTCGTTGGCCTGTATCTCTCTGGAGGTCACCTACACCGGGCGCGAGGCGCACGCGGTGGCCTGGCCGGAGAAGGGGATCAACGCCCTCGACGCGCTCATCCAGCTTTTTGTCGCGCTCGATATGCTGAAGAAGCGGCTGGGACGGGATGTCAAGATCCCGGGCGTCATCCTGGAAGGAGGTGCGCGCCCCAATATCATCCCCGCGCGGGCCGTGGGCCACTTCACGCTCAGGGCAGCCAGCACCTTTGCGCGCGACCGGGTGAGGCAGGAGTTCGAGCGCACCGTGGCCGGGATCGCGACCGCATCCGGGTGTGAGTCCGCGATCCGCGCCACAGACGAGCCGTACGACGACATGGTGACCAACCGAACGATGGCGGCGGTTTTCGGGGCCTACCTCCAGGAAGCGGGCATCTCGCCCGTGGACGGCCCGCGACCCAATAAAGGCTCCCTCGACATGGGCAACGTGAGCCGCGTGGTGCCGTCGCTGCATCCCTTCGTGGCGATCTGTGACCCGGATATCCCGTCACACTCCGAGGCGTTCGCGCGCGCGACGGTCTCCCCCCGTGGGGAGGAAGCGCTGCTGATCGCTGCGGGTGGCCTGGCGCACACGGCGCTCGAGCTTCTCACGCGGCCGGGCCTTCTCGACGCGGCGAAGGCCGAGTTCGCCGCACAGAGGTCGCGTTGATCGCCGCCGATTCGGTCATCGTTGCACCGTTCCTGAAACCGGGCGATCCGATTGCCGTTGCGGCCCCCTCCGGCGTGGTGGACAAGGCGTCCCTGGAGGCGGGGGTGGCCTACCTCAAGAAGCGGCAGCATCCCGTGCTGCTGGGTCCGCACGTGATGGACCGCCATGGGTATTTCGCGGGCGATGACGAGATTCGGGCCGGCGACCTGAACGACATCATCGCAACCGATCCATGCAAGGCCATCTGTTTCGCCCGTGGTGGATACGGGCTCACGAGGATCCTGGATCGGCTCGACTACGAGGGGCTCAGACGCCGGCCCCGCCTGCTGCTGGGATTCAGTGACCTCACTGCGTTTTTCATGGCGTTGCAGCGCAGAGGGCCGTACATGGTCCTCTACGGTCCGGTTCTCGGCGAGATGGGTGATCCGAAGTCCTTCGACGAGAAGAGCCTCTGGTCCGCTCTCTACGGGGGCTCTTCGTCATTCACGATCCCGATCAAGGCGCCGGACGTCCTGAGGTCCGGCCGCGGAGTGGCGCCGATCATCGGAGGGTGCCTGACCCTGCTCGCATCGCTCCTGGGCACGCCCCACGATCCCGAGTATCGGGACAAGATCCTCTTTTGGGAGGAAGTCGGCGAAGAGCCTTACCGGATCGATCGCATGTTGACGCAGCTCAGGAACGCCGGCAAGTTCGATCATCTCAGGGGAATGGTCATCGGTTCGCTGGCGCGCTGCGAGCCGGCCCGGGGCAAGCCGAGTCTTGACCTGCGGGATCTGATCCTGGAGCTGGTCCAGTGGGCCCACTTCCCGGTGATCTGGAACGTGAAGGCGGGCCACATCCCGGGCAAGCTCACCCTTCCGCTGGGTGTGGAAGCCGCCATCAGCACGCGCGACCGATCGCTGACCTTCCGGCTGCCCAAGCCGCGACGGGAGTTCTAGCGGAGCCTTCTCAGTCGGCCTGCGCCGCAATCTCGAACAACGTGCCGCGCACCACGGTGAGCCCGGACACCGTGTCGAGCACAGATGCCTCGATCCGGTACCGGCCCGAGGGCCATTCCCGCAAGGGGACGCGCCAAGCCTGAGCCAGCTCGTTGGCTTCCCCCACCACGATCGACGATCCCACCGGCAGCCAGATGCCGGCATCCTCTATGTAGAACTGATACGTCAGGTCCAGATGGGGGAGTCCATCAGCGCCCGCCTGCGCTCCGTACACCTGGTAGAAGAGCGTGAGGTCGGAGCCCTCTTTGTAAACCTGCGTCGTGCGGGGGATCACTCGGTAGGATCCGAGAGTGAACGGGGCTCCTGCTGCGACTCCCACGGCCTCCTGGAGATGGTCGATGCGGGACGACAGGATGAGACTGCTGACCGACAGCGTCCGCGTAGCGAAGGCTGGCACCGTGATCCAATCGCGCACCGAGCCCATGACCCGCTCGGTGGCGTCCAGGTACGCGACGTCGAGCAGGTAGGAGCCCGGTGGCACCTCGGCCACGGCCTGAAAGACGTACGTTGCTCCTCGAGGATCCGTCCAAGCCTCGGGGGCGGGATCGGGCGCGAAGGAATCTTTGAGGGGATAGGATCTCTGCTCGTTGTCCGCCGACGTCAGATAGCCCGTCGGAATCGCGCCCGATGGGTCGAACAAGGTCACGCCGGCGGCCTCCAGATCGGGCCATTTCACCCCAAGGGTCACCGCCACCGACGTGCGTTCCGGGGCCGTCCTCGCTGCGGGATGAAAATCGATGCGTGCCTGCACCGGGACCATGCTGAACACAGTCGAGACGTTCACGCGGGAATCCAGCCGCTCAAGCACCTCGGGGACGCGCATCAAGTGGCCCAGGTTCCTCAGCGATTCGGGCCCGGAAACCCTGCGCACGAGAGACTCGGCGAGAGGAAGCAGGTTGGTCGGCCGCAGGACGGATTGGCTGACCGGCACCGAGGACCCCACAGCGCGCGTTCCCTCGGTCTCCTCACGCACCTTGATCTTCACGAACCGGCGCTCCGAGGGCACCTGCAGGCAGTCGCGCAGCACCAGGCGGAACTGGAGAGGCATCGATCCCAGGTCATAGATCCACCGGCTGGCGCCCCACCGATCCGCGAGGATCGCGTCGTCCTCGACGTTCTCGGGAGGGCCGAGCATGATGTACACCTTTCCACGCTCCGTCTTCCAGCCGGGCTTGATCTCCTGGCCGAAGTGCTCATCGGCCGTGCGGACCCGGTCCCAGAACTCGCGCTCCAGCTCGTTCTCATGCGTTTCGGGAAGCGGATCGCGTCGATCCCAGAAGCCCCTGATGAACCCCTGGCGATCGGGCTGAGATTTCAGACGGCGGTAGTCCCGGTACTCAGTGTTCGTCATGATGTACCAGACCGGGCCCCGTGACCATCCAGATCCGGGCGAGCGCCAATCGATCTGCTGAAACGAGGGAAGGGAGGGAACCGCACAGAGACACACACCCGCACAGATGGACAGAAGTAGTCGACACATGTGTGCCATGTTTCCCCCCGGAAGGCATGGCGATGCCTCGAACCGTTACGCGGTGGGCTCTCCTCTCATCTCGCGCCCGCGCCGGCGGCGCGCGTCAAATCCAGCTCGATGATGGCCAGGGCGGCCTTGAGATAACGTACAGTGGCGTCGCCCAGGCCAGCGCGCTGCCCATTCGCGGTGAGCCCGCGCGCCTCCGTCAAGCTCAATTCGCGCACCCCTGTCCGTGTCGCGATGAAGACCTTCACGTTGTCCTGGTTGAAACCGGCCTCCCGCCGCAGAACCATGATCCGCGTGGTCTCGTCGTTGTTGCGGTAATAGTGTACTTCACCGTCCACGACCTTGACGATGGCGGACGTTCGATCGCTGAGCGGCCCCAATGACTTCTCCACACTTCCAGGATCGCCCGTTCGGGCCAGCGATCTCTCCGTCTCGAGCAGCCTTTCCTTGATCTCGGAGCGGATCGCGGCGTCGAACCTGGCTGTGGAAGGGGCGCGCGCC
>JAWPNA010000199.1:0-2711 GCA_045402695.1 Acidobacteriota bacterium
GCACTGGACACCGCGATCCGCGGCGCAGGCTCCGCCGTTGTAGAGGCGGTGCCGATCCTCGGTTCGCCGGAGCAGCTGGACACGGCGAACCTGCGACGCTTTCAGTGGACCGGCCTCGTCGCCGTCGGCAAGCGTTGCCACACGAACAAGGTTCCCTGCCACACCGATCTCGAGAAGCGCTTCGCCGACTTCCTCGATGGCGCCACCGACGTCGTGCGCTACTTCAAGAACGAGCGCCTCGGTTTCTCGGTCACCTACTACGAGAGCAACCGGCCGCGACAGTACTACCCTGACTTCATCATCGCCGCGCGTGACAAGGATGGGCGCGAGGTGATGTGGCTCGCTGAGACCAAGGGTGAGGTGCGCCCGAATACGGCGCTCAAGAGCGAAGCGGCGCGGATGTGGTGCGAGAAGATGAACGGCACCAAGTACGGCCAGTGGCGCTACCTATTTGTCCAGCAGCGGAAGCTCGAGCGTGCGCTCGCGGCCAACGTGAGGTCGCTCGGCGAGTTGACCGAGAGCCTCATCGTTGCGCGGCCGGAGCCGCAGCTACGCCTCATTTCGTTCGAGGACGAACGCGTCAAGCGCGAGGCCTTCAAGACGCTCTTGCCACTCTATTCCCTCAAGGCCGCCGCTGGTTACTTTGGCAATGCCGAGCCCGTTGAGCCCGAGGGCTGGATCGAAGCAGATGGGCTTGGCAAGCTCGACGAGCGGATGTTCGTCTGCCGCGCTGCGGGTCGCTCGATGGAACCGACCATTCGCGACGGGGACTACATCATATTTCGGGCCAAACCGACTGGCACTCGGCGGGGAAAGATCGTGCTTGCGCAGTATCGTGGCCCGGCCGATCCCGATACAGGTGGTGCGTTCACGGTCAAGCGCTACTCGTCGGAGAAGGAAGCGTCCGAAGAAGGGGGTTGGAGACACACTCGAATCGTGCTTTCACCGCTGAATCCAGACTACTTGCCCATCGTGTTAGATGGGAGCGACCCGGACGGCTTCCGGGTGCTTGCGGAGTTTCTGGGTGTCTTGAAGGGTTGACAGGAACGACGTATTCTCCTCTTCGGCGTCTTCGGGCGCCAGCGGTTCTCCAGGAGCCTCAGGCTGGAGGACGTGTCCCGAGGCCTCATCCTGCCCGCGTGACTACCGGGCAGTGCCTCTCAGTCCTGAGCAAGCCCCCACGAGGTCTCCCGGCACACGATCGGATCGCCCCGGGGCTACTCAGGCAGCCTTGCTGGGGTGGACTGCCACGTGGGTGAACCTCGCCATCCCCACGTCGATCGAGACCTGCTTGACGCCGGATCGGGCGAGGAGATCAGGTAGAATCGCGAGCGGAGGTCGACTCGCATGAGGGTGTGGCAGGTTGCGTGCGGCGAGGCGGGGCGGTACTACGACGACCTGTTTCTGGACCACGACGTGATGTTCCTCGGGCCGGGCGAGCCCGGCCCTTTCGATAATGACCGCTACCGAGAGGAGGCACGAGCCGGGAGAATTTCGAAATCTCACCCAGGCCGCGTGCGCAACTTCAAGGACGGCGTGCAGCCCGACGACATCATCCTACTGAGGAAGGGCTATCGGGTGATCTCGATCGGAGTCGCGAGAAACCCGAACTATTCCTACTGCGAATCACTGGACGACGTATACGGTTGGCAGCTCCAGCACTGCCGCTCCGTCTCCTGGCAACCTGCTCTGAACGGCGAGTTGGACCGCATTCAGTCGAGAAGAGACCTCTTTGCGCGCAGGAAGCAGATCCCGACCTTTACGAGAGTGAACGACCGGTCGATTCTGAAACCTATCGAGCGTCTATTCGCGCGCTGCTCGAAACGGCCGGCCAAGCCACTGCCCCAGGCCTCGCCGGTCTTGAGCTTGGAGGGTCTCGGCCAGAAGTTATTCGCCAAGGGGCTCCCCAACAGCGCGGTCGATCAGGTGCTCCGCGCACTCGACCGTCAACGGAGGCTCGTGACGTGGTATAAAACGGAGCGCCGTGACTCGGGCCGGCCGACAGAGCATGAGGTCGTCGCCCACATGGTCCTACCATTGCTGCTGGCGTTGGGGTGGTCCGAGCAGCTCCTGGCAGTGGAGTGGAAGAGCATCGACTTGGCAGCCTTCCACTCTACTCCGACGAACGCAGCTCGATGCCTCCTCGTCTGCGAAGTAAAGAAGGGCGGCTCCGGCATGCAGGAGGTCTGGCGGCAGGCTCATGGCTACGTTGAGAAGCTGAAGCTCGGCTCCTGCCGAACGATCCTGGTAACGGAGGGCGCGCGCTTCTACCTGTACTCCAAGCGCGGCGCTCGATGGTCGGACACTCCCACAGGATACTTCAACGTCACGAACATCCGCGAGAGCCACGTTGCCCCGAAGGGCACGAGCGCGGTGGACACGATCGTAGCCCTCACGCCGATGAACCTGATGAGGAGGTAGCGCCCGCGCGACATTGACCGGGCGGTTACGATGAGTTGCTTGGTATGGCTGGGGCGGCTGGGGCTCCTGCTCGACTTTGCCGGTGCGGCGCTGATCCTCTGGGGCGGAACCCCGCCCGTCTATAGGCCGAGGTATGCGGTGTACGCGCCGGATGACTATGACCCAGAGAAGGAGCAGCTGGAGTGGGAAGTCAAAGCCGCCATGTGGGAGCGGCGGAATCGGACCGGGCTCGTGCTGTTGCTCTTGGGCTTCGCGCTGCAACTGACCACCGTCCGCTTCCTCGGCACCTT
>JAWPNA010000346.1:0-8593 GCA_045402695.1 Acidobacteriota bacterium
GAGGTACCATCAACAGGTGTGTAAAAGAGTGAAGGCGGTGTAGCCTTCCGGTTCGACCAAGAACCCGGGCACCATGCCCGAAGGAAGGAGACAACCGCCGTGGAAGAGAAGAGCACGAAGGGTACCGAAGCGTCAAGGGTGGTGTGGGGTACGTTGGAGGAATGGGCCCGTGGGAAGATCCAGGAATGGATCCAGCGCCTGCTTGAGTGCGAGGTGACAGAGTTGCTGGGACGGGAGAAATCGCAGAGGCGTGAGGCGGTGGACGCCGGCGTGGCGTACCGCAACGGGTACGGCAAGCGTCGACGGCTGAGCATGACATCAGGGACGATCACCGTGAGACGTCCTCGTGTTCGAGGTCTGGATGGGCGCTTGGAGAGCCGCATCCTGCCGCTGTTCAAGCGTCGGACCGAGCAGGTCGGAGAGCTTCTGCCGGAGTTGTACCTGCACGGTCTGGCCGAGGGGGACTTCGACTTGGCGCTGCGAGGGCTTCTTGGAGAAGGGGCGCCTCTGTCGGCAAGCTCCATCGCGCGGCTGAAGGCGGGCTGGCAGACCGAGTACGACGCCTGGAAGAACCGGCCGCTGGATGACCTGGAGGTGGTGTACCTGTGGGCCGACGGCATCTACGTGAAAGCGGGCCTCGAGAAGGAGAAGGCGGCCGTGCTGGTGGTCATCGCGGCATTGAGAGATGGCACCAAGGTGGTGCTGACGCTCGAGAGTGGGCATCGGGAGTCCACCGAAGCGTGGGCGTCGCTCCTGAGGGATCTCAAGAAGCGTGGGATGAATGCTCCCAAGTGCGTGGTTGCCGACGGGAACCTCGGGTTGTGGGGTGCGCTCGCGCAGGTGTTTCCTCAGGCGGCCGAGCAGCGCTGCTGGAACCACCGAATCGTCAACGTCTTGGACAAGATCACCAAGAAGGAGCAGCCTCAGGCGAGGCTGTTGCTCAAGACGATTCCCTACGCCGAGACGCGCCAGGAGGCGGAGCGGTTGAAGAAGACGTTCCAGGGCTGGTGCGAGAAGAAGCGGTTCTCGGACGCGGCCCGGTTGATCGACAAGGACTGGGAGCGGATGGTGACCTTCTACTCGTTGCCGAAGGAGCACTGGAAGCACCTGCGGACGTCCAACGTGGTGGAGTCGCCGTTTGCGGCAGTGAGACTGAGGACGACGGCCGCGAAGAGGTACAAGAAGGTCGAGAACGCGACGGCGGTGATCTTCAAGACGCTGCTGATCGCAGAGAAACGTTTCAGGAGGCTCGACCATCCCGAGCTGCTGGCGGAGGTTGCTGCGGGAGTCGAGTACGTCAATGGAGTGCGCGTAAAGGGAACAGCCGGAGAGGCCGCTGCCTGAGCCCGTTTACACACCTATTGACAAAACCTCGAGTCAGGCGCGCCACAGACGAAGTGAAGTGTGGCGGGCAATATGCTTAAAATCAGCATCAGGACTCAAGAGGTCCGCCTCGGTATCGAGACATGTCTGGGCTATAACGCAGTCCACCGCACCCCGCACGGTGACACCTTTTCGTCGTAGGGATCGGAACATGCGAGCGGCTCGCGCGTGGCACTCCACCGTCGGATGGATCACGGGAAGGGAGACGAGCACGCGCTGGGCGCGCTGGAAGCCCGTGTCGGTTCGAAATCCCTGAAGGACCTCTGTGATGATGATGGGAATGACAGCCAGGTCCTCCTCCTCTTCAAGCGCAACTTCGAGGCGCTCCGCGTGGGGACTCGGGGCTCCGTTGAAGAAATCCGCCCATGTGTTTGAATCGACGATCATCATGAAGTGTGCTTGGCCCTATCAGCCCGCCACGCGTTGACGTTGCCTTTCCATGCGGCCTTGCCACGTAGGCGCCGGAGAGAGCGATATAGGCTACCTTTGTCAACGAGGCGGCGTAGTGCGATGTTCACCACCTGCCGCTTCGTTCGAGCACCAGTGAGCCGCATCGCCTGTTCAACAAGCTGATCATCGATGTCGATGTTGGTTCGTGCCATGTCGAAGAACCCTCCTCACGTTCATACACCAATATAGACCGATCTTGTGTAGAGCACAACCCTCCGAGTTGAATAAGGCCAGACCCGTAGGTTCGCCATTTGGCGTCATAGACTCGGGTTGGTGCCGGGGGTGGGGATCGAACCCACATGCCGCTTGCGCGGCAGGGGATTTTAAGACGAAACGGGAAGGGCAATGAAATCAGTAACCTACTAACTCGTTGCCCTTTCCCGTTTCCGAGGGTTACGGGGAGCGACCGTATTTTACGAGGGTTATGGACACCCAGATGGACACCTGGAATTCGGACTCGGCTGCTGCACCAATTTTCGTGAAGGCCCGGAGGGCGTCCCGCTCTCAATCGCTGCGGCGGGCATGGCCATCGGATGAATCGTGGACTTCGCCTTCATGGATCCACTATATTGCGCGGATGAATTTCCTGGCTCGATCGGGTTTGGCGATGGCGGCTCTTGCTGCGCTCATTTTCCCCAGTGCAGCAGGCGTCGTCGTTGTGGTGCATCTGGCCAGCGAAGGGCACCATCATGGGAAACCGGTCGTCCATGACGCCGAGGGCGTCAAACTGGTCGTGCACGGACACCGCCATGAATCGGGCGCTCCGCTGCATGAGCACACCCTCGTGATCGCGAAGCCAGCGACACTCACCGCAAGGCACTGCCTCATTCTGGCCCCGGCGGGGCTGCTTCCACCCGGGGCCGCGTCCACGAGCCCCAACACCGGATCGTTCGCCGCACCCGCGGACGTTGCGCACGGTCCAACTCACATACCCAAGGCCTCACTGATTCTCCGGATCTGATCCATCCCGCCGACGTGAAAGCTGTGCGCGGGGTCGCGGCGCCGTGTGTCGACGCGGCCAGTCCCACGATGGATCACGGAGGATCGTCATGGATCGACCACTCATCGCGGTCGTTGTACTGTTTTCGGTCGCATCGGCCGCCCTTGCCCAGGATGTCACCGAGGAGAGGTTCCTCTCGGCGCTCGACGAGGGGCACGTCGGCGTCCGTTCACTCACGGACGGCATCGCCCGGGCTGAGGGGGCTCGCGTGCGAGCCGGCACGCTCGCGAACCCGCGGTTCGACTTCTGGCGCGAGGACCCCGAGGACAATCCCCAGGTAACGAACTGGACGCTTGCCTGGGCGCCGCCCTTCGACGGGCGCTACGGCCTCGGGAAGCGGGCCGCCGAAGCGGGCGTGGCCGCGGCGCGGCAGCGCTTTGAGGTTGATCGCGCAGCGCTCCGGAGGGAGTTCCGGCGGGCTTTCGCGAGGTGGAGCCTCGGGCTCGAGAGCCGGGACATTCTTCAGCAGCAGCTCAACCTCGTGACCGGCCTGGCGGAGCAGGCGCGCCAACGCGCGCGAGTCGGCGAGGAGTCGGGCCTCGCGGCGCGCCGTTTGACCCTCGCGGAGGGCGAGGTCCGCATGGCGCTCGGCAGCGCCGATGCTGAGTATGTCCGGGCCGCCGCGGCAGCTCGGGCGCTGCGACAGGACCTGCCTGCGGACACACGGCCCGCACTGGCGGCGCTTCCCGTCCCCCCGGCGGCGCTCGACCCTGGTGGAGCGTCGGTGTTGAGCGCACTCGAGCAGGAAAAGGTGCAGGCCGAGTACGAAGCTCGCAGGCTCGGCCGATTCGTAGCCTTCCCAACAATCCAGCTCGGCTGGCAAACGATCGATGACCACAACGCCAGCGACGGAGGGCCGATCCTAGCCGCCGGCTGGCCCATCCCGCTTTTCGACCGTGACCAGGGATCCCGGCTTGAAGCGGAACGACTGAAGGACATCGCCGCGGCCCGCCTGAGCTTCGCGCAGGCGCGCATCGCCGCGGAGGTCGAGGGTGGTCTCGACGCCTACCGGACGCTCTTCGCCGCGGCACGTGACGCGCGCGAAGTCGCCGGTGGCGCCGACCAGGTCATCGAGGCCGCCACAGCGGCATTCCGCGCGGGGGAATCTGGTCTGACCGATCTGCTCGACACCCTTCGATCGGCGTTTGCTGCGCGCCTGCGGGCCATCGACGCACGGGGACAGGCCCTGGAGGCCCACCGCGAGCTGGAGGCAGTGCTGGGACGACCGCTGACGGAGGGTCAAGACCGATGATGCGCGCACGGCTGTTACTCACGATGCTCGTCCTGCTGGGCGCCCTCGGGTGCGCTCGGGAGAAGTCCCCCGACAAGCTCGCTTCGCATCCCGGCGAGAGCTGGTCGGTCACCGCGTGGGGAGAGCGCTACGAGGTGTTTGCCGAGTGCGGCCCGCTGATCGCCGGAACGTCCGCCGACTGCAACTCGCACGTCACCGCCCTGGAGGGCTTCGTCCCGCTGACGACAGGCGCGGTGAGCGTCGCCCTCGCAGGTTCGGGGCCTGACCTGGTGTACCGGCAGGATCATCCGAAACGAGATGGAATTTACGCCGTCGAGGTCCGCCCGCCGTCGGAGGGGGCCTTCGAGTTGAGGTTCCAGGTGGACGGTCCCGCGGGTCGGGAGGACATCGCCGCGGGCCGCGTGAATGTCGGCAGCGCGGAGTCGCCCGGTGGGACGCTCGCGGGCCAGGAAGCCGCCCCCGATGCCATTTCGTTTCTCAAGGAACAGCAATGGAAGACGGCCTTCGCGACGGCTCGCGTATCGGAGGGCACGCTCAACGAGAGCGTCGCCGGTCCGGGGCGCGTGACGCCGCCCGCGGGGGGAGAAGTAACTCTGACGGCGAGCTTCGATGCAGCGGTCGCTTCGGAACCCTGGCCGTATGAAGGCCTCGACGTGGAGAAGGGAAAGGCCCTTCTCCGGCTTCTGCCCCGGGTCGGAGAGCGCAGCCTCCCGGAGCTGCGGGCTGAAGCGACGTCGCTTGCAGCCGACGTCGAGGCCGCGAGGCGCCGGGTGGAACGGCTCACCGAGCTGCTGCGTGTCGAGGCGACGAGTGCGGCCGAGCTCGAGCGCGCCCATGCCACCCTCGCGGGCCTCGAAGCCCGCCTGCAGTCGGCCCGACAAGGGATGGGTGCGGCAGATGGTCCGGCCGGCTCTTCCGCCGGCACCGCCGTCGCGGTCACCGCCCCGTGGTCTGGCCGCGTGGCCGAGGTGTCCGTTTCGCCGGGCCAGACCGTGGCCGCCGGGACCCTCCTGGCGCGAGTGGTGAAGATGCGACCGCTCTGGATCGTCCTGTCCCTGCGTCCGGAGGATGCCGCGCGGGTTCACGGCAGCCCGTCCGGACTGCTGCTCCGCCGCCCCGGGTCCACCGAGGTCATGAAAGTCGGAGAGCAGGATGTGCGCGTCATCTCACGGTCGCCGGAGGTTGACCCGCGGACGGCCTCCATCAGCCTCATCCTCGAAGTCAATCGCAGCGCTTCGGACCTGGCGATTGGAAGCGGAGTCGAGGCGGAGCTGCTCCTCGCGGGCGAGAAGAAAGGGATCGTCATCCCGGCCTCAGCCTTGATCGACGACTCGGGGGTGATCGTCGCCTACGTGCAGATCGAAGGGGAGAGCTTTGCCCGCAGGGAACTGCGCGTCCTCGTACGGCAGGGCGAACAGGCTCTCGTC
The DNA here is from genome assembly GCA_045402695.1 of Acidobacteriota bacterium. Classification (GTDB taxonomy): domain Bacteria; phylum Acidobacteriota; class Polarisedimenticolia; order JACPZX01; family DASXTC01; genus JAWPNA01. The sequence continues at coordinate 5,513 of JAWPNA010000346.1, forward strand.
GAAGGGCTCGAGCCGGGCGAGCGGCTCGTCACCGTGGGCGGCGGCGCCATCCGGCGCAGCTCTCTTCTCTCCTCGGGTGCCCCCGAGGGGCACGTCCACTGAGGGGGCCATGCTGAACGCAATCATCCAGGGCTCGTTGCGCCATCGCTGGGCGGTCCTCGTGACCGCCGTGGCGTTCATGGCGGCCGGAACGGTGCTCGCCTTCCGGATGCCGGTGGACGTCTTCCCGGATCTCTCCGCGCCGACCGTCACGGTCATCACCGAGGCCAAGGGCCTGGCCCCGGAGGAAGTCGAACTGCTGGTGACCTTCCCCGTCGAGTCGGCCCTGAATGGGGCCTCCGGTGTGCGCCGCATCCGGTCGGTGTCGGGGCCGGGGATCGCCGTGGTGTGGGTGGAATTCGAGTGGGGCGAGGACATCTATCGCGCGCGCCAGGTGGTGGCCGAGCGCCTCCAGGTCGTCGCGTTGCCGGCGGGTGTCGAGCGTCCGACTCTCGGGCCGATCAGCTCGATCATGGGCGAAATTACGTTCATCGCGCTGACGTCGGATCGGGTGCCGCCGATGGAGCTGCGACGCCTGTCCGAGACGGTGGTCCGCCGCAGTCTCCTGGCGCTGCCGGGGATTTCCCAGGTGGTCCCGATCGGCGGGGAAGTCCGTGAGTATCTCGTCGAGCTCGACCCGGCCGCCAGCGCCCAGGCGGGCATCTCCGTCCAGGAAACCGTCGACGCCCTGAAGGAATCCAGCGCCGCGCCGGCAGCTGGCTTTCACGTCGATGGCGGGGAGGAGTATCTCGTCCGAGGCCTAGGCCGCGCCCACTCGGCGGACGACCTCGCCGCTACCGTGCTGCGCGAGCGCAACGGCATCCCTCTGCGCCTGGGACAGGTGGCCGCCGTCCGCGAGGCACCCGAGCCGGCCCGGGGAACCGCGTCCTACCGCGCCAGTCCGGCGGTCATTCTCAGCATCCAGAAACAGCCGGGGGCCAATACGCTGGAGCTCACAAGCCGGATGGACCGGGTCCTCGTCGACCTGCAGGGGGCCCTGCCCCCGGGCGTCGTCATCGAAAAGGAGAACTTCAGGCAGGCCGACTTCATCGAGATCGCGATCCACAACGTCTCGGCCGCGCTGCGCGACGGCGCCGTGCTGGTGCTGATCGTGCTGTTTCTCTTTCTCGGCAACCTCCGGACGACGTTCATCTCGGCCGTCGCCATTCCGATCTCGCTCGTCGCGGGTGTCATCGTGATCTCGCTGTTCGGGGGCACCTTGAACACCATGACGCTGGGCGGCTTCACGATCGCCATCGGCGCCCTGGTGGATGACGCCATCATCGGCGTGGAGAACGTCCTCCGTCGTCTGCGCGAGGACCACCGGAAGCCGGCCGCCGATCGGCGATCGTCCCTGGAGGTCGTGTTCCGCGCCTCGTCAGAGGTCCGCGGCGCGATCCTCTTCGCCACCCTCGTGATCGCGCTCGTGTTCGTGCCGCTGCTGTACCTCCCGGGGCTCGAAGGGCGCCTGCTCCGACCTCTCGGAATCGCCTACCTTGCCTCGCTGGCGGGGTCGTTCCTGGTGGCCGTCACGCTCACGCCCGTCCTGTGCCTGTTGCTCCTGCAGCACAGCTCGCTGCTCGAGTCGCAGGAGCCCTGGCTCCTGCGGCAATGCAAGCGCGCCTACGATCGCACCCTCTCTGTGTGTCTCGATCGAACAGCCCTTGTGGTCGGGGGTGCCGTGGTCGCGCTTCTGGCCGCCCTCGCGATCGTGCCCTTCCTCGGGCAATCGTTCCTGCCGCCCTTCAACGAAGGCAGTCTGACGATCGCCCTCGTGAGCCCGCTGGGAACACCCCTGACAGAGGGGGACGCGCTGGGCCGGGACGTGGAGAAAACGCTTCTCGCTTTTCCCGAGGTGGTCTCCACGAGCCGGCGGACGGGGCGCGCCGAGAAGGACGAGCACGTCCAGGGCGTGAACGCCTCCGAGATGGAGGTCGTGCTCCGGCCCGGGCGGCCCAAGGCCGAGCTGCTGGCCGAGATGCGCAGGGCGGTCGCGACCATTCCGGGGGTCAACGTCAGTTTCGGCCAGCCGATCAGCCACCGGATCGACCACATGATCTCCGGGAGCAAGACCAACCTCGCGATCAAGATCTTCGGTCCCGAGCTGGCCCAGCTGCGTGGCCTGTCCTCGAGCGCAGAGCGAGTGCTGCGCGACGTAGCCGGACTGGTAGACCTGTCCAACCAGGAACAGGCGTCGGTCCCGCAGATCCTCATCGACTTCGATCGTCAGGCCATGGCGCGCCACGACTTGACCTCCTCCGACCTGGCCCAGTCCGTCGAAGCGCTTTTCCAGGGGACGCTGGCCGGCGAAATCGTGGAGGGAGGCCTTACCTCGCGGATCGTCGTGCGCTACCCCGAAAGGCTGCGAGCCCGGCGCGATCAGATGGAAGCCCTGCCTGTGACGACACCGGATGGCCGTCTGATCCGCCTCGGCGACGTGGCGCGCGTCCGGTTCGACCTGGGCCCGGGCCTCATCCGGAGAGAGAGCGTGCAGCGCGTCGCCATGCTGACGGCCAACGTCACCGGCAGCGACCTCACGGGCGTCGTGGAGCGGGCGCGCGCGGCGCTTTCCGCGAAGCTCACTCTTCCCGAAGGCTACAGGATCGTCTTCGGAGGGCAGTTCGAGGAAGCGGCGCGCAGCGTGCAGAACCTCGGCTTCCTGGCCGCCGGGCTCCTGCTGGCTATGCACGGCCTTCTTTTCCTGGCGTTCCGCAGTCACCGCCACACGATGATCGTCCTGGTGAACCTGCCTCTTGCACTCATCGGCGGGCTCGTGGCCGTCGCTCTCGGTGGCGAGGGTCTGAGCGTCGCATCGCTTGTGGGCTTCATCACTCTTTTCGGGATCGCTACGCGCAACGGTGTGCTGCTCGTCAGCCACTACGGGCACCTGATGCGCGACGAAGGTCTGCCGCTCAGGGAAGCCGTCTCCCGCGGATCGCGGGAGCGGCTCGCGCCGGTGCTCATGACTGCGCTGACGGCGGGCCTCGCACTCATCCCGCTCGTGCTGGCTGGAGACAAGCCGGGCAACGAGATCCAGAGCCC
>JAWPNA010000427.1:0-5705 GCA_045402695.1 Acidobacteriota bacterium
TCGTCTGCAGGGGTTCGGTCTCGCAGCCCGCAAGAAGCACGCGACCATCAGGCAGGGCGACCTGCGCGTGCGAGGACCTCCGCATCACGGCCGGCAACGGCTCGCCGAACTCGCCCAAGCCTGGATCGTAGATCTCCGCGCTCGCTGACGCTTCCTCGCCGGCCGTCCCTCCGGCCACCAGCACGCGACCGTTTCTGCGCCAGAATCCGCGGAAAGCACCGAGGCTGGCGGCGCGCCCGATCCGATCGGCGGGGTGGCTCGCGGCCGCACAAGCAATGCCGATCAGGGTCGACTCGTCGTTAACAGCGTGGTGACAACCTACCGCAGTCCGCGAATCGTTGACGGATCGGGAACCTCCTCGTATCATTAAAGCGCTGTCGTGACGCGAGAGGTGCCCGGCCGCCGCACGGAGGGATTGGTGCGCTCGTTGTTGTTTGCCTTGATCCTCGCCGGCATCCCCATGGCGGTGCTCCTCCTTCGATCGCGGCGCAAGGCCCATCCGGGCCGGGCCTCCGCGGGCCTCTTGCCCTCCACCGCCATCCTGGTGAAAAACCCCGAAGCCCGAACCTCGGTCACCAACGGAGACCTCGTGCTGATGTTTCCGCAGCAACACGAAGGGCTCGCTCTGAACCCCGTGGCGGCGCGCTGCTGGGCGCTGATCGACGGAGTCTGCAGCCTCCACCTCGCCGCGGAGATGATCGCCCGCGAGTACGACGTGGAACCCCGCACGGCCGAAGATGAGGTCCTGCGGTTTGCGGCTAGGCTCCGCGAGGGGTTCTATGCACTCGAGGAGAGCGAGTGGCGTCTGGCTCATACCCACTTCAACGACATCTTTGCCGGGACCGCCGACAAGGGGATCACGGAGATCCGGCGCGGCGACAGGATGGTCATCCATGTCGCCACTGGAGCGCTCGGACCCGGGGGGACGCTCGCCACGCCCTGCCGCCGGTGGCCCTGGGAGTATCGCCGGCGCGCGGCGCGGAACGCTTTCTCGCGTCACGAGGATCGCGAAGCTTCCCGGCTTGAAGCGATGGCCGCGTTCGATACGGCCTGGGGCCACAGCGCCGCGGGCCGGCTGGACGCGGCGCTGGCGGGATTCCTCGATGCGGCGCGCCTGACACCGGGATGGGCCAACCCGCATTATCAGCTAGGTTACGTGCATCTGCGCGCGGGCCGGCACGAGATGGCCGTGGAGGAGTTCACCCTCGCGGAGCGGCTCAGTCCCGGCTACTTCATGGTGCGAGAGTACCTCCACCTGGCGCGCAAGCTCTCCTCGGGAAGCATCCGCTTCGAATCATTCCTGCTCTTCGAGCGCGCGGCCAACACCGAGTCGAGAGATCCCGAAACGGTGATCGCCCTGTGCCGCAGGGCGGTGGAGATCTCGCCCGAATTCGCACCTGCGTACCTGCTGATCGGCCGCGCGTGCGCCCGCAAGCGCGATTACGAGAGGGCGCTGTGGGCCTTCCGGCGCGCGATCGTTTCGGATCCGGACAAGGCCACCTTGTGCAACGCGCTTTTCGCGCGCGCCTCGGTCTTCCAGGCCACGGGCCTGGCGTCCGAGGCGGTGCGTGAGTTCGAGAAGGTGATAGAGCTGGATGGGAGCACCAAAGCCACACGGTCGGCGATGGAGCGCCTTGCCTCCTCCGCTTCCGTGCATTAGAGTTCCCCTCGTGAGTGAACATCCTTTGACGCATCTGATGGAGACGCTGGCGGAGAGGAGTTTCCAGAAGGTCGGGTTGAATGAGCCGGCTCTGCCTCACTACGCCGCAAAGGTCCTCGTAGACTTCACTCACGTCGATCTCCTCTACAAGGTGCAGGACTCTGAAGGCCGCCGTATCGAGGACGTCGGCGAGATGCTGCTGGAGGGCGACATCCGCCACCGTGCGCGGTCGCTCGACCGCGAGCGCTGGGTGCGCAAGCATATCGGGGACTTCACGCTCTTCTTCACGGGGATGTTTCCCGAGCACATCAAGGCTCGCCGCAACTGGTGGCGGCTGGACCGGTGGCTCGACTGGATCGAGACGGGCAAGGAGTCGTATCGGATCGTGGGCGAGTTCAGCATGAGCCCGTACACGGATGAGGCACCTCTGTTCCGCCGACTGGCCGATCACTTCGATTTCATGGTCGTGGGACTCAACTACGTGCGAGAGGAGCTCGACCGGATGCAGGAATCGCGGTACCTGATCGCCCGGGACATTCTCGGGGAGTGATCCGCCACGGGCCTCCCGTGCCCGCCGCACGCCCGCGCACCGAAGTCGCGTCGAGCCGGACCATGTCTTCCGATCTCCTCGATGAAATGGCCCGGATGAAGGCCGTCCCCTCACTCGACATCGGAGGCACCAAGCTCTCGGCCGCGGTAGTGGCGCGCGACGGCAACATCCTCACCAAGCAACACGCGCACCTCAAGGCCGGCGAGGAGGGGCACCAGGGCATTTTCGATACCCCCGCAGGGGGGAGGACGATCCCAGAAATCACCGAGGACGAGCGACAACGTCTCCGGCCGCAACCCCCTGCTGCCCATAGGGTTGCGGCGGCGCGACGCCTCTCGCTTCGTCGCAGGGGCATCTCTCACAGGGGAGCGATGTCCCGCATCGCTGTTGTCGCTGCTCCTCGCATCCCACACCGCAGCGCTCCCAACGCGACCTAAGGCACTCCGTCACCACTCTAGTTAGCGGCCCACCGGGCGATCCGGCAGGTTGCCCATCACGGGCCGGGTCACCATAATTCCATCCACCGGCAGGGCCTTCGGACCGTGCGGACGCCCGGGCGGAGCCCGGACGTTGTGTGAATCATGGCCGTCGGACACTTTTCCCCCGGAGATCTGCGCCCATGATCCGCGTCGGCACGGCCGGATGGTCCTACCCGGATTGGGAAGGTGTGGTCTACCCGAAAGGCGCGGCCTCCTCCCGCGACGCCCTCGCGTTGCTGGTTCGGATGTTCGACACACTGGAGATCAATGTCTCCTTCTACCGTCCACCAAGCTCCCGCATGTCGAAGAGCTGGGCCACGCGCGTCGCCACGCGTCCCACGTTCCGGTTCACGGCCAAGCTCTGGAAGGGCTTCACCCACGAGCGCGGCGAGGAGCACGCCGCCGAGGAGCGCTTGTTCAAGGAGGGAATGAAGCCGCTCGTCGAGGCCGGCCGCCTGGGCGCCCTGCTGGCTCAGTTCCCGCATTCATTCAAAGACACCCCCGAGAATCGAGAATATGTCGACAAGCTGATCTCGCGGTTCACGGCCTACCCGCTGGTCGTCGAGCTGAGGCATGTCTCGTGGATTGAGGGTGACCTCCTGTCCACACTCGATGGGCGCGGCGTGGGGTTCTGCAACGTTGATCAGCCCGTCTTTTCGAGCTCGGCTCGCCCATCCACCATCATAACGGGACGAGTGGGATACGTCCGCCTGCACGGCCGCAACAAGGCGGACTGGTTCCGCAAAGACGCGGGCCGCGACGCCCGTTACGACTACCTTTACAGCCAGGAGGAGATCCGCGAGTGGGCCGACCGGATCCGTCTCATGCAGGGAAAGTCCAAGGGGGGGGCGGATGTCTTCATCATCGCCAACAACCACTACAGGGGACAGGCCCCGGCCAACGCCCTGGAGTTGATGAACCTGCTGAGCGGCGAGATGATCGAGATCCCCGAGACCCTCACGAAGGCATTCCCCCGTCTGGCGCCCATCGCGGCGAAGCCGCAGCGGCACGGGATGCTGCCGCTGTGAAGGACCTGCTCAAAGAGGCCAAGCGTGTGGCGCGCCAGGGGGACTACTCGCGCGCGGGCGACCTGTGCGACATGGCGGGACATCCGCTCGACGCCATCGCCTATTACGTCCAGGGCAAGCACTACCTGCTGGCCGGCGAAGTGGCGTCCCGCATCGGCGAGTACGCGCAGGCCGCCGGATACTTCGGCAGCGGAGGAGATGCCCCTCAGGCGGCGGAGATGTACCTGAAGGCCGGCCAGAAGCGAAAGGCCGCGATGATGTACGAACGGTCGGGCCAGTACCTCAAGGCAGCGGAGCTCGAGGAGAAGCTGACCAATCATGTGGCTGCGGCGGCCTACTACGAGATGGGAGGCCAGATCGAGAAGGCCGCTTACCTGTTCGCCCACGCCGGCGACCACGCGAAGGCGGCGGCGCTTTACGAGAAGCTCCTCTCGGACGGCGGCAAGGCCAATGTGCTCGACACGGGCGCCTTCGATTTCGAGGAGCTGCGCAACAGAGGCGCGAAGTACTCGCGTTTCGCCGGAATCCTACACATGAAGGCGGGTCATTTCTCCAAGGCGGCGCCCTTTCTCGAGCAGGCCGGGCTTTTCGATCAGGCGGTGCAGGCATACCGCAAGTCCGGGGCCACCGATCGCGCGGTGGCCTTGCTGATCAAGCTGGAGAACCACGCCGAGGCTCTCAAGATGGTGGAAGATGATCCTTCAGCCAAGATCGAGGGCAAGCTGCTCGGAGAGCTGTATCTGCGTTCGGGACGGTTCGAGCGCGCAGCGGAGGTGTTCCTTTCCGAGGGACTCAACTTCAAGGCCGCCGAGTGTTTCGAGAGCTGCGGCGACCTGATGCGCGCGGCCACGCTGTACGCCTCCGAGGGGGAGATGATACGCGCCGCCGACCTGTACTCGGGCATTGGCCGCCATCTGGAAGCGGCGCACGGCTACGAAAAGGCGGGCGAGATGCCCAACGCGGGCCGCGCCTACGAGAAGGCAGGTCGTCCCGACGATGCGGTGCGCGTCTACATGATGGCGGGGAAAATCCTCGAGGCGGCACGGCTCCACATGGAAAGCGGCGGCAAGAGCCAGTCGATCCGAATCCTCCAGCAGGTGCCGAAGGACGATCCTGACTTCGCGCGCGCTTCCTTTCTGCTCGGCACGTTGTTTTATGAGCAGGGGCTCTACGCGCCCGCCACCGAGAAATTCGAATGCTCGCTGCGGCTGACCAAGAGCGAGAGCGAGAGGACCAAATGTCTCTACCATCTCGGGCTCACCTTCGAGCAGATGGGGCGTGTGGAAGAGGCCGCCCATCTCTACGAGAAGGTCCTGGCCGTGGACTACCACCACGCGGACGTGGCCGAGAGGATCAAGGCGCTCGCGCGGCAGCTCGCGCCCCACCAGGCCTCTTCCACCACCGGCGGCAAGCGCGTCACCGGCGAGACCGCCCGGATGGCCGCCACAGGGCAGGGCTCCGCCGCCAACATCTCGGGCCGGCTGGAGGTCACACGCAAGCTGGGCGAGGGGCGCTACGCGGTGGTGTTCGAGGCCTACGACCGCGTGCTGCAGAGGAAGGTCGCCGCCAAGAGGTACCCGCCCGCGACCACGAGCGCCCCTGACATGATCGATCGCTTCCTTCGCGAGGCACGCAAGGTGTCCGAGCTCGGGCATCCCAACCTCGTTACCGTCTATGGGATCGGGGAGGATCACGAGGGGCGGTACATTCTCGAGGAGATGGTGGAGGGCCGGACCCTCAGGGAAATGCTGGACGAGAAGATCCGCATCGAGCCGGCGCGCGTGCTGGAAATCGCCACGCAGCTCTGCGACCTGCTCGGCTACGCCCACCGCAAGGCGATCCTGCACAGGGACTTGCGGCCCGAGAACATCTTCCTGCTGCCGCAGGATCAGGTGAAGGTCTCCGATTTCGGGCTGAGGGCCCGCCTGAGCGATCCTTCCGCCCTGGAGGGGCGCGCCGTGTGCTACGCCTCGCCCGAGATGATCCGC
>JAWPNA010000284.1:0-22022 GCA_045402695.1 Acidobacteriota bacterium
TCCGGCTCGGCAGTTTGGAGAGTTCTGTTGATGTCATCGTGGGTGGGCCCCCGTGTCAAGCATTTGCAAGAGTTGGCCGCGCCAAGCTTCGGGAGATCGCAAGACACCCCAGGGCCTTTCTCAACGATCCGCGAAGTAACCTCTACCTAAGATACCTACACTACGTCAAGCAATTCCGACCCCTGGCGATCTTGATCGAGAACGTGCCTGATGTCCTCAACTTCGGCGGACACAATATCGCCGAGGAAATCTGTGAAGTGCTTGGGGATATGGGTTACTCGGCGAGTTACACACTCCTCAACGCCGCTTACTACGGCGCACCGCAGATGAGAGAGCGCATGTTCCTGATCGCCTATGCCGACGAGCTTAGCAGCAAAGTGCGGTTCCCTGCGCCAACGCACTGGGTTGAACTTCCAAGGGGCTATGAGGGGACCAGGAACGTCGCCCTACGCACTGTAGAACCGTCGCTCTTCCAGGAGAAAAGCTCCTATGTGCCAGCGCCGAAGGCATCCCCCTCCCTGTCCGTTGCTGTGACTGCGAAGGAGGCCATTGGCGACCTTCCTGCGATTACAGTACACCTCGAGGGAAAACTGAAACGGGGTGCACGGAGGTTCACGGAATTCGCAGCGTATCCTCCTGCAGCGAGGCTTACTCGGTATCAAGAGCTCATGAGGTCGTGGCCGGGCTTTGAGGGCTCCGGTGGTGTCAAAGATCACGTCATCCGTTGCCTGCCGAGGGATTACCAGATTTTTAGAAGGATGAACCCGGGCGATCAGTATCCCGAGGCATACCAACATGCTCAGGAGATCCTCCGGCAGCGTCTGATGCGCCTAGCCAGGGCCGGCACTTTCATCGTGAAGGGAAGCGCAGAGTATCGACGTATCGCGAAAGGCATCTTACCGCCCTACGACCCGGGGAAATTCCCGAACAAGTGGAGGAAAATGGAGGCAGATCGACCCGCTAGAACACTCATGGCGCACCTGGGGAAGGACGGGTATTCACACATTCACTACGACAGCGAGCAAGCCCGAACGATTTCCGTACGGGAGGCCGCGCGGCTTCAGTCATTCCCGGACGGTTTCGAATTCCAGGGTACGATGAATCCAGCATTCCGCCAGATCGGTAATGCAGTGCCCCCGCTCCTAGCAGCCGCGATTGCGAGGTCCATACTCCAAGGCTTGAGAGGCGAACAGGACAATGAGCAAACTGTCGATCAAGCGACTGACGTCTTCAGATCTTACATTCTTTGAGTGGCACTTCCGGCACAGCAAAGCCGGGAACCAGAAGGCTATTAACCTGAATGCTGATGTGTTCATTCATGAGCTCTTTCCGAGTCTGCCCCAAGTCGCACTGGGCCAGGGCGGGCGAATCCCGGTCGATCTCTACATCTATGGCCCCGGGCTGGAAAAGGAACTGAACCTCCAGCGCAAGATTCTGAAAAGCACTGACTCCTACAAGAATTGGCGTCTCGACGGTGAATTCATACACAACCCACCGGACGGTCCAGACCGCTTTAATGCTCTCGCTCCGGACGACATAGTCATTCTGGAGTTCTCAGGAGATGTAGTGCCGAATGCCGCACGCGCCTTCTTTCTGGCGTCCACCATCGAGTCAGATCGCTCTCTCCACAGCCTCCTGAATCGGCGTCTCGGAGACCGCAGCATGCGCGGGATCGATCACCATGAGCTAGAGGAGTTGATCCTCCGAGCTGCACCTCAGGAAGAGCATCCCACACGAGAACTGCTGCTCGAGGCAGATCTCGAGGATGCAGCACTCGGTGGGGCTCACGGTATCGAACGCCTCAGTGCTCGCCGCTCCGGAAGGCAGCTTTCTAAACTGGCTGTGATCGAAGCCCGGAAGCGGGCTGACGAGGTAGGAGAGCGAGGCGAGGAGTTCATCAACGCATATTTCGAGACCCTCAAAACCGAGGGCAGAATAAAGGACTTCCAATGGGTCTCGGCAGACAACGCCATTTCTCCTTACGATTTCTGGATGAGTCAGGATGTCGCTTCACGACTCCTGCTTGATGTCAAGGCTACATGTGGCGAGTTCGAGAGGCTGATTCATGTATCTCAGGCGGAGCTGAGAACGATGCGTGACTCCCACGAGAGGTACGATATCTACAGGGTCTACTCCCTTGCCGATACCTCCGCCAAGGTACGAGTGGCGGAGAACGTCAGAGAGTTCGCGAAATCCATCTTGAAAGTCCTTGAGAGACTGCCGGCTGGGGTTCTCGCGGACGGTGTTTCGATTGATCCAGCCAGTCTTAGATTCGGAGCTGAAGTCACGATCCGGCTGGGTAGCGAAGCAGGGCCGAGCCGATAGTCAAACCTCGCTGCGTGTGCGTGAAACATGACTGATGTTCTGACGCGGGAACAGCGCAGTCACTGCATGTCCAGGATTAGAAGTAAGAATACTGAGCCCGAGCTTGCAGTAAGACGGGCCCTGTGGTTGGCGGGGTATCACTTTCGACTTCACCGAGCGGATCTCCCGGGCAAGCCGGATATCGTATTCCCGGCCTTCAAACTGGTGCTTTTCGTTGACGGTTGCTTCTTTCATGGGTGCCCCAAGCACTCTGTCAGGCCCAGAACAAACACTTCTTTCTGGCGGAACAAAGTGGAGGGAAACGTCCGCAGAGACCGCCTTGTGGGTCAGAGTCTACGAGCCGCGGGCTGGCGCGTTCTCAGAGTCTGGGAGCACCAGGTTCGGCAGGACATTCGAAGAGTCGTGCAGCGGGTTAGCATGCGCGTTAATCGCTCAATAGTGGAGCCTCAAGTGCCGAAGACCTTGGTCAGCGGACCAAAGTCAACCAATCTACCCGGAATCCTCGCTTCCAGCTCCCTAGAACGATCCGCATTGATGACTGAACGTGTAGGGGAAGTGGTCTCCGAAGCTACTCAGTGCCCATATGCTACGAACAAACCGGTCGCGACTCGTAGATCTCCGAGGAGGAAGCGTTGAGGGCGGAGGAGTCTGAGCCTCCCTTTCGGCAGCTCAGACCAAGACATAGATCGGAACTCCTCGCCGTGAAAGTCGAATTTGCAGTCCATCAGCGGCGTTAAGTGATCGAGTACCTGAACCACAAGGCGCGCCCTTCAATTCCCACGATGGAGGCACTCCACCGAGGTTCAGGGGGTTGCTTCCCCGTGGCATTCTGTTCCCGTCGACACCGCCGCTCACCCGCCGGACCCGACCTGCGACCAGGCGTAGAACAGCCCGAACCCGAGACTGACCGCGCCGGCCGCGATCTGCAGCGCGCGGCCCAGCATCGGCCGCGAGGCGGTGGCTGAAAACGGCAAGCTGATGACCATGCTCATCAGGGCCATTCCACCAATCGACCCCGTGCCGAAGACGAGCAGATATGTGAGGCCGAGGGGAACCGAGCGGATCTGGGCCAGCACCAGCAAGGTCAGAGCCGCCGAGCCCGCCAGCCCGTGCATCATCCCGACCAGCAGCGGTTTGTACCCGACGTGCCTGAGCGCGTGGTGCGCGTGCAGCTCGGCAGCGGCATCGCGGCCGGGCAGGTGCCCTTTCTCCGCATCGTGGAAGTGGAGATGGGCATGGCTGTGAGAGTCGTGCGCGTGCCGGTGAACGTGGATGCCGGGACAGATCCGCAGCGCCCTCGTGAGCGCGGCTCCCCCCAGCGCGATGATCATGAGGGCGACGCAGAACTCGAGCCCCCGCGCGATCGGCCCGGGGATGGTGAGACGCAGCCCGACGACGAGGACCCCCGCGAGGAGGATGGCCAGGGTGTGCCCGGTCCCCCAGAGCCCGCCGGTCCGGAGCGCGCGGGACAGCCCGTCCTGCTCGCTCACGATGGCGCCGACCGCCGCGATGTGGTCCGCCTCGGTGGCGTGCTTGATGCCGAACAGCAGGCCCATTCCCAGGATCCCCAGCACCGGCCCCGCGGGAGACAAGGAGATCGAGAGGGCCGCCGAGGGAGGCGCGAGCGCAGGCGATGCAAGGGCGAGAAATGCGAGTGACGCGAGAAGCCACAATCCCGTGCGCATCATCGGCCTCCCAGCCTCTTCAGTACCTCGCGGGCGGAAACGAATGAGATGAATGCAGGGGGGCCGATCAGTTCATGGAGCAGGCGCCCGGGCCGCGCGGGTCGCCGCACGATCCGCAGCTTCCGGATGGCTCGCGCGACGCACTCCTGACCGGCTTCGCCCCGACGGCGAACGCGGACAGACGCTTGTCGAGGTCGCGACTCTGGCAGGCGGGACATTCCGGGATGGCGCCTCCCATGACGAGCTGCTCGAACTCCCGCGAACATCTCTTGCAGGCATACTCGAAGATCGGCATGATGGCATCTCCCTCACACGATGGATCAGTCGCGTCCGGTTCCAGGAAGGATACGCCGACCAGGGAGGAATGCCAAGCATGAGATCCAGCCATGAGGCCCTTGGTCGACCTTCCTCTCGAACGGAGATGACGCACGCCCGGCTCTGGATTCTGCTTTGCCTGGCAACCCTGATGGCTGGATGCCTGCTGCACTTCGCTCGAGGCTACAGTCGCTGGGACCAACATGGCCACGCGTGGGGCTGCGACGACGCCTTCATCTCGTACCGATACGCGAGAAACTTCGCGCAGGGCCAGGGCCTCGTGTTCAACGAGGGAGAGAGGGTGGAAGGATACTCCAACTTCCTTTACATCCTTCTTCTGACCCCTTCGTTCATGGTGACGGATGGCCTGGGGGTCTACTACGTCGCGTTCGCCCTCAACCTGGTCCTCATCACCATCTCGTTCCTGTTGTTCGTCGCGCAGGTGGGGCGGCGCCTCGGGCCGGAAAGCGCGAGAGCGGCGGCCGCCCTGTTCGCCCTGTGTCCCGTGACCTGGGTCTGGGTCGCCTCCGGTCTGGAAACCATCCTCGTGCTGCTCTTGCAGCTTGTGGCGTGGATCGCCCTTGATCGGATCGAGGAAGGAGCGGGCATGGGGATGCTCTGCCTGCTTTCGGCTTCGCTCGCCCTGTCGTTCTTCGCGCGGCCGGAGGGCGTCATGGTGACGGTCGTCGTGGTTGTTCACTCGCTCATGCGCCGGCGATGGCGTCTGGCCGCTTGGTGTGTCCTTGGAGTCGGCCTTGCGGCGGCCCCGTACCTGTACTGGAAGTACAGCTACTATGGCTATCTGCTGCCAAACACCTACTACGCCAAAGTCTCCGGGCCTCTGACCGCCCGCATGCTCAACGCGGCGACGCAGCTTCGAGACATCGTCCTTCGCCAAGGTCTGCTGCCACACCTGCTCGCGCTCGCGTTCGCCCTGATCGTGCTCTTCCGGCGGCCCGGCTCGAATTTCTGGACCAGCGTCAGGCAGATTCCGTTCGAAGCCGGCATGGCCGTCTGTCTTCTGGGGTTCTGGACGTATGTGGGAGGAGATCACCTCGGCGAAAGGTTCCTGCTTCTCCTGTACCCCCTGGGGTGCGCTGTGTGGCTCACCGTCGTCTTTCCTCGAACATCTCGCGGCGTACAACTGCTTCTGGTCGCCCTGCTGTGTGCCCTTCAGATGGCGCCGTTGGCCACCGACGCCAGGTTCGACTACGGCCGTGAAAAATACGACCTGTGGGTGACCCTTGGAGACTACCTCAAGGAGCATGGTCAAGGCCGAACATTGGCCATCGATGGCGCGGGCAAGGTCCCCTTCCTGTCAGGGCTGAAGACGATTGACATGCTCGGGCTCAACGACGTGTACCTGGCGCACCGGGAGGCCAGCTTCTTCAACCCGGGTCACAACAGGCATGATGCCGACTACGTCCTGTCCAGGAAGCCCGACCTTATCGCGGCATGGGTGAGAACCGGTGATCTCGACCTTGCCTGGGGACTCGATCGGGAGAAATACCAGAAGGCGGGCTACGACCTGAAGTACTTGGTGAGCGTGGAGAAGGACCTCGAGCCGGTGAACATCGTTGATGTGAGCTCGACGACCACCGAATCGATCAGCGACTTGCTCGACAGAGGGTTCTACTATGCCGTGCTGGAGAAGGACTCGAGGTGACCCGACCCGGGCCGCAGTCCTGCGGCCCGGGTAGAGTCGTTGATTGGTCTAATGTTACGGATTCAGGATCGGCTGCACGGAGGCATAGTAGAACGCGAACGCTCCATCCACGGTCGCGTTGTCTTCGCCGGGCCCGCCGGAGCACACCTGGCTCGGATTGAATCCGCAGGTGCCGCTGAGCTGGCCCACGATCTGCGACGAGCCGTTCACGACGGACGAGCCGCTGCTGCCTCCGTCGATCGCGCCGGTGATGTCGCGGCTGTAGATCCGCTCGCCGCGAGGCCAACCGCTACACGTTGGCGCGCTGGTGTCCACGTCGTGCTGTGAGTAGACCTGCGGCCCGAAGCCCGGGTTGCTGATCCGCCACAGGTCCGTGCCGTTGGTGTTGGCCACGGGCGTGCTGTTCCAACCCAGGAAGACCGACCCAGACGGCGGGTTCGCGTTGAGATGGAGCAGCGTGAAGTCCCCCTTCCGGCCGGTCTTCGACACGGTGGAGCCACTCGTCTGGTAGGGCCAGCCGCTGTTGCTGGGACAGCTCGATGCATTGCAGGACGACGTGGCGAACCGCCAGTAGAAGTTGATGTTCTGCGCGTTGTTGTTCTTGCTGACGCAATGGTTCGCGGTGAGGAAGAAGTTGTTCTGCGTTGCGTTGTTGTCGCTGATGAGACCTCCGGTGCAGGTGTAGATGAAGGCCCCCTGGATCCATTCCATCTTCGCCTCGGCGAGCTTTGCGGGGTCGGCCGGCGTGCCGTTGAAGCAGCTGGCGTCCACGATGCAACTGGCGTTGCCGCAGGGCCAGCCAGGAGGTGGAGGCGCCGCGGGGTTCTTCTGCGGGGGACGCAGTCCCTCGGCAAAGCTCCTGGTGATGAGCCCGACCTCCTGAACTTTCAACGACGCGCCGCTCAGGGCATCTTCGGTGGCAGGTCCGGAGAAATGGAGCTGCAGGATCGCTTCGGGCCCGAAGATGGTCCCGGTCCAGAACTCACCGGTCCCGTTGGGACCGGTGGCGGCATACGGCCCGTGCGCCTGCCCGTCCGGGCTGTAGAGGTACAGCTCGGCCTTTGCCGGCAGGGAGAGGTCCTCGATGTGCAGCCGGATCGCGCCCGCGCCCTCGGCGGTCACTACAGCCGCCCACACGAGACCGCCGTCCGCGGTCGGATAAGCGCGGCCGCTCTCGCCTCGGCGAGGCGGCAGACCCGACAATCCGCTGTCCAGTCCATCCATCTCGATCGCCGGGGTCATCGGCTTGACCAGTCCGATCTTGAGCGGTGTCGCATATCGCGAGCCCTCATCGATCGCCGCGATTTCCCCAGGTGTGAACATGATCCGGATCGCTGCGTCCCGTGCGGCGACTGGCAGCTCGCCTGAGAGCCATCTGCTCAGCTCGGCCTGCCGCTGCAGGTGCTCGGCGGCTGTCGGCCCCTCCGTCGCGACCTGCATTGGAGCCTCAGGATACGATCGGCCAGCGGCGGCTGCCGGGGTGGCCCACGAGACGGCGGCCAGCGCAGCCACGAGAACCAACAGGAGCGAGATCCGCAGAGGCTTCCTCGGAATCACTGAATGGCTGACCATTCGGCACTCTCCTCTCTTCATGGGGGGGCGTGGACGTTGCAAGAGACGACGTGCGGACAGACCGCGGGGGTGCCCCCCAGGACCACGCGATCGAGACGCCGCAGTCGTCGCCTACCCGAGACGGAGATTTCGAGGATGGTGTTTCAAGAAGGGGATCTGGGAGAACGTGTCGGGAGCGTACGACACGCGCGCTGGAGACAGGGTCCAATCGAGACAAGCAGGCGGGCGATGCCACCGAGACGCAGTCAGAGAGCCGGGGATAACAGACAGACAAGAGGCCTCCTCCCACTGAAGACTTATACCGGGTTGACGCGCCGCGGTCAAGACCTGTTTGAGCATGGATGTCCTCCCAGAAGAGATCCGAGGATGGAGTGTGCAAATCCTTTGCCCTACCGCGGCCGGCGCGTGAGCCCCAGGATTAGCCCGGCGCCGAACAGGAGGCCCTCGTACGCGCTCAGCACCGTGCGCGTTACCGGTCCTACTTCGGGCTCTCCGAGCAGCCGGGCGAGAGGCGTCAGGGAGACACGCGACCCCTGAAAGGTGCGCGCCATGATCTCCAGGCTGGGCCCGCCGAGATTCCTTCCCATCCATTTGAGCGCGACGCCGGCGGCGGCGCAGCAGACGCCGGTCACGAGGGCCGCCAACAAGCGATCGTTCCCCCTGGGCGCCGCCATGCCTCCGTCGGGCCGAGGGGTGGCGAGAGCGTAGCCAAGGCCGGCCGCCGCTCCGATCGCTAGTCCTTCGATCCCTCCGCCTACAGCCGACAGGTCGTGACCGAACAGATCCTCGAGGGTCCACCGCCCCAGCAGGTGCGCGACGAAGCCGACGGACAGACCGCCCAGGGCGCCGCAGCACACCAGCACGGGCCCGGCGCCAGGCACGTCCCATCGAGTGTCGCGCAGCAGGGCGCGGGCAGCCTCGTGGCCGGGCATCCTACCGAGTCGCTCGAGCGCCTCGCGGGTGCCAAGGGCGTGAAGCGTCTCGGCCGCCTCGCGCCGCTCGTCATCCGTGAGCGACGGGTCCGGGCTGACGAGCTTCTCGATCGCCGCGCGGCGAGGATCGGAGAGTGCAAGAATGACGCCTGGCGCGGGGGCGATCGGCCCCAGGTCGTCCGCGTTGTCCATCTGCTCCGTCTCCTCGATGACGCCGGGGTGCACGAACCGATAGCCGTGACGTGACACCGTCCGGATGAAGGCAGGCTCGCGCGGATCGTCTCCCAGCGCCCGCCTGAGAGTGCGGATCGCCTGGCTCAGCGCGCCGTCCGAGACCACGACGTCGCTCCAGACCATCTCGAAGATTTCCCGCCGGTGCACCGCCTCGCCTCGCCGTGCGAGCAGCAGCAGGAGGAGATCGAAGTAGCGGGGAATGAGAGGCACTTCCTGCCCCGAGCGTGACAGGGTCCTGCGGCCAGGAGACACGGTGAAGTCGGAGAAGCGGTAGCGGACGTTGCGCTGAGCTGGAGGACGCGGGCCACCCTTCGTCATCCACTCATTCTAACCGCGGATTGATGCGACGGGGATGCTGTAGAGAGGTTCTCGGAGCGCTGGTTGGCGCAGTTGTCGGGGCGGGGGGCGCTTGGGCCCGGCCGGCGCTCCTCTCCGACCGGGCCTTAGCCGAACATGACCCCGGGGCCCGGGGCGCATTCTGGTGGACCAAACGGTGTCAGAAACGAAAAGCGATGCCCACCCTCGCGAAGAGGGGATCCACGCCCACGTCCGATAGGTCCTCCAATGGGAGGTCCAGTTTCAACCACCGGAGGCCACCCGTGATGGCGACGGCCTCCCCCAGGCCGATGTCGATTCCCAGAGACGCTCCGTAGGCGAACTCATTGTCGGTCTCGATCGTGGGTCCCGAATCGGTATTCACATTGCCCCAGTCCACGTACGCGACACTGGGACCCACCCAGAAGTCGACTACCTTCGTGGGGAGGATGTGGAAATTGAGACTCCCATTCCAGGGCGTGAGGTCCACATCTCCGATGGCATCCCCATCCACCTCGATGTCCTGTGTCACGTTGAGATAGCTCACCTCGATGCCGATCAGCTTGTTCGCGCGTATCTCGAATCCGAACTCCCAGCCGAGATCATTGGCTGCTTGCACGGACTCCCGGACGGTTCCGAAGTCCACATCCTCGTCGGAGAGAGGCGAGACGTAAGATGCCGCTCCGAACAGCTTGAACTTGTTGTCCTGAGCGAAGGCAGGTTGAAGAGCCGTTGCTCCCACCACGACCGCAAGAACTCCAAGACGTTTCATCGACATACTCGACCTCCATGAGAAGGGGCAGCTCGGCAGAAGATATCATGTCTTCGCGAGACCCGCTCTCGTTCACACAGGCTGGGGATAAGGCGGAGGCCTCAGATCTTCGAGTTGCCGGGGACGGGCGCCGTCTGCGACGGCTTCGTCTGGAGTGGCTTAGGGGTGAGCCTGAACGGGGCATCGCACAGGGCGATTGTCCTGCCCGTCCGATCCATCAGCGTCACGTGGAACTCCTTGTCGCTGCTTTTCAGACCGGCTGGGATCCTGGCCTCCACGAGGCCCGGCTCCCACCGGGTGACCTCCAGCTCGATCAGCATGCTCTTCATCGTCGCGACATCCGCCTTCAGCGCGAGGCGGCGGCTCTTCTGGGCGGGGCCGAAGTCGATGCCCGTGATGGTCAAGACCGAACCCACCGTTCCTTCAGAGGGGGTGACGCTCAGCCTGGGGGGGCCTTCATCCGTGAGTGACTGGGGAGCGTTCCATGCGAGTGCGCAGAGGAGGATCAGTGGCAGGGCCATTCGTCTCATGTCGGGATCTCCACGATGTGATCATATAGACGGTGCGACTCGCTGAGCTCGGAGCGACGTATGGGTCGCATCCTATACCACGGGCCGCCACCTGGACACTCTCTCAGGTTAGAATGTTCCTGCATCGTGAACAACGATATGGCTGGTGAATGGAGGTGTTCATGCGCTTGAAGGTTGCGGCCCTGGTCATGGCGGCGCTGGTGGTGGGCTTTCTCTCCGGCCAGGTGCTGCCGGTTGGCTCCCGGCATGCCGGGGCTGATCAGACCGTGCCCCCCGGCGACGTATCCGCCGTGGCGGAGGCCCCGGAGTCGTCCGCGCCGCGGGCGCGCGAGGAGACCACCGCGCGTGCCTCCACGTCCAATCCAGATCCGGAGCAGCTCAACCAGCTCAGCCCCGAGGAATCCCGCATCACCGAGATCTTCCGCAAAGCCTCCGACTCGGTCGTGTTCATCACCAGCATCGCTCTGCAGAGGGATTTCTTCTCGCTGGATGTCCTCCAGATCCCGCAGGGAACCGGCAGCGGCTTCGTCTGGGATCGGGATGGTCACATCGTCACGAACTTTCATGTGATCGAGGAGGGGAGGGTCTTCTCCGTCACGCTGGCCGATCAGTCGAACTGGGACGCCGAGGTCGTGGGCACCGCCCCCGACAAGGACCTCGCGGTGCTCAAGATCAAGGCGCCCGAGTCGAAGCTGACCCCGCTGCTGGTTGGAACCTCGGGCGGCCTGCAGGTGGGACAGACCGTGCTGGCGCTCGGGAATCCGTTCGGCCTCGACCATTCCCTGACCGTCGGCGTCGTCAGCGCGCTGGGTCGAGAGCTGCGCTCTCCTTCCGGGCGCATCATCCGCGACATCATCCAGACGGACGCGGCGATCAACCCGGGCAACTCCGGGGGACCGCTCCTGGATTCCCGGGGGAGACTGATCGGCGTCAACTCCGCCATCTACAGCCCGAGCGGGGCCTCCGCGGGGATCGGATTCGCGGTGCCGGCTGACACGGTGAAGCGGCTGGTCCCTCAGCTCATCGAGCGCGGCCATCCCATCCAGCCGGGCATCGGGGTCTCCCTGGTGGACGACAGGATCGCGGCCCGTCTGGGCATCAAGCAAGGTGTGGTGATCCGCGAGGTTGTGTCCGGCAGCCCCGCCGAGCAGGCGGGGCGGGAGGGACTTCGTTCGGACCAGTACGGGCGCATCGTTCTGGGGGATCGGATCGTGTCGGTTGACGGCCGGCCGGTGGAGTCGGTGGACGATCTGCTGCACGGATTCGAGGTGGCCGGCGTGGACGGTTCCATCACCCTGACGGTAGCGCGCGACGGGCGCGAGCGGGACGTCAGGCTGAAGCTGAAGGCGATCCGGTAGGCGGATGCGATTCGTCGCGATCGACTTCGAGACGGCGGATCGTCAACCCGACAGCGCCTGCGCGATCGGCTTGGTGCGCGTGGAGAAGGCGAGGATCGTCGTCCGGGACTACCGGTTGATCATCCGCCGCGCGACTCCTTCGACTTCACGTGGCTTCACGGGATTTCGTGGAACGACGTGCAGGATCAACCCACCTTCAAGGATCTCTGGCCCGACCTGTCGGTGATGTTGGCGGGGGTGGACTTCCTGGCGGCGCACAACGCTCCGTTCGACCGGAACGTGTTGAAGGCCTGCTGCCGGACGGCCCGGCTCTCACCGCCCGATCTTCCCTTCAAGTGCACCGTGCAAGTGGCGCGCAAGGTGTGGAGCATCCGTCCCACCAAGCTGGACAACGTCTGCCGGCGGCTCGGCATCCCGCTCAGGCACCATGACGCGGCGTCCGACGCCGAGGCCTGCGCGCGCATCCTGATCGCCGCCGGCTCCTGCTGAGGGGTCTCAGGTCTTGCGCGGCGGGTCGTCGACGTCATCCACGAGTGCGCCCGCGGGCGAAACGCCGTGCTTGCTGATCTCATGGGCCAGCCGGGCGGCCATCACGCTGTGATGCCGGCTGTATGTGAAATAGATGACGAGCCCGATGATCAGCCAGACCACCAGCCTCACCCAATTCACCGGCGGCAGCGAGAACATCAGCAGCAGGCAGCTCGTGATCCCGAGCACAGGCACGAGGGGGACGAAGGGGGCGCGGAAGGGGCGCTCGGCGGCCGGGTTGGTGCGCCGCATGATGAGCACGGCGCCGCACACGATCGCGAACGCCATGAGCGTTCCCATGTTCACCAGATTGAGCAAGACGTCGATGGGCAGGAAGGCCGCGAGGAATCCGACGAAGACGCCGGTGAGGATCGTTGACTTCCACGGCGTGCGGAACCGCTCGTGGACGGCGCCGAAGAACCCCATGGGCAGGAGGCCGTCGCGCGCCATCGCGAGGAGGACCCGCGGCTGGCTCAGCATCATCACCAGCATGACGGAGGTGATGCCGGCGACCCCCGCGGTCGCGATGATGAAGTGCGCCCACGGCAATCCGACGTGGTTGAAAGCCTCGGCCACGGGGGCGCCCACGTCAATCTGGTCGTACGGCACCATGCCGGTCAGCACCGCGACCACGGCGATGTAGAGCGCGGTGCAGATGAACAGAGAGCCGATGATGCCGATGGGCACGTCGCGGCTCGGCTTGCGCGCCTCCTCCGCGTGCGTGGAGACCGAGTCGAACCCGATGTAGGCGAAAAACGCGATAGCCGCTCCGGCCAGCACCCCCACCGGCTGGCCTCCCGCGTCGGTCCCGCCCAGCAGTGTCTTGCCGAAGAAGCTCACCCCCGTGAGGCCGAACGGCGCGAACGGATGCCAGTTGCGCGGGTCGACGTAGAAGGCCCCCACGCCGATCACGAAGAGCACCGCCGACAGCTTCACCATCACCATCGCGGCGTTGAAGCTGGCGCTCTCCCTGATCCCGATCACCAGCACGATCGTGACGGCGGCCACTACGAGAATCGCGGGCAGGTTGATCAGCGAGCCGGTGAGCTGCAGGTGACCCAGATGGGGATCGTACGCGACCACCGGACCGCTGACCGCATGCGGCAGCGACAGACCCAGCGCGCCCAGGACGGATTGAAAGTAGCTCGACCAGCCGTTGGCCACGGTGGCCGCGCCCACCGCGTATTCGAGGATCAGATCCCAGCCGATGATCCAGGCGAACAGCTCGCCCATCGTGGCGTAGGCATAGGTATAGGCCGAACCGGCCACCGGCACCATCGAGGCGAACTCGGCGTAGCAGAGCCCGGCGAAGGCGCAGACGAGGCCGGCGACAACGTAGGAGAGCATGAGCGCCGGCCCGGCTGTGTGGCGCGCCACCGCGCGCCCGTGGAGACGAAGATGCCCGCGCCGATGACCGCCCCGATGCCCAGGCTGGTGAGCTGCACGGGCCCCAGCACGCGCCGCAGCCTGTGCTCGCCGGCCATTTCCTCAAGCAGCAGGCCGAGGGGCTTTCTCGCGAAGAGCTTGTTGGCCATCCGGATGACCTTTCTATCGCGCCGTCGTTTTTTCCGATCGACCGGCGCGGCTCCGCCAGATGAAGTAGACAGGGAAGCCCGTCAGCACGATCACCAGGCCCGGCCAGGTCGTCTCGGTCCTGTACAGGAGAAGCACGGCCATGATGAGAGTCGCCGCCAGGATATAGAGGATCGGCACCGCCGGGTAGCCGAACGCCCGGTAGGGGCGCTCGGCGCCGGGCCGCTTGATCCTGAAGACGAAAAGCGAGGCCACCGTCAGGACGTAGAAGATCAGGACCGAGAAGACCACGTAGTCGAGCAGGTTGCCGTACAGGTTGCCATACCGCTCGGCTCCAGTGGACGGATCGATCAGCCTCGTGCGAGGCAGGACCAGAATCGACGCCCAGATCCCCTGCAGCGCCAGGCCCGCGGCGGGGACCCGCTTCTCGTTGAGCCGCCCGGTCGATCTGAAGAAGAGTCCATCGAGCGCCATCGCGTAGTAGACCCGCGCCCCGGCGAGGATGAGACCATTGTTGCATCCGAACGTCGAGATCATGATCGCGACCGCCATGATCGCCGCCCCCGCGTCGCCGAAGAGGACCTGCAGCGAGGCCGTCGCGACGCGGTCATCTGGCGCGCTCTGGATCGCCGGCAGGGGCAGCGTGCACAGGTAGGCGACGTTGGCCAGGACGTACAGCACGATGACGAGCGCGGTGCCGGCGGCCAAAGACAGCGGGATGTCGCGCCGCGGGTTCTTCACCTCTCCCGCGGTGAAGGTGATGTTGTTCCAGGCGTCGGCCGAGAACAGGGAGCCGACCTGGGCCACGCAAAGCGCCACGATGAGAGAGAGCGCGCCGCCCGCGGCCGACACGACCGGAAGTGAGGGGAAGTAGCTCGAGCTGATGTCGGACGCCCCGCGGGATGTCCAGAATTCGCCGAAGTTGTGAGACACGGCGCCCGCGTTGCGCCCGACGAGGATCCCCAGGACAATCAGGGCCAGCAGCGACAGCGTCTTGGCGGATGTGAAGACGTTCTGGATCAGCTTGCCGAGTCTGATGCCGCGCGTGTTGAGGTAGGTCAGGGCGACGATCATCAGCACCGCGACGAGCTGCTGCGTGGAGAAGCTCAGGGCGTATCCGGAGGAGATCCTCACGGGGGGAACGATCCAGGCGGTCGGCGAGACGGCGGGAACCAGCACGCCAAGGAACCGTGCGAAGCCCACCGCGACGGCGGCGATCGTGCCCGTCTGGATCACGAGGAAGAGAGTCCAGCCGTACAGGAAACCCCACAGCGGTGAGTACGCCTCCCGCAAGTAGACGTACTGTCCGCCCGCCCGAGGCATCATCGCGGCCAGCTCGCCGTAGCTGAGGGCGGCCATCACCGTCAGCAGGCCGGTCAGGATCCAGGTCGCCAGCAGCCAGCCGGGCGAGCCGACCTGGCGCGCGATGTCGGCGGAGACGATGAAGATGCCGGACCCGATCATCGAGCCCGCCACGATCATCGTGGAGTCCAGCGGGCCCAGCTCGCGCAGAAAGGATCTCGAGGGATCTCCGGCGGGCGCTGGAGAATCCGTCACGGCGCCGCCCTACTCCTTCTTCGCGGGCGTCTTGAGGACCATCCAGAAGAATTTTCCGGTGAAGAAGATGATGATCGACCAGGTCACCAGCAGCATCGCCCAGGCGCCGGTTTTCATGCATGCCTCCGTGACTTGTTCTGCCATGCCTTGTAGACCAGGTAGGTGCAGGCCGCGAAGACCAGGGAGAGAAGGACCCTGGTGATGTCCACCACCAGGGCGGCCGTGCCGTTGCCTTTCTCGTCGAACCAGGTGTAGTTCGAGTCACCGACGTGCAGGATCTTCCCGATGACGCTGTCGGGCGCCAGGGGCCATCCGTTGCCGGTGAAAACCAACTGGAAGGCCGCGCTCCAGTCGCCGGCGGGCTTGATCAGCGACGTGACGAAGATGAGGAGGATGAAGACGGGCGTCACGTACTTGATCACGAAGCGGAAGAAGTCGGGCACTTTCATGTCGGACCCGCGGGTGATCTCAGCCCATCCTTTGTCCATGCCGAAGATGTACGCGAAGATGAACGCCTCGCCCAGAGCGAAGACCACCAGGGCGAAGGTGCCGGTCCAGAAGTCGAACTCGCCGTGCGCTCCTCCCGGATAGAGCCACACGGTGAAGCCTCCCAGAAGCAGCGTGGCCACGCCGAACATCAGGGCGGCCCTGTTGCGCGGCACTTTGAACTCATCCTCCAGGAACGCCATCACCGGCTGGCCCATCGCCAGCGAGGATGTGATCCCGGCGAAGAACAACAGCCCGAACCACATGGCGCCCGCGATCGGGGCGAACCAACCCCAGTTGTTGAACAGCGTGGGCAAACTCATGAACCCGAGTCCGAACCCGCCGCCGCCGGCGGTGGCCGCCTGGACCGCCTGCAGGCCGAGGTAGGCGGTCGAGATCGGGATCAGGATGGTACCGCCGAGGATCACCTCGACGAACTCGTTCATCCAGCCGGCCGACGCGGCGTTCAGCGCGATGTCCTGCTTGCGGCCCACGTAGGCGGCGTAGCAGTGGATCGAGCCCATGCCCACCGACAGCGTGAAGAAGATCTGCCCCGCCGCCGCGAGCCACGTGCTGGGATTCATGAGCCCCGAGAGGTTCGGGTTCCACACGAAGTTCAGGCCCTCCAGCGGGCTCTGCTGGACGCCCGGGTCGCCCAGGTGAAGGGTGAGGCCGCGGATGGCCAGCACGATGCCGAAGAGGATCAGCAGAGGCATCCCGATCATGGCCGTGATCTCGATTCCTTTCGCGAGGCCGCGCGAGAGGATCCAGACGTTGAGGATCAGGGTCACGACGAACCAGAAAGAGGCCTCCAGGGGCAGCGCGAACAGCGACCCGAGATTGGTGCCGACGTAGTTGTTGAAGAAGGAGGTCGGGTCCTGGCTCCTGAAGGTCCCGCGCAGGGAGTGCCAGACGTACGAGAGAGTCCACGACTCGATGTAGCAGTAGTAGGCCGCCACCGTCAGATTGGTGAAGATGCCGAAAACGCCGAGGTACTTCAGCCACCGCTGCTTGCCCATGCGGTCGAACATGCCGGGGGCGGAGTGGTGGCCGAACTCGCCTCCGTGGCGGCCGATGGCCCACTCGACCCACAGCAGCGGGATCCCCATCAGGGCGAACGAGACCAGGTAGGGAATGAGGAAAGCGCCGCCGCCGTTCTGGGCGGCCTGGGCGGGGAATCTCAGGAAGTTGCCGAGGCCGACGGCGTTGCCGGCCATCGCCAGGACGAGCCCGACTCTGGTGCCCCACTTCTCCTTGGCGGACATCCGTGTCCCTCCCCCCGATCACGAGCCTCTGGATCGTTCCAAGGTCGGGTATCTATATGCCACCCGGGACCTGTAGGTCAAGGGAAACCAGGGCGGTCGGATTACCTGTGGGAGAGCAGATCGTTCAGCGCTGAGTCGAGGTCGGAGTGGTGGAACCTGTATCCGGTGGCGATCAGCCTGGCGGGCTCGACGCGCGTGCTGGCAAGCAGCAGGGCGTCCGCCATCTCGCCGAAGGCGAGGCGGGCCATGAATCCGGGCATGGGCAAGAGGGTCGGGCGCGACAGCGCGCGGCCCAGCGCTCGGGTGAAGTCGCGGTTGGTGACGGGGTTGGGAGAGACGGCGTTGACCGGGCCGGCCAGCGAGTCGTTCATCAGGACGTGCTTCACCGCCCCGACCGCGTCGGTCATCGAGATCCAACTCATGTACTGCCGGCCGCTGCCGAGGATGCCCCCGGCGCCGAGCGAAAAAGGCGTGAGCATCCGCGCGAGCGCGCCTCCGGCCGTGCTGAGGATCACGCCGAAGCGCAAATGGGAGACACGGAATCCTTTCCTGGCGGCCGGAGCCGCGGCCTCCTCCCACTCGCGGCAGACCGCCGCGAGAAAGTCGTCGCCGGGAGCACTCCGCTCCGTGAGAATCTCGTCCGCGCGATCGCCGTAGTAACCGATCGCGGAGGCGCACACGAGGGCTTTCGGGGGCCGCGAGAGACCGGCCAGCGTCTCGGCCAGCAGCCGCGTGCCATTGACGCGGCTCTCGCGGATGCGCGCTTTCTTCGCCGAGGTCCAGCGCCCCGTGATCGTCTCGCCCGCGAGGTGCACGGCCGCGTCGATCCCTTCGAGGGCAGAGGCCTCGATCCTTCCCGCCTCCGGGTCCCACACAACGGCAGCCGCGCCGGCCGCATCTGCCGACGAGGGGGACCGCGATCTGCCCATGCGCACCACCTCGTGGCCGTCCGCATTCAGGCTGGGGACCAGTGACGCGCCGACGAACCCTGTCGCTCCGGTCACCAGGATCCTCATGGCCTCAGCCTCCGCTCAAGGCACAGATGATCTGCACATCGTCTCCCGGGCCGATCGGGTGAGCGATGACGGAAACCAGCTTCCCGCCGACGAAGAACCTGATGTGCGGGCGGATACGGTCCTGCTCGTCCACAATCCGGAAGCGGATCCCCGGATAGGTCCTGTCCATGTGCGACAGCACCTCGGCCAGCGTGGCTCCGTCCGCCGTCACGCGCGAAGCGCCGCCCGTGTAGGAGTGGAGCGGCGGCGGGACGATCACGCGCGTCATCGGCATCACGCTCTCGCCGGCATCACGATGTCGCCGCGACGACTGAGTAGACCTCCGGCAGGTGGCGCGTCAGAAGACGCCAGCTTCCTCCTTCGTTACGGCTCATCCAGATCTCGCCGCTCGTGGTGCCGAAGTAAAGGCCCACGGGATCGCGCACGTCTGCGGCGAACGCCTGTCGCTTGACCGTGAGCCACGCCTGCCGAGGGGGCAGCCCCTTGTCCTGTCGCTTCCAGTTCTTGCCGCCGTCGCTCGTGCGGTAGACGGCGGGCTTGCCCTCCGGACTGGTGCGTGGCCACACGGTCGTGCCGTCCATCGGGAAGACCCAGGCTGTGTCAGGATCGCGTGGGTGCAGGACGATCGGGAACCCGATGTCGCCGATCTTCTTTGGCATGGCGCTGCCGATCCGCACCCATGTGTCGCCGGGCCGGTCGAGGCGGTAGATGCCGCAGTGGTTCTGTTGATAGAGGCGGTCAGGATCCTGCGGGTGCATCTGCACGTTGTGCGGGTCGTGGCCGAACTCGGGGTTCGGCTCGGGGATGAAGTCGGCGACCACTCCCTTGTTGAGGGGCCGCCATGAGCCGCCGCCGTCCATGCTCTCGAAAAATCCTCCGGTCGAGACGCCGATGTACATGTGCGCCGCATCGCGCGGGTCGATCAGGATCGAGTGGGCCACGGGCCCGTTCGGGATCGGGCCCACCGTATGACTGATCCGCTTCATGAGGCCGTCATTGAACCCTTCGACCGGATCCCAGGTGACGCCTCCGTCCACCGAAAGGAACAGCCCCGGTGGGGACGTCCCCGCGTACCAGACACCCGGCCGGCTCTCGTGGCCCGGCGCCAGCCAGAAGACGTGATCCACCGCGGGCGCCTTCTCCGCGTCCGGGACCTTCGCGAAGGCCGGAGGGCGTTGCGCCTCCTTCCACTTGCGCCCCCCGTCGGTGGATCGGAATATCGTGGGGCCCAGGTGGCCCGTGCGGGCCGCCATCAGCAGCGTGCGGCGGTCCCAAGGATCCTGCACGAGGTGATGGACGATCTGGCCGAGGAAGTGCGGTCCGTCTACCCTCCACTGTCTGCGGGCGGGGTCACCGCGGAAGATGAAAGCCCCTTTGCGTGTCCCCACCAGTAGCATCACCCGCGACGCGGGCTTCCTGCGCTTGGCTGCCACGAGCGGCCCTCCGGACTTTGTCTGCAAGAAAAACCGTGATGGACGGATCCATCTTACGATTTTTCCCGCGGGTCCTGGTAGCGGATCCATCAGCAACGCAGGCGCTCGTCCTTGACCGCGGACCTGCGGAGTCCGTACGATGAGTGTGTCGCAACATGAAGACGGGGCAATCGATGTCGAAGGGCATGAGAATCGCGGTGGTGGGAGGCGGCCCCGCGGGCGCGACCTGCGCCGGGCTGATGGCGTCCGCCGGCGCGGCCGTGGACCTCTTCGAAGCGCGCCCCGAACGAGAGAAGCCATGCGGAGGCGGCATTCCGGGGCAGGCGCTCGCCGAGTTCCCGGAGCTTGCCGGGCCGACGCCGTCGCGGCGAGTCGTGCGCGAGGTGGTCCTCTTCTCACCTTCGAATCGTCGCGCCGCCATCCCACTGCGGGACGCGATCCACATCTTCCGCCGGTGCGAGCTCGACGCGCACCTGCGGCGACACGCCCAGGCGGCGGGGGCAGCGCTGCACATGACGAAGGTGACGGCGATCCGGAAGATCCCGGACGGCCGGTGGGAGCTCGCGACCGGGGAGGGGAGCATCGGCCCCTTCGATCAGCTCGTGGGCGCCGACGGCGTGGGCGGCATCGTGCGCCGGGCCGCGGCCGGCGGCCCGGACAGGGGAGATCGCCCAGGCCGATTCGAAGACGACGAGCTGACTCTGGCGCTCTACGGCTATGTGCCGGGAGCCGGACAGGGCGAGATGATCCTCAAGTTCTTCCGCGGCTTCAACGGGTACCTGTGGGCCTTTCCCCGGACCGATCATGTCTCGGTCGGCATCTGCGCCAACCACCGGCAGGTCGAACCGGCCCGTCTGGAGGACGAGCTGCGCCGGTTCGTCGAGGCCCACGATCCCGCCTGGAGGCTGGCGCCCGGCTCGCTGAAGGGGCACTTCATCCCGGCCAGTCCGCGGCCGTTGGCTCCCGGGCAGCGGGACAACTGGGCGCTGATCGGCGACGCGGGAGGGTTCGTCGATCCGATCACCCGTGAGGGGATCGCGCACGCCATGCGGTCGGCCGCTGCCCTCGCTTCGGATCTTGCCGCGCGCGGGCGCCTGAGGACTCCTCGGCTCGACGGGGGGCTGGCCTGGGCCCACCGGCACGCGAGCTGGTTTTACCGCGAGGAGTTCCTGGAGCACCTGACGCGGCTGGCGTCCGCGTCGGCCGCCATCAGGAACGTGATGGCCGATCTCCTCACGGGCCATCAGAGCTACGGCCGGCTCAAGACGCGCCTCCTGATGAACATGCTGCCGTGCGGGCTGCAGGTGGGCATGAGGGGTCTGGCTGCGGCGGCCGGGGTGGCGAGGGAGTGGAGAAGTCAGGCCTCGCGCTGAACCGATCCCCGTGACGCGGCGGAGGATGGCCCTCATCCACATCTCACCGTCCGCTCACCTCCGGCTCAGGTCCTTTTGCAGGCCTCGCAGCATCCTTCCCGCATCGTGATTCCCGGCGATCAGGACGATCAGGCGGAAAACCAGGGGCCTTGCCGGCCCCTCGTGTTCCTGGTGGAGGCTCGATGCGACACGAGAGCGTGGTGTGGGCACGGACGGTGGGGATGGCTCTGTTGATCCTGTTCACGGGGTGTGGGATGCCCGAGCCGGACACTCCATTGACGGCGGCCGCGGCCAGAGGCGACACGGCGCAGGTGCGGCAGCTTCTGGAGCGCGGCGCCGAGGTGGACCAGCCTTTGAGCCGCGGCCTCACGGCGCTGATGCTGGCGGCCAGGCGCGGCGACCTTCCCACGGTGCGCGCCCTGCTGGAGGCCGGGGCCGACCCCGACAGGAGGGACACCTTCGTCAATGGCTGGACCGCGCTCATGCACGCCGTCCACAAGGGGTAGCTCGAGGTCGCGAAGGAGCTGCTGGACGCGGGGGCGGGGGTGGACGCGGCCAACCCGCACGGCGTGACCCCCCTCATCCTGGTCTCGGGAGACGGCAGGAGCGACATCGTGCAGTTGCTGCTGGATCGCGGCGCCGACCCGCGCACCCACAGCCACTGCGGCGCCACCGCGCTGGTGAACGCGGTGGCCGCGGGTGACACCGACAGCGTGAAGGCGCTGCTGGCGAAGGCTCCGGACCTGAGACTGAATGACACCTTCGGCGACTCACTGGCCCTCCTGATGGCGCGTCTGCGCGGGCACGGGGAGATCGCGGCGATGCAGACGGGCGGGCGCCGCCGCAACCCGAAGGGCGCACGGGGGTTGCGGCCGGATACTGCGTCGCTCGTCGTCAACGACCACGCGGGTCAGTCTCCTCCTCGCTTCTTGCCTGAGGCTCGCAAGCCCCGTGCGCGCGGCCCAAGCCATTACTCGGACACACTCCTAGCCCAACTTCCGCAGTTGAAGGGGTCGATTCTTTTCCCGGCGCATACTTAGCTCATTAGGTTGGCACTACATTCGGGGTCATCGCCGTCGGTCGACGCAGTCGTTCCGGCAGCTTCAGCCCCAGCCTGTCGAGCAACA
>JAWPNA010000318.1:0-5205 GCA_045402695.1 Acidobacteriota bacterium
GTCGGTAGGCCTTGCCGGCGTGACGGGCGACGAACTTGCGGGTGGCGTGCTGCTCGGGAAGGCCATCGATGACGCACCGGTCGACGTGGAACCGCTCTATCAGCGAGTCGAGCTGCTCGAAGTCGTGACAGATTCCGATGAAGACGACGTGCTGCTTGCCCGAACCTTCGGGATCCGGCCGGAGGATGACGACGTGCAGCTGCGAGCCGGTATCCACACCCATGTTGCACCAGTCATCGCACCGATCGAGCATGCAGGTGTCTGAGCAAAGGGAGAGCACACTGGAGACATCGAGCTTGAGCTCCAGATCCGAGTAGGCCGCGCCGATCTTCATGTTGTAGAAGTTACCCGGAAAACGTGTGGTCTGATACTCCCGGAGGATCTCGCCCGGGTCGACCTTGGCCGACAGTAGCTGGCTGATCCGATAGCCATGGATGAGCCGGTCGGGAAACTCCGCTACCCATTCTCCTTTCGCCAGGTCCAGTTCGGCCGCGCACTTGGGGCACGCCCGGTAGTGGGTGCCGTCTGGGCGGGACAGGATGATTCTCACGTCCTGTCCCAGCCGCGTCGGAAACTCCCGGTCCAGGCATACCCATGCGTTACATCCAGGGCACTTCACGGTCCAGTGGCGCTGGTCTGAGAGCTGGAACACCTCGTCGATGCCGTAGTCGGGAAGGCTGGGGTTTGACAGCTCGATAATCCACTTGTAGTCCGAATGCGAGAGTCTTTCCTTGGCCTTCGCCTTGGCCTGGGGCTCACTTTCTTCAAGCTCGTCGAACACGACCATGTCGCCGGGCACGCTCTTGAGCTGAACCGCAGACTGCATTCCGCGAAGGTACAGATACCCAGGCCCGATGCGTTTGAGACCAGCGGTGTCGGTGTCGTTCATCAGCTCGGCGAGAAACTCGTTGTCCGCGATCAGGGGTCCCACACGGGCCTTGGAAAACTCGATGACTCCCTGGTGGGTGGGAAAGTAATACAGCGTCGTCAGGCCGTTCATGCAGGCGTGAATGGAACGGAGCAGTCCCCAGACGGTGCCGCCGACCTGGGCGCCTTTCATCAGCACGATGTGCTGGGCGGTTTCGTCGTACAGCGCCCGCAGATACTCGTGGCCGGTGAAGGAGAACTTCCTGCCTTCCAGCCAGATTTTCTGAAGCGCCCAGTCGGCCAGCGGCTCAGTGAGCGACCGGGTCTTGGCCGTTGCCAGCTCCGTCAGCCGGCTCGCGAGATAGAGTTTCCACGACCGCCCGCCTGATCCGGTCCCTGACCTGATCATCACCGACGTTCTCCTTGACTGCATCCACGAACACGTCCACCAGGTGACGCATCTCGGCCTGGCCCTCGGCCCGGATCTGGTCTTCGGCCTTGCCGTCGGTGGCCATGCCCCGGGCGATCCTCTGGCCTCTCTGGGCTTCCTTGACCACGCCGATCAATTCGGCGAGTTCCCGGCTGGCGAACTTGCCGTGCTTGGCCTTCAAGGTACCTGTGATCTCGTTGAGGATGACCTCGTAGAACTGATAGTGCCGCGTGTTCAGGGACAACGGTTCACTCGCCAGCTGCAAGGCCATCTTCTCGGCGGCGTGCCGGTCCATCTTTAGGCGCAGGCCGTCCCAGTCTTCGTCCTTGCGGTACTTGGCGACGGTGTGAGGCTTGAGGCCCAGCCGCCGGCCGATCTCGGCGTTGCTGTCGCACGCTCCGGTGAGAAACAGCCGGCGGGCCTCTCTGCGCTTCTTCTTCTGGGCGATGTCCATCAGCTCAGTTAGTTTGAGAAGTCGCCTGCGTCTTGATGAACAACTCGACGGCCTTGAACCGCGCCCGGATATCGGCCTGCGCGTCGAGCAGTTCGTCGAGAAGATCGACCCTCCAGGTGTGGACGGGTCGCTTGATCATCCTCATCACCCGGCGCGCGAGCAGGTCGTGGCGCCGGCGCGGAGGGCTGTCGGCAGTGAGGCCGCCGGCTCGCATGGTCTGCCTGAAATTGCTGGCGGCGATCTGATCGATGAGGCGTCGCGTCTCGCGCTCAACGGTGCGCTTGTTTGCATCAGGTCGTGTTGTGTTCATGCTCTCTCTCCTCCAGAAATCGCCTGGCGAGGTTCGCAAGACCCCGTGCCTTGCGGTCCCGGCCGGGTGTTCCATCGCTGGCCAGTTCGACAGCCTGTTCGATGTCTTTCTCCTGTTCGGGCGTGACGACGAAGCTCATCACCCGCGGCAACACCTTCTCGGCTTCCTCTGCCTGCTCTTCGAGAAGCCGCGCGATGTCGTCGGCCGGAAACTCCAAAAGACCATGCAGATCCTCCAACCCGGCCTTCGTCTCGGGGAGCAGGCCGGCCAAGTCATCAACTGACATCTCGCCGAGCAAATCGTGGATGAGTTCAGCGCGGCGGATTGGAACGTCCTGGCCGGCCAAGCGGTTCAACGTCGCGAGCAGCAGCTTCGCCTCGTGGTCATCGACTTCCCACACGTCGCAGCGAGCCTCGGTGTGGCCCAGCTCGCGCAGGATTGCGACGCGATGATGGCCGTCGAGGACCTGATACTTGCCTGGTTCGTCCGGGTGCGGGCGGACGACCAGGAACGGGTAACGGCCAGTGCGTTTGATGTGGGCCCGGAGCTTCTCTTGGAGGTCGGGCGGCATCACGTTGCTGTTGAGCGGGTGCGCGACCAGGTCGTCGAGCGGGATCATCCTCGGACCGACACGGGTGCCGGCCAGGGGCCGCGAGCCCGTCGAGCTATCTTCAGTCATCTGTATGCCTCCTTGACTCGGGCGTTCCGTAAGAGGGATCGTTGACCCATGCCTGAGCCAACCGAGTCACCTGAGTTCACCATCGCCGTGGACGGCGCCTTCGACGAGGCCGAGGTGTGGGTCATCGACACGAAGGTCACCTTCCGCGAGGGGATCACAGACTCGCAGCGCCGGGAGTTGCTGGGCCACGTCCGGCTTGCCCTTCTCACCGTCCTCGCCCAGGAGGGGAAGCGCGGACGTGCCCTGGGTGCGAGGGAGGTCCGCGTCCACCTGGACGGCCCGCTGCGCGACCTCGTCAAGAGAGTGCCCGACGGCCTGATGAAGCTGTAGCAGGGGCGACTTGGGGTCCACGCCGATCACCAGGAACTCGCGGTTCTCGATCTTCTTCTGCGGCGTCGCGACCGCGGGCAGATGCAAGTACTTCAATGCGATCGCTCTCGTCCGCCGTCCGAGTCGGGTCATCTTCTGTTCGAGTTCCTCAAGTGTGCAGGCCGCATTGCCGAAGGAGAGCACGACGAGGGGAATGTGC
Source organism: Acidobacteriota bacterium (assembly GCA_045402695.1). Classification (GTDB taxonomy): domain Bacteria; phylum Acidobacteriota; class Polarisedimenticolia; order JACPZX01; family DASXTC01; genus JAWPNA01. The sequence goes on from JAWPNA010000318.1 coordinate 3,270, forward strand.
TGTGCGCGTTCAAGCAGCTGGTCGATCCGATCCGCTCCGTCCCGTCGGGTGAACGGTGACGTCGGACGGTTCAGCCCTTCCAGAATCTGATCGAGGACGCGATACTCCCGCTCGTAACTGCAGACGTTTGCATACGGCGGATCCAGGTACGCGATGTCGGCCTGAATGCTCGGCAGGACCTCGATGATGTCGGTCTGGTGGACCTCACCGCTTCCCTGAAAAATTCCGCCGTTGATGAGCCGCGCCAACCTCCACAGATTCTTGACGGTCGGCAAGCGCATCCCGTCGATGTAATGAGCCGCCGCCGACGGAGTGATGTCCTCATACTCGCCCGTGTCGAGCCGGTGGATCGTTCCCGGGCGGACCTGACCGTACGCATGCGCGAGCATCGCCATGCGGATTGCGAGGAGCCTGAACAAGGCCGACTTTGCCGTGTCCAGTGTCGCAGCGGCGATGGCCAGTGCGTTGTCGATGGCGCGGGCCTGTCCTCGCGTGAACACCGCCGGCACCATGTCGCTTTCGACTCGGCCTGGCGGACCCTCTCGGGGTGCGAGCATACGCACCACGTCTTCCTTCGTCACCTTCACGCGGTTGTTGGCGATCAATGCCTGGCCAATCGTGACTGACCTCAACGCCAGATCCGTACCGATGACTTTGCCGAACCCTCTCGCCTTCGCGCTGAGAGCGATCGAAGCGCCGCCCATGAAACCATCAACGAACGTCAGGTCCGACCAATGGTTGCGCGGGATGACTTTGTTGATCTCACCGAAGATCACCGGCGCGAGGCGTCTTTTTCCTCCGACGTAGCTCGGCAACGCATCGAACATCCCCAGCTTCTTCCTCGACTTCAACATGCCTTCACCTCCAGGCTTCGCGCCCAGGCCGCGAGAGTTGCGCCACGGGCGACGTGGCGGTCCCTGGTCGCTCCTTGACTCGGGACGAGGCCCCGATCGTGCCCGTGGCGCGACGTTGGGTGTGGCTCGACAGCCACGCTCGCTTCCCACTCGCTGCATGCAGATCCCCGGTCGAATCCCCTTGATATCCATCCGCGAGCAGCGCACTCCTTGCACCAACGCAGGCGGGACGTTCCAGCCGAGAGAAACGGAGGCAGAGGATGACGACGAGCAACGAGAGGAGGCGGGAGACGCCGAGGTTCACCGTGCAGGTGAAGCACGGCGACGGGTGGCGTCTGCAGCGCCGGATGATGGGCGACCGGGCGTATCTGAACCCGGAGATCGCAGTGAGGCGGGCGGTGCGGATCGCGCTCGATGATCCGGACCGGGAGGTGAGGGTGACGAGGACGAGCGACGACGTGGTGGTCTGGCATTCCAGCGAGGCGGAGGAGTAACCCATGGCGACGACGAGCTGCGGCAACTGCGGCAACCCCGCCGCGACGAATCCCTGCGAGGACTGCTTCGAGGATTCGGAGCCCGGGGGCCTCGCGGACGACGTCCTGGCGGCGGGTATCTCGGACATCCTTGAGTCTTCCGCCGATGAGGAATGCTTCGAGGCCGCGGGTGGTATCCGCCGCACTACGTCCTACTAGGCCGACGGCGTCCTCACGAAGGACGCGGGGTTCACGATCAAGATGAACGACGGAAGCGAGTACCAGATCACGGTCGTTCGGTCGCGCGAGGCGACGGGCTGACCGATGGACCGCTGCGAGGTGAAGAGGTGCCGGGCCGAGGCGGACATCAGCTACCTCGGCCGCTGGGTGTGCACGAAGCACTGGGACGAACTGAGTTCTGAAGACGCGCCGCCCGACGCCCTCAGGATGGCCCTGGGGATCGAGGCGACGCACGATACGCAGGAGGAAGTGATGGCTGGACAGAAGAGCACGAAGAAGCAGGCCGCGGCCGCGAAGGTCGCGGCCGAGCAGAAGTCGATCAGCGTGCTGATCAATCGGAAGAGCCGCGAGCTCACCGCGCTGATGGAG
>JAWPNA010000198.1:0-3928 GCA_045402695.1 Acidobacteriota bacterium
GCCTTCGAGCGGGCCAACTACATGCGCGTGCTGCAGAGCGCGCGCCCCTGAGGTCGTCATGAAACTGACCGTTCCGAGAATCGTCGCCATCCTGCTGCTGGTGATGGTCTCCACGATGGCGGCGTGGCAGGCGGCCGAGCGCCTGTTCTGGGGCGGCGTGCGGGTGTCGGGCGGGCTGTCTCTGCTGTACCTCGCGCGCGGCGTCACCACGGCCATCATCATGTCCTCGCTGACGGCGTACCTGCTGGTGCGGTACCGCCGGCGTTTCGAGGACCTGCTGCGCCGGCAGTCGGAGGATGCCCACCGGGTCCGCGTCTTCTTCGAGACGATCGTGCGCGACGCCGGGGAGGCGATCGTCTGCCTGGACAACGACGGCATCGTGCGATCCTGGAATCGCGCGGCTGAGAGGATCTACGGCTACACGGCCCAGGAGATGGTCGGGCAGAGCTACAAGATCCTGGTGCCGCCCGACCTGCGCGCCGCTGGGGAACCCGAGCGGTTCGACGAGGTGGTGAAGAGAGCGGGTTTTCTGAGCAACCTCGAGACGCGCCGGCTGCGCAAGGACGGCGCCACCATCACGGTGAGGATCACCCGGTCGCTGCTGCATGACACCGACGGACGCGTGATCGGGGCGTCAGCCATCGTGTCGGACATCACGGCCGAGAAAGGCATGGAAGCGAGGCTCATCCAGGCGGAGAAGCTGGCGGCCGTCGGCCAAGCCGCGGCCAGCATGGCGCACGAGGTGCGAAACGCCCTGGCCGGCATCGCGGGCACTATCGAAGTGCTCGAGCAGACCCCGCTCTGGCGCCAGCTCCCCGAGGATGTGAGCGAGGAGGTGGGGGTGCAGATCACCCGCATCGCCGACAGCGTGAATGACCTTCTCACCTACGCGCGGCCGCCCGGCCTCCACCTGGTGCGCTCCGACGTGCACAAGATCCTCGACCAGGTGATTGCGGCCGCCTCGCGCGCCCCCCGTACTCCCAGGGCCCCCAGATCCCCCCACGCCACGACCGTGCAGACCATCCGGCGCTACGCCGACGGGCCGCTGTGGGCCGACGTGGACTCCGCCCGCCTCCAGCAGGCGTTCCATAACCTCCTGGCCAACGCCCATCAGGCGATGGGGCCGGGCGGACAGCTCACCATCACCACCCAGAGCAACGGCGCCGGTGTGGAGATCTGCTTCACCGACACCGGCACGGGCATGAGCCCCGAGACCCTGGCCCGGGCGTTCGAGCCGTTCTACACCACCAAGGCCAAGGGGACCGGCCTCGGCCTGCCGATCGTCAAGACGATCGTGGACGCGCACAAGGGCAGCATCGAACTGGAGAGCGCGCCCCGTGAGGGCACCACCGTGAGGCTGCGCCTGCCCGCGGCCCCGGCCGCCGTCGGTGCCAGCAGCGCGAAGCACCGGTCCGGATCGAGCGCGGCGTAGCGCGGCTGGCTCATCCCGGAGTTTCCCGATCTCCATTCGTGTCCCGCAGCTTAGGGCCGAAGTTAGTCGCCCCTTGAACCAACCGCGTGCCAAGCAGTAAGCTCACCCAGCGTGGGCTTCGAGATCCTCGGAGAGATTGTCGAGATCCAAGTCATCGCGTCGGGACGGAAGCTCCGGCAGCGCAGAGAGTTACGTAGGCGATATGGCCAAGGTCGTTGGCGAAAGCTCAAGGGTGTCGCGCCCGTCCGGCTCGCGAGCGGCGAGATCCGCCAGGCGGAACTCCACTGGTACGAGGCGCACGGTGTCGGTCGCGCGCGCATCAAGATCAAGCGGTTCGTCGACTAAGCCGCTAGCTCGATCGCGCTATGTTGTGTGCGTAGATTCAGGCGGGAATGATGACCTGCAAACTCGCCGGATCTATATGGTTGTCCCTGACCCATCAGCGGCCCGCAGCAACTTCCTCCGTGTTATCGACGACTCGGGCGAGGACTATCTCTATCCTGCCGAGTTGTTTCTTCCGTTTCAGCCAACATCATCACTACGCACGGCGCTAAAGCGTGGTGGGCCGGCGGGCGTCTAACGCCGTGCAGAGACAGCCCGAAAACGGATCGCGCCGCAGCTCTTCTCGCGCCAGACGCGCCAAGCCATCAATGCCTTTCCGGAAGTCCGCCGGCGCGACAGCCACCAGGATGCACATCTGCGGATCACATGGATCATCGCGCCCCGATCCACAGAGTGCGTATCCCACTCCATCGCGATCGCTGATTCCACGCATCCCGATCGGGAATGCCTGACGTAGCGATCACAAACGAGGGCGGAGAGCGAAGTCAGTGAACCATAGCGAGATCGTCAGCTTCCTCTGGGGCGTTGCGGACCTCATCCGCGACACCTTCAAGCGCGGCAAGTACCAGGATGTCATTCTGCCGCTCACGGTCCTGCGCCGGCTCGACTGCGTGCTGGCCGACACCAAGGAGAAAGTCCTCGGCAAGCAGGCCGAGCTGAAGGGCAAGAAGCTCGAGAACCTCGACCCGCAGCTCCGGAAGATCGCGGGCTTCGCCTTCTACAACACGTCCCGCTACGACTTCGAGAAGCTCCTCGCCGATGCGCCGCACCTGGCGGCCAACCTGCGGAACTACATCGCCGGCTTCAGCCCGAACATGCGGGAGGTGCTGGAGAAGTTCGATTTCGACAACACCATCAGCAAGCTCGACGAGGGAGGGCTGCTGTACCAGGTGCTGGAGCGGTTCAAGAACGTGGACCTGCACCCGGACAAGATCGACAACCCGACGATGGGCACGATCTTCGAGGAGCTGCTCCGCAAGTTCAACGAGGCGCTGAACGAGAATCCCGGGGAGCACTTCACGCCGCGGGATGTCGTCCATCTCATGGTTGATTTGATGCTGGCCGGTGACGAAACGGAGCTCCGTGCCAAGAAGGCAATCCGCACTGTCTACGACCCCTGCTGTGGCTCGGGCGGCATGCTGATGATCACTAAAGAGCACATCACCGTCGGCCTCCGGAAGAACGGCGATCTCCTTCGGCCCGCGATCAACAGGGACGCCGAGATCCACCTCTTCGGCCAGGAGGTGAACCCCGAGACCTGGGCCGTCTCGAAATCCGATCTGTTCATGAAGGATCCAACAGGGCGTGACGCGGATCGCATCGCCTACGGCAGCACTCTGTCGAACGACCGCCACGCCAACGAGCGCTTCGACTACCTGATCGCCAACCCACCCTACGGCAAGGACTGGAAGCGCGACGAGGACGCCGTTTGCGCCGAGCACGAGACCGGCGCGGCGGGCCGGTTCCGGCCCGGGCTTCCCCGCATCAGCGACGGCCAGCTTCTGTTCCTGCTGCATATGCTCGCGCATGCGAAGGAGCCGAAGCAAGGCGGCTCGCGCATCGCCATCATCATGAACGGCTCGCCGCTCTTCACCGGCGACGCAGGCAGCGGCGAGAGCGAGATCCGGCGGTTCATCCTTGAAAGCGATCTGCTCGAAGCGCTGATCGCTCTCCCCGAACAACTCTTCTACAACACCGGCATCGCCACTTACGTGTGGGTGGTGACCAACCGCAAGGCAAAGGCACGGCGCGGCAAGGCGCAGCTCATCGATGCCACGTCTTTCTGGGTGCCGATGCGCAAGAGCCTGGGTGACAAGCGCCGCGAGATCCCGCTCGACCGCGCCCAGGACGTTCTGAAGATTCTCGCGGCGTTCAAGGGCGGCGATACGCGCAAGGTCACAAAGGACGGGAAGGAAGAACAGGTTGTCGTCAGTCGCATCTACCCAACCACTCATTTTGGGTTCCGCAAGATCACCGTCGAGCGCCCGCTCCGGCTGAACTTCCAGCCGAGCCCCGAGCGCGTGGCGCGCCTCGAAGACGAGAAGGGCTTCCAGGCGCTCGCACAGTCGAAGAAGAAGGGCGCCGCGCGTAGGAAGGAGCAAGCCGAAGGCCGCGCCCTGCAGGAGGCGGTCCGGCAACTCGTGGGCGGGCTCC
>JAWPNA010000108.1:0-14728 GCA_045402695.1 Acidobacteriota bacterium
GCTTGCCACAGCTCCCTCTTACCTTCTCCATTTGCACTGGAGAACGGAATAACGTCCTCCCGGCACATGATTCGCCGGAGTCGGGACAAGGACTCGTGTCTCTCCCCTCTTGAGAGCTTGTCGATCTTGTTGCCGACAATCTGGGTGGGGAGCCCTCGTTCTCCCAGCCATGCGTTCATCCCGAGATCCATCTCGGCCGGCTGACGCCGCGAATCCAGGATCAGGACGGCGAGTGCCAGCGGGCGCCCCGCGCTGAGGTAGGACTCGATGATCCCTGCAAGAGCGTCCCTCACGCCGGCCGGCGCCCGGGCGTACCCATACCCGGGCAGGTCAACGAAGAGGACCGACTCGTTGATGCTGTAAAAGTGGGCCTGCTGCGTCAGTCCCGGTGTGCCGCTCGTGCGGGCCATGCCCTTGCGGCCTACCAGCGCATTGATCAGACTCGACTTGCCGACGTTGGACCTTCCCAGAAAAGCGATCTCGGGAAGGCCTCCCCGCGGATATTCGGAGCCGGATCTCGCGCAGGTCAGGAAACGGCAGTTCGTGATTCTCAATGGGCCGCTAACAGACCTCAGGTCCGGCGATCAACCGGTCGCCCGTTCATTTCAGGTCAGTGCGCTACGGGCCGATCCGGAGTGTCTTCGGGCGTCTGGACACCGATGGTCTTGCCCTCAAATTCCTCTTTCCGCTCCACCGGCCCAGGCTGCCGCACCAGGGCGACCTTCAGCACGTCGTCCATCGTGTCCACGAGCTTGAAATCAAGCTCGCCCTGGACCTCGGGCGGTACGTCGGCCAGGTCCTTCTCATTGTCCCTGGGAACAATGATGGTCCTGATGCCGAACCGGTGCGCCGCAAGCACTTTCTCCTTGAGACCGCCGATCGGGAGCACTTTGCCTCTCAGGGTTATCTCCCCGGTCATCGCCACGTCCCCACGCACCGGGATGTTCGTGAAGAGCGACACCAGCGTCGTCGCGATGGTGATGCCGGCGGAGGGACCGTCCTTTGGGATGGCCCCCTCGGGCACGTGCACGTGGAAATCGTTCTTGCGAAACACGTTCTCGTCGATGCCGAAGTCATTGGCTCGCGACCTGACGTAGGAGAGGCCCGCGTGGGCGGACTCCTGCATCACGTCGCCCAGTTTTCCGGTCAGCGTCAGCTTTCCCTTCCCCTTCATGAGCGTGGCCTCGGTGGTCAGGATCTCGCCGCCCACCTCGGTCCAGGCTAGGCCCACGGTCACGCCGACATCGTCCTTTTTCTCGCTCTCCTTGGGCCGGAACTTCGGCACGCCGAGGAACTCGGGCAGCGTATCCGCGGTCATGGCTACGGGCTTGCCCACGCCTTCCTTGACCACATTGCGGGCCAGCTTGCGGCAGATCGAGGCGATTTCCCTCTCAAGGTTCCTCACCCCCGCCTCACGCGTGTATCTCTCGACGACGTCACGGATGGCGTGATCTTCGAAGGTGACCTTCCCCGGATGCAGGCCGTGCGCCTTGAGCTGCTTCGGCACGAGGAAGCGTTGAGCGATGTTTATCTTCTCGTTGAGCGTGTAGCCCGCCAGGCGAAGGACCTCCATCCTGTCCTTGAGGGCGGGTGGGACGGTGTGCAGCACGTTCGCCGTCGCGATGAACATCACCTGCGAAAGATCGAACTCCGTGTCGAGGTAGTGGTCCACGAAGGTCGAGTTCTGCTCGGGGTCCAGCACCTCCAGCAGTGCCGCCGACGGGTCACCGCGGAAGTCCATGGACATCTTGTCCACCTCGTCGAGCAGGAAGACGGGGTTGCGCGCACCGGCCTTCTTCATGAGCTGGATGATCTGGCCCGGGAAGGCGCCGATGTATGTGCGCCTGTGACCGCGGATCTCCGCCTCGTCTCGCACGCCGCCCAGCGAGAGCCGCACGAACTTCCGTCCCGTGGCCTTGGCGATCGACTGCGCCAGAGAAGTCTTGCCGACCCCCGGAGGCCCGGCGAAACAGAGGATCGAGCCCTTGGGGTTCTTCACGAGCTGCCGCACCGCGAGGAACTCCACGATGCGCTCCTTGATCTTCTCCAGCCCGAAGTGGTCCTCGTTGAGGATTTTCTCGGCGAGCACGATGTCGCGGTTCTCCTTGGTCTTCTTGCTCCACGGCACCGCGAGGAGCCACTCGAGATAGTTGCGCGAGACGGTGGCTTCGGCCGAGATCGGAGGCATGACCTCGAGGCGCTTGAGCTCCTGCATCGCCTTCTCCTTGGCCTCCTTGGGCATCTTGGCTTCTTCGATCTTCTGCTTGAACTCCTCCACCTCGTTGACGCGATCGTCCTTGCGGCCCAGTTCCTGCTGTATGGCCTTCATCTTCTCGGAGAGGTAGTACTCCTTCTGGGCCTTCTCCATCTGTTTCTTGACGCGGTGGTGGATCTTGCGGTCCACGCGGAGTTTCTCGATCTCGTTGTCTAGGATCTCGATGATGGCTTCCAGCCGGTCCTTGGGTTCGAAGGTCTCCAACAACCGCTGCTTCTCATCGATGGAGACCTGAAGGTGCGCCGAGATGGTGTCGGTCAGACGGCCAGGTTCGGTCACGCGGATGGTGGAGATCATCGTCTCGTACGGGAGGTTCGGGCTCAGCTTCACGTACTTCTCGAAACAGGAGACGGCCTTCTGCATCTCCTTCTCCATCTCCGGGGTGACATCGCACTTGCGGTCGATCACCTTCACGAGGGCCGCGAAATAATCCTCCTGCTGGTGGATCTCCAGGACACGCCCGCGGAAGTTGCCCTCCACGAGGAGCTTGATGTTCCCGTTGGGCAGCTTGAGACTCTGGATGATGTTCGCGATGGTGCCTATCGCGTTGATATCCTCCGGCTTCGGGTTGTCCACCTTCGCGTCCTTCTGGGTTGCCAGGAAGATCTTCTTGTTCTGCGAAAGCGCCTGCTCCACGGCCATCAACGAACTCTTCCGGCCGACGACGAAGGGGATCATGGTGTGCGGGAACACAACCACGTCCCTCAGCGGGACCATGGGCAGAGTCTCGAGGCTATCGTTCTTGAACGTGCTCTGAGTCATCTGGGCTGTTCACCTTAGTGGATGGAGAGCTATCCGGCCTTCTGCAGGACGGTGAGGGGATCGACCTTGTTGTCCACGACTTCCCTCGAGATCACGCAGTCAGTGATGTTCGTCAGTGAGGGAAGCTGGTACATGATGTCGAGCATCAGGTCCTCGAGGATGACCCTGAGGCCGCGGGCGCCGATCTTCCTGGCTAGGGCCTTGTCGGCGATTGCCGAGAGAGCGTCTTCCGTGAACTTGAGGCTGACGTTCTCGTATTCGAAGATGCGCTGATACTGTTTCACGATGGCGTTCTTGGGCTCGGTGAGGATCTTGACCAGGGCTCCCTTGTCGAGCTCGGAGAGGGTCGCCACGACCGGCAGGCGGCCGACGAACTCGGGGATCAGCCCGAACCGGATCAGATCGACGGGCTGGATCTGATCCAGGATCGCATCCAAATCGTCGTTCTTCCTGCCTCGGATCTCGCCCTTGAAGCCCATCGATTTCGTCCCCGTGCGGCTTCGGATGGCCGTGTCGAGCCCCACGAAGGCGCCGCCGCAGATAAACAGGATGTTGGTCGTGTCCACGGGGATGAATTCCTGCTGAGGGTGCTTGCGCCCGCCCTGTGGCGGGACGTTGGCGACGGTTCCCTCGAGAATCTTCAGCAGCGCCTGCTGCACGCCCTCGCCCGATACGTCGCGCGTGATGGACGGGTTCTCGCCCTTCCGGCAGATCTTATCCACCTCGTCGATATAGATGATGCCGCGCTGGGCCTTCTCCACATCGTTGCCCGCCGCCTGCAGGAGCTTCAGAATGATGTTCTCGACATCCTCGCCCACGTAACCCGCCTCGGTCAGCGTGGTGGCGTCCACGATCGCGAAAGGGACCGAGAGCAGCCGGGCCAGAGTCTGCGCCAGGAGCGTCTTTCCCGTGCCGGTCGGACCGATGAGCAGGATGTTGCTCTTGGTCAGCTCGACATCGTTCTTGCGGCGAGAGATCTCGTTGCGCTTGTAATGATTGTAGACGGCGACGGCGAGCCGTTTCTTGGCCTTCTCCTGCCCGATGACGTACTCGTCGAGGAAGGCCTTGATCTCGACCGGCTTGGGAAGCTTCGGGCGGGCCTTGGTCTCGGTGGTATCCTTTTCCTCCGCGATGATGTCGAGGCAGATGTCAACGCACTCGTCGCAGATGTAGACGGTAGGACCAGCGATGAGCTTCTTGACGTCCCGCTGATTCTTGTTGCAGAAGGAACACCGCAGGATGTCCCCGTCTCCCTTTTTGCGTGCCATCAGCGCCCTCGAACTTCAGTCCCTAGTGTGGAGCACCTGATCGATGACCCCGTATTCCATGGACTGTTCCGCCGTCATGATGAAATCCCGGTCGCAGTCCTTCTCAATCACCTCGATGGTCTGGCCCGTGTGCTTGACCAGGATCTGATTGAGCCTGTGCCTGATCCGCAGGATCTCGCGGGCGTGAATGTCGATGTCGGAGGCCTGCCCCTGGAATCCGCCCATCGGCTGGTGAAGAATGACACGGGAGTTGGGCAGGGCAAACCTCTTCTTCGGCGCGCCTGCTCCCAGCAGGACGGCCGCCATGCTCGCCGCCTGGCCGATGCAGATGGTGCTGATGTCGGGCCTCACGAACTGCATCGTGTCGTAGATCGCGAGGCCGGACGTCACCGAGCCTCCGGGCGAGTTGATGTAAATCCAGATGTCCCTCTCGGGGTCCTCGGCCTCCAGGAAAAGGAGCTGGGCGATCACCAGGTTCGAGAGGTGATCCTCGATGGTGTCCCCGATGAAGATGATGTTGTCTTTGAGCAGGCGTGAGTAGATGTCGTAGGCACGCTCTCCCCGATTGGTCTGCTCCACAACCATCGGAATCAGAGGCATTTTCCTTCTCCCACCGGCGCTAAGTATTAGCCGCTGTTAGCAGAAAGTCAAGAACCTTTTCCCTCAGCAACTGTTGTTCGAGTCGCTGCAGACGCCCGTCCTTGGCGCGCTTGGCGCGGAACGCCTCCGGAGTCTGCCGGCGCCGCTGCGCCTCCTCGGACACAGCCTTGTCGAGCGCTTCCGGGTCGAGAGAAATCTTCTCCTGTTCTGCCAAAGCGTCAAGCAGAATCATCGCGCGCACGTTTTTTGCCGCGGGCTCGCGCTGCTTCTCCCGAATATCATCCCAATCAACTCCCGCGCGCTGCGGGTCCATTCCCTGGAGCGCCATTGTCCGGACGATCTCTCCGAGACGATCATCGATTTCCTCGTCAACGAGCACATCGGGAATCGCCACATCCGGGTTGCTGCGCAGGAGCTGGGTCAGGATCTCAGAGCGCACTTCGTCCCGCGCCCGGCGCTTCTCGCGCGCCATGAGGTCCTGCACCACGCGGGCCTTCAACTCCTCGAGATTGGAGAACTTGCCCAGGTCGCGCGCGAAGTCGTCATCCAGGTCGGGGAGCAGCTTCTGCTTGATCTCGCGGACCAGGGCCACGTAGGTGACGCGCCGCCCGGCCAGGTCTGAATTCGAGTGGTGCGCCGGATAGGCGATGCTGAACTCCCGTGTCTCGCCGGGCCGCGCGTCCCGCAGGCCGTCGCTGAGCTCGGGATGCGGCCCACCCGAGCCGGTCTCGATGAGGACGTTGCTGCGCTTGAAGTCCTGGCCTTCTCCCGCGGCGAACCTGACCTCGATGTCGAGAAGAGCGTGGTCGCCCGGCCTGATCCCGCGATCCTCGACGGGATCGAAGCGCGCGGCGCGCTCGCGCATGGTGTCGAGCGCCTCGGCAACCATCTTGTCCGTGATGCCCGGCTCTGTCACCTTGACATGGATGTCGCGGTGCCCGACCACGGTGACCTTGGGCCGCACGTCGAACTCGGCCGTGAAGGAAAGCGGTTTCCCCTCGTTGTAGCTGTATTCCTTCAGCACCGGCGCGCGCAGCGGCGTGAGCTGGGCTTCTTTCACCGCTCGCTTCATCGTCTGCTCGATCACGGTCTCGACAGTTTCCTGCTGAATCTCGTTTCCGAAGCGCTGCTTGATGATGTGCAGCGGCACCTTGCCGGGGCGGAAGCCGGGGACCTTCAGGGTCTTGAGGTACTTGCGGCACGCCTTGTCAAACTCCTGGGCCACCTCCCCGGCGGGCACCTCGACGGTGAGGGACTTCCGAGCCGGGGTGATCTCCGTGATGGAGACCTTCATCTCGGCTGATTCCCGTGAGGTTCCGTCGGTGCTCATGCGTCTCCGTGATGGGAGGTGGTGCGAAAGGGGGGACTCGAACCCCCATGGGTTGCCCCACCGGATCCTAAGTCCGGCGCGTCTTCCAGTTCCGCCACTTTCGCGGGAATGGGGGGAGCCTGGTGAGCCGCCAAGGACTTGAACCTTGAACCCACGGATTAAGAGTCCGTTGCTCTGCCATTGAGCTAGCGGCCCGACCTCCGAATCGCGCCCACACAGTCTCGATTCCGAGAGGTGCGTATGCTACCCTTCGTCCCCACCACTGTCAAGAAACCGGAGTCCTCTTAGCTCGTTGATCATGGTCGCGCCGGATCTTTCCTCGCTGAAGATCCACCGTGATGAGGTGGACGCCGACCGCCCGCGCCGCGGGCGCCGTTGGGTTCTATGGGGCGTGGCCCTGCTCGCCCTCGCCTCCATCGGGTGGGCCGCCTGGCGCCAAGACTGGCTGCCTCGCCCGGCGCCCGAGGTGCGCGTCGCGCGGCCTCGCGTGCTGCAGGCCGGGGGCGAAGAGGAAATCCTCACCGCGACCGGCTATCTCGTGCCGCAGCTCAAGGCGGTCGTGTCGGCCCGCATCTCGGGCCGTCTGGAGTGGCTGGGCGTTGACGAAGGCAGCCTCGTGAAATCCGGGCAGGTGATCGCGCGGCTCAGCGGCGAGGACCTGGCCGCACAAGTGGCCGAGGCGAGCGCCTCTCTCGCCCAGACGAATGCCACTCTCGCGCAGTCGCGCGCCCTGGAGTTCGAGACCGCCCGTGAGCTGGATCGTCAGAAGAACCTCTCGCAACAGGGAATCACGACACAGGCCGACTACGACGCGGCGAGACGGGCCTTCGACGTCGCCGGCGCCGGCGTGAAAGCCGCCGAGGAGTCGATCAACGCAGCCCGTGCCCGGCTCGCGCTCACGCAGGCCATCTATGACAAGACGAACATCAGGGCTCCGTTCGACGGCGTGGTCATCAACAAGGCGGCCGAGATCGGAGAGATGGTGGCCGCCGGGGCATTCTCCGGACAGCCCACCGGGGGCGCCATCGTCACCATCGCCGACTTCGCGACCCTGGAGATGGAGGCAGATATCAACGAGACCAATCTCTCCAAGGTCACCAATGGGCAGCCCGCCTTGGTCACCGTGGACGCGGTCCCCGACCGCAGGTACCGAGGGGTGCTGCGCCAGATCGTCCCCACCGCCGATCGACAGAAGGCCGTTGTGCAGGCCAAGGTGCGGCTGCTGGACCCCGACGAACGGCTGGTCCCTGACATGAGCGCGCGCGTCTCGTTCCTGGCGCGTGCGGTCTCCGCGGAGTCGGCCGCCTCACCGCCCCGGATCTTCGTCCCAGCCACCGCACTCCTGCGCGAAGGCGCCGACTCGTACGTCCTGGCGGTCGTGGACGAGTTGGTCGTCCGGCTGCCGGTCGTCCCTGGCGAATCGAGGGGAGATCTGCAGGAAGTCACATCGGGCCTCAGCGGCTCAGAGTCCGTCATCACGGCCGGCGCAGAGGGCCTGCGCGCGGGTGATCGGGTCCGAGTCGCCTCCTGACCGGAAAGGCCGCTGTGAGGTCGCGATGCCGGGTTGACCCCCCTAGGGTCGGCCATATATTCCCCCGCATGCCCGCAAACGGCCGGCCTCCCGGCATCGCCGCGCTCAAGGAGGAGATCCAGGCTTGTCTCCACGAAGATCCCATCAACCTGGAGTGGACCCTGGAAAAGGTGGATCGGCTCTCTTGGTCGCTGGGCCGCGGCCTCTACTCCAGCCTCCTTCTTCTTCTGGCCAACCTCACCTTCGACCACGAGGACGACGCGCGCCGGCAGTGGGAGGCGATCCTGAAACACCGCCTGACACTGGAGAAGGCGGTGGGCCGCCCCGTCGGCCTGAGGGTGGCGGCGCTCGATCTGTTGATCGAGACGAACCGCCGCACATCCAGGCCGCGGCTGCTTGAGCTGCTGCAGACGACTCGGCCGCTCGACAAGGAGATGACCGATCCGGTCACAGGGCTCAAGACCCGCAGCTTCCTGAACGACCAGATCCCGCGCGAGGTGGAGCGCGCGCGGAGGTACAAGCTCGACCTCTCCGTCGTGCATCTGGAGCTCGACGACTTCCCCCGGCTGACGGAGGACCTGGGCCACACCATCGGCACGGTCCTGCTCAGGGAGATGGCCACCGTCGTCAGCGGGTGCATTCGCACCATCGACTACGCGGCGCGGATGTCCGGAGGGCAGTTCGCGTTGCTGCTCACGGAGACCGATCGCATGGGCGCCTACTACGTCGCCGACCGGATAAGACAGAAAATGGAGGAGTTCTACCTGGAGAGGCAGATCGACGGCCGCCCCTTCGAGCTGACCGCCAGCGCCGGCGTGGCTTCGTTTCCCCGCGACGGGAGCAGCGCGCAGGAGCTGGCGCGAAAGGCGGGCGACGCCTACTTCACGGCGCGCGCCCGGGGCCGCGGGCGTGTGGCCATCCACCATCCCGAGCGCCGCGAGTACATCCGGCTCGAGATGGACAACAAGGACCTGCAGGTGACCCTGGTCCCCGAAGGCGCCGAGCCGAGCGCGTCCGGCGCCATGAGGAACATCTCCTCGGGCGGTGTCCTCTACGAGAGCGAGAGACCCGTCGCGCTGGGGCGAACGGTGCACGTCCTCTGCCGCAACAGGAGAGCCGCGGATCAAGTGCTGATCCCAGGACGCGTCGTGCGGATCGAGAAGTTCGAGACCGACGCAGGCGAGCGCTACGAGATCGGCGTACTGTTCGATCTGGTCGTGGAAGAACAACTCGAGGGAGTCATCGAGTTCCTGGAGAGGTTCACCGCCAGCGGGGACGACCCTTCCGCGGCCGCACCCTGAACGATACCACGGGCTAAAGCATCCCCGCGCGCTTCAGCCGCAGGAACTCGCTGAAGCGGATGTGCGCCCAGTATCCCTGACGCACCCACTCGTCGAAGGCTTCATTGGATGCGGGAAACGGTCTGATGAGGTCGGAGAGCTTGCGCTCGATCCGATCGAGCCGCGCTAGGAGATCGGCCGGCTCGAAGGGCATCGCCGGCCCCATCCTCTGGATTTCTGTCTCTTTTCGGCCTTCGCCGCCTGCCGCGGGCCCGACCGGAAAGCCGGGCTCATGGCCACGCGGCCTGCGAGCGCGGCGGCCCCGGCTCATCTCGACCAGCGTGCGTTCCAGCCGCTGCCTGCCGGGGTGTGAATCGGCCATGAATCTCCCTTCTGCCTGATGGTGTACCGGAAATGTACGCAACAGGTCCGGCAACGGTCAAGGATTTTGACGGTATCCGGCGGCGATCGCCGCCGATAGGAGGATCACGACGGCTCGCAGTGTGGTGAGTCGGAACTTCTGTAAACGACTCCAGGTCACGGTGCTTCCTGCTACTGGGTCGCCAGTATTCCGATCAGGTCCACCACGCGGCAGGAGTAGCCCCACTCGTTGTCGTACCAGGCGAGGACCTTCACGCAGTTGCCCGAGACCACCTGGGTGGCCAGTGAGTCGAAGATCGAGGAGTGGGTGTTCCCGATGACGTCGCTGGAGACCAGCGGCGCGCGGCTGTACTCGAGGATTCCCTTCAGCGATCCCTCGGCGGCCCGCTGCACGGACAGGTTGACCTCGTCGCGCGTCACGTCGCGCTTCAGGATGGACACGAGATCCACGACCGACCCGTCCGGCACCGGCACCCGCATCGCCACGCCGTCGAGACGCCCCGCAAGCGAGGGCAGCACCTTACCCACCGCGGCGGCGGCTCCCGTCGTCGTGGGGATGATGTTCTCCGCCGCGGCGCGCGAGCGTCTCAGGTCCTTGTGCGGCACGTCGGCGAGCCGCTGGTCGTTCGTGTAGGCGTGCACCGTGGTCATCAGCCCCCGCTCGATTCCGAACGCCTCGTCGAGCACCTTGGCCACCGGAGCGAGGCAGTTGGTGGTGCACGAGGCGTTCGAAACGATCCGGTGCTCGGGCCGCAGCATCTGATCGTTGACCCCGATGACCACCGTGGCGTCGATCTCATCCTTGGCCGGCACCGTGAGGATCACCTTGCGGGCCCCCGCCTCCAAGTGCCTCGCGATCTCCGCCCTCTTGCGGAAGCGGCCCGTGGCCTCGACGACGACGTCCACCTCCATCTCCTTCCAGGGCAGCTTCGCCACGTCAGGCTCCGCGAGCATCCGCGACCGCAGCGCGTCCACCCTCAGGAAGCCCTCCGCGTACGACACATCCTTGGAGAAGGTGCGCATCACGGTGTCGTATTTCAGCAGGTATGCCTGCGTGGCCGGATCCGCGATGTCATTGACCGCCACCACCTCCAGATCCTCCCGGTCCGACAGGAGCCGGTAGACGCTTCGACCGATGCGCCCGAAGCCGTTGATCGCAACCCGCGCGCTCATCGCGGCGCCTCCTGTTGGGTTAGTGACGAGAGCCGGCCTGCCAGATCCACCACACGGTTGGAGTAGCCCCAGCCGTTGTCGAACCAGGCCAGCACTTTGAGCAGATCGCCGCCCAGCATCTGCGTGCCGAGCGAGTCGAACACCGCCGAATGGGGGTTGCCGATCACGTCGCTGCTGACGACGGGGTCCGTCTCGTACTGGACGATGCCCGCCAGCTCCGCCGCCGCGGCTGTGCGCACGGCCTCGTTCACCGCCGCCACCGTGGCGGTTCTCTCGAGCTGCACGACGAGATCGATTATCGACCCGTCGGGCACCGGAACGTTCATGGCCATCCCCCCGAGTCGTCCCTTGAGCTCGGGGATGAGACTCATGACCAGCTCGTGCGAGCGCGTGTCGGTGGGGATGATGTTCTCCGCGGCCGCGCGAGAACGCCTCATGTCCCCCGCCGGCACGTCGGCCAGCCGCTGATCGTTGGTGTAGGCATGCACGGTCGAGACGAATCCCTTGCGGATCCCGAATGCCCGGTGGATGACCTTCGCGAGCGGTCCTAAGCAATGCGCGGTGCAGGAAGCGTTCGAGATGATCCGGTGCGCGGGAGAAAGCCGGTCCTCGTTCACGCCGAGCACCACGGTGATATCGGGCTCGTCCACGGGCGGAACGCACAGGATCACGCGGCCCGCCCCGGCGTCGAGGTGCCGCTCGACCTCGGCGCGGCTGCGGTAGCGCGCGGTGGCCTCGACCACGATGTCCACGCCGAACTTCTTCCAGTCCACGTCGCCCGGCTCCCGGCCCGCGACGACGGGCACCGACCGCCCGCGCGTGAACAGGTAGCCGTCCCGGACGCTGACCTCGTCGGGAAACCGGCCCAGCACGGTGTCGTAACGCAGGAGATACTCCAGCGCCTTCGGCTCCGCGATGTCGCTGATCGCGCCCACGTACACGTCATCGCGCCGGTAGATGATCCTGAAGATGTTGCGGCCGATCCTGCCGAACCCCATCAAGCCGATGTTGATCGCCATCGTTTCCACTCCGCCGGCGGCTGATGGCCCCGGCCTGTAATGACCCGACACGTCCCTGCTCGACGGCACGCAATTTGCCTTCCAGAGCGAACGAGAGCGGGACAAGCCCGAAGGCGCCCATTGTATCAGTGGAGCTGCTGAGTGGAAACCCGCAGCGCGCCCCACGGCTGCGCGCCTTGACGCACTCCCCGGTCAGCCTCATCCAGGAGAACGGAAAAGACATGTACCGGATCGTGAAGCGCGAACAGTACGGTCCCGCCACATTCCTCTGGGAGGTCGAAGCGCCGCTGGTGGCGCGCGCGGCGCAACCGGGCCACTTCCTGATGGTGCGAGTGGATGAAACGGGCGAGCGGATTCCACTGACGGTGGCCGACTTCGACCGCGAGCGAGGAACCGTGACCGTGGTGGTGCAGGCCGTCGGCAAGACCACACATCAGATGATGCGGCTTCCCGAAGGCGCCTCGATCCTCGACTTCATCGGACCGCTGGGCGTGGCCAGCGACGTGCACCCCGCCGGCACGGTGGTGCTGGTCGGAGGCGGGCTCGGGGTCGCTCCGGTCTTTCCTCAGCTCAGGGCACACAAGGAGATAGGCAACAAGACGATCTCCATCATCGGATTCCGCAACCGCGATCTGATCTTCTGGGAGGACCGTTTCAAGACCTTCAGCGACGAGATGATCGTGACCACCGACGACGGCTCCTTCGGGATGAAGGGGTTCGTCACGGATGCCCTGCGCGACGTCCTCGATCGCCACCAGGACGTCGGGCTGACGGTGGCCATCGGCCCCTTGGTGATGATGAAGGCGTGCGCTCACATGACGCGGCCGCGCGGCATTCCGACGCTGGTCTCGCTCAACTCGATCATGGTGGACGGCACGGGCATGTGCGGCTCGTGCCGCGTCACCGTCGACGGGAAGATCCGGTTCGCCTGCGTGGACGGCCCCGATTTCTCCGGGCACCAGG
Source organism: Acidobacteriota bacterium (assembly GCA_045402695.1). Lineage (GTDB taxonomy): Bacteria > Acidobacteriota > Polarisedimenticolia > JACPZX01 > DASXTC01 > JAWPNA01. Next base: position 12,583 of record JAWPNA010000108.1, read on the forward strand.
TGGACTTCGACGAGCTGATGCTGCGCCAGAAGCGGTTCGTGCGCGAGGAGCGCGAGGCGATGGACCGCTACACGAACGAGGCCGCGCGGCTGGCGGAGCTGGGGACCGGCGGGGAGAACCCGGCTGTCCCTCCCTCCCGGTGCCGCGCGCTGCCGCCGGATCTTCAGGACGTTCCCGCTCCGCTGCCTCTTCCGCCCGCGGGCGCCAAGCCTCCCCTCAAGACGATCCGCACCGTCGCCCCGACCAGGACACCGATGCCGGAGCAGCCTCCCAAGCGGCGCAGCCGCAACTTCGAGGAGGTGAACCTCGGCTACTCGCTCGATCTGGCGCTTCTGGAGGCCAGCCGCTGCCTTCAGTGCAAGAAGCCGCGCTGCGTGCCCGGCTGCCCCGTGGAGATCGACATCCCCGGGTTCATCGCCGCGCTGGCGCGGCGCGACCTGAAAGAGTCGTACAGGATCCTCAAGGAGGCTAACACGTTGCCCGCGGTCTGCGGGCGCGTCTGCCCGCAGGAAACGCAGTGCGAGGCGACCTGTGTTGTGGGCGGCAAGCTCGAGCCGGTGGCGATCGGCCGGCTGGAGCGGTTCGTCGCGGACTTCGCCGCCGGCCGCGGCTGGGACGAAGCATCGGGCGCCACCCCGGCCGGGAAGAAGGCGGCCATCATCGGATCGGGGCCCGCCGGACTCGCGTGCGCCGGCGACCTGGCCAAGGCGGGCGTGGACGTGACCATCTACGAGGCGCTGCACGTCGCGGGCGGTGTTCTCAAGTACGGCATTCCGGAGTTCCGGCTTCCCAACGAGATCATCGACATCGAGATCGACAACCTGGTGAAGCTGGGAGTGAAGATCGATCTCGACAAGGTGATCGGCAAGGTCCTGACGATCCCGCGCCTGATGAACGAGATGGGGTGCGACGCGGTGTTCATCGCCACGGGCGCAGGCTCGCCGCGCTTCATGAACATCCCCGGCGAGTCGCTCAACGGCGTTTTCTCGGCCAACGAGTTCCTAACGCGCGTGAACCTGATGCAGGGCTTCCGCCGGCCGCTCTACGACACTCCCGTCGGCATGGGGCGGCGCGTGGCGGTGGTGGGATCGGGCAACACTGCCATGGATGCTGCGCGCGTCGCGATGCGCATGGGGGCCGAGACGGTCGCGGTCGTGTACCGGCGCACGCGCGCCGAATCCCCCGCGCGCGCCGAGGAGCTCGAGCACGCGATCCAGGAGGGGGTGGAGTTCCGGTGGCTGACCAATCCTGTCTCCTTGATGGGCAATGACGCGGGCTGGGTCACCGGGATGAGGTGCGCGCGCATGGAGCTGGGCGAGCCCGACGAGTCGGGACGCAGACGCCCCGTGGCCGTGGCGGGCTCCGAGTTCGACCTCGACGTGGACACGGTCATCCTGGCGCTGGGGACCAACTCCAATCCCATCATCGCGCAGACGACACCAGGGCTGAAGACCAACAGGTGGGGCTATCTGGTCGTGGACGAGACGACCGGGCAGACCAACATCCCCGGCGTCTACGCCGGCGGGGACATCGTGACGGGCTCGGCGACCGTCATCCTGGCGATGGGCGCCGGCCGCAGGGCGGCCCGCGCGATCCTCGCCTATCTGGGCGTCGGCGCTCGAGAGGACGCCGGTGCCGGCGTGTCAACAGGGGCCGGCGGGCGGGAGACCGCCGAGCCTGTCAGGACTTGAGGAGGAGATTGCGATGGCCTCGATGTGTCCCAGGTGCCACCAGGAACTGGAGGAGGACGCCATCTGCTGCGCGGAGCTGCGGCACACATGGAAGTGCGCGCAGTGCGGCAAGCGCTCCACCGGCTTCGTGGTGCCGCGCGGGCGGTGCTTTCTGTGCGGCGGTCAGAACAAGATCGTCCAGCCGTACCGCGCGGGCAATCCCGAGGCGGCGCGAACAGTGGAGGAGGCGATGCAGTTTGAGGTGGACATGTACCAGTTCTACCGGCTCGGCAGGCAGCTCGCGGCGGATTCCCTCCAGCGCGACGTCTTCGAGCAGCTCTACCTCAAGGAGCAGGATCATCTCGCCGAGATCGAGACGAAGTACCACGTGCACCTCGACCCGCAGGTGCTCGAGGTCCCTCCCGACGTCGAGAGGCTCCTGGCTGCCCAGCTCTTTCGCGGGATCGACTTCGACG
>JAWPNA010000358.1:0-5408 GCA_045402695.1 Acidobacteriota bacterium
GGGGGGGGCCACGGCGACCTGGGCGGACTCGTCGTCATCCTCCTCGGCGAACATATACTCGCCCGCGGTGGCGCTGAGCGGCTGGCTCAGCTTGCTGCCGTCCCTGTACAGAGCGTTGGCCTTCAGCATCAGCTTCCACGACTGCATGTAGGCGTCGCGGATCTCCTCCACGGAGGCGCTGTGGGGCATGTTGATCGTCTTGGAGATCGCGCCGCTGATGAAGGGCTGCGCGGCGGCCATCATCCTGATGTGCGCCTCGGGGTGAATGAAACGCTCGCCGTACTTGCCGCAGCGGTTGGCGCAGTCGAACACCGGCAGGTGCTCGGGCTTGAGGAGCGGAGCCCCCTCCACGGTCATGCGGCCACAGATGTGGTCGTTGGCGGTCTCGATCTGCTCACGTGTGAACCCCAGCTCCTCCAGCATGTTGAAGCTGAAGTCATCGAGCCGCTGGGAGGTGAAGCCGAGCTGCGTGGCGCAGAACTGATCGCCCAGCACGAACCGGTTGAAGGCGAACGGAAGCTCGAAGGCCGTGTCCAGCGCCGCATCCACCTTGTCGAGGGCGGCATCGTCGAACCCTTTCGCCCGCAGCGTCTCTCTGTTGATGTGCGGCGCCCCCGCGAGCCTTCCTGTTCCGCGGCAGTAGGTGACGATGCCGTCGACCTGCTCTTTGGTGTAGCCGAGGTGCCTCAACGCCTGCGGCACCGACTGGTTGATGATCTTGAAGTAGCCACCACCGGCCAGCGTCTTGAACTTCACGAGGGCGAAGTCGGGCTCGATCCCCGTCGTGTCGCAGTCCATCGCCAGGCCGATGGTGCCCGTGGGGGCGATGACCGTGGTCTGGGCGTTCCGGAAACCGAACTTCTCTCCCAGCTCGATTGCAGTGTCCCAGGCCAGCCGCGCCGCGCGCTGCAGGTCCTCGGGACAGCAGCGCGAATCGATCCCCTGCGGTGTGATGACGAGCCCCTCGTATTCGGAGGGGGCGGCGTTGTAGCCGGCACGCCGGTGGTTCCTCAGCACCCGCAGCATGTGCAGGCGGTTGGCGTGGTATCCCGGGAACGGGCCGAGCTCCTTGGCCATCAGGGCCGATGTGGCGTACGAGGTGCCGCACATGATGGCGGTGACGGCGCCGCAGATCGCGCGCGCCTCCGGCGAGTCGTACGGGATACCCGACACCATCAGCATCGTTCCCATGTTGGCGTAGCCGAGACCCAGCGTGCGGAACCGGTACGACAGCTCGGCGATGCGCTTGGAGGGGAACTGCGCCATCAGCACCGAGATCTCGAGCGTCAGGGTCCACAGCCGGGTGGCGTGCCTGAAGGCCTCGATCTCAAAGCGGTTGTTGGCGGCGTCGTGGAACTTCATGCAGTTGAGGGAGGCCAGGTTGCACGCCGTGTCGTCGAGGAACATGTACTCGGAGCAGTTGTGGACGACCAGCCCGTTGGCGACGAAGTGACGCGTGACCGGCTCAGTCAGATCGAAGACCGGCTCCTCCCCCAGGGGCTCGACCGACTCCACGCTGTCTGCCAGCTCGTCGTGGTAGACACCGACCTCCCGGTTAAGGGAGGCCAGCCGCGCGGCCTTTGGACTGTCCGGGTCGAACCCGATCGCGCGCTCGAATAGGACGCGCGACGCGCGGCTGATCCGCAGCGAGTGCATCTCCTGCACGGCGTACTCCTTCTCGCTTCCCTTGCCGTCGGGAAGGCAAGCAGATAGTTTCCCTCCGCGCCGGTTCTCGTACAGCTTCGACTTGATCCCGAAAGAGAGAAGCAGCACCTGCACCTGCCCGAGCAGCTCCGGGGAACACGAGTCGAGGGAGACGTAGTGGCTCTTCTCTCCGTAGTTTGCAACCGTTCCATCGGCCGTGAAGAGCCCCCTCAGCAGCGCCGCCATTGAAGGACGGTCGAGATTGAACGCCGCGGGAGTGAGTCTCTTGCCGGCGCTTCCCGCGTCGAGCACGGCGTGCTCCTTGAAGATCCCGACCACCTCGCAGCTCGCGAAGCTCAGACGGGAACATGAAGCCACTGAGCCGCTCACCGCCACGGGGCCCGGGTTGCCTGACATCCCGGCGGCTCTCATCAAGCTCTTCCGCTCGTTCACCTCGCCCGCGATCTTCCGCAGGACACCGGCCTCGGAGGCCGCCATGGACAGGATGACGATCTCCTCCTCGCGATCGCCGGCGTACGAGCGCGTGAGGCAGCCGTCTCCCACGGCCACACCGATGCCCATGGCCAGCCGCTCGGGGAGCGCCCGCCGGCCGAACCCCGGTCCGGAGAGGCTGACACGCTCGCCCGCCCTCAGGTCCCGGGCGGGAACATCCCCGCGCTCGGCCGTCAAGACTTTGTGGTCCCCCGTGAGCCGGACCTGGTAACCCGACTTCGTCCTCAGCCTGAAGACCTGCCTGACGCCCGTGGGGAAGATCTCCGTCACAAAGTGGGGCTGCCCGTCGGCGCCGATGACGTTGGCCGTCCTGCCGGTCAACTGGTCGATCCTTTGCCAACCTTCGGCGGTGGCGACGAGGGTGTCTGCCGTCACGCACGGGTTCGACGCGTTGATGCGGCCGTCCTCGGGGCAGGTGTGCCACTCGTTGATCGTGGTGTCGAACTGCACACCCGGGTCGGCGCACGCCCACGCGGCGTAGCAGATTTCCTCCCACAGGTCGCGCGCGCGCAGCGTGCGGTGCGCCTTGCGGTCTGTGCGGCGGTTCAGGTGCCAGTCCGAGTCCGTGACCACCGCCTGGAGGAACTTGTTGGTCAGGCGCACCGAATTGTTGGAGTTCTGCCCCGAGACGGTGCCGTACCCACGCCCGTTCCAGTTGGTGTCGTACTCGTCGAAGCGGATGGAGGTGTATCCCTGCTTCGCGAGGGCGATGACCCTCTCGATGTAGTTCGCCGGGATGAAGGACTTGCGCGCCTCTCGGATGGCGCGCTTGAGCGCCGGATTGACGCGAGGGTCGAACCGCCCGCCGTTGACGGGCACCGCGGCGTTGGGCTGGGCCTTCAGCCCCTCCGCGCACGCCTTCATGATGGCGTTGAGGTGCTTGTTGGCCAGACGGCTTCCGGTCACCAGCGCCGCCACCTTCTGTTCTTCCACCGCCTTCCAGTTGATGAACTCTTCGATGTCGGGATGGTCAATGTCGAGGCAGACCATCTTGGCGGCGCGCCGCGTGGTGCCGCCGCTCTTGATCGAGCCGGCCGCCCGGTCGCCGATCTTCAGAAACGACATCAGCCCGGAGGATCTCCCGCCTCCCGACAGGGGTTCCCCCTCGCCGCGCAGGTTGGAGAAATTGGTGCCGGTGCCCGAGCCGTACTTGAAGAGGCGAGCCTCGCGGGTCCACAGATCCATGATGCCGCCCTCGTTGACGAGGTCGTCGGCGATCGACTGGATGAAACAGTTGTGGACCACGATATTGCCTGAGAGGTAGTTGCCGCTGTCGGTCTGAATGTCATAGACGGGCTCGGCACCGAGGTACTCGATGCGCACGATCGTCTCGTGCCGCACGTCGGGTATGACCTTGCCGCGGACATCCTCGGCCAGTGAGCGAGCCAGTTTGTCTGTCTTGTCGGATGAGACGAACCCGATGGCATCGGCGAACTTCCCACGCTCGCTCCGGTAACCGATCGAGAGCTGCCAGTAGGTCTTCCGGTCATCTCGAGCGTCACGACACGGCATCAGACGGCTGTAGATTCCCAGGTTGGCCAGAAGCCGCTGCGTGTCTCCCAGAAGCCACTCGGAGATCGACCCGAGCACCACGTCGAACGAGTCGGTTTCGCCGGCGTGCCGCCTGACGGCCCCGTCGCCCTGGAACAGCGCCTTAAGATAGGCGGCAGCCACATGTCGTCCCCCGGTCAGAATCTGCTCGGGCACGCGCATGTCGAGGCCGCGCGCGAGAAGCCCGTACTTCTCCACGAAGACCCGCAGCGGTTCGCCGTACAGCCGGATGCGGCGGACCAGGAGGGCGTCGGACTGTGTCTCGACGACGCGGACGTGGCGGGCGACTCCTTCAAAGATTCGGTTGACGCGGGGCAGCAGGAACTCGAACTCCTCCTCGTTGCAGGTCATGAACTCGACCGTCAGCGAGCGGTTGGTCCCCGAACTGTACTGACCGACGAAGCCGTCCGCCTGCAGCCAGCCGGCCAGGACCGCCTCGCTCGCCTCGCGAGCTTCATCAGTGCCTGCCGGCGTGCCCCCCGACCTGACCTCGGTGTCGGTGCGCTGGAGCAGCCTCATGCCGGGCTGAAGCCGGCCCGCCTCGACGAACCGGTAGCCCCGACCCGCGGGCGTGTCGGACGGGGCGGCCCAGATCAGATGATCGGCCGTGGCCTCCACCGCGTTACCGTTGGCGAGGACGACGCGCAGCACCGGTTTCTCGCCGTTGCTCTTGACTCCCGCCACGCGGGTCACGCCGTCTCTGTCGTAAACCTCCAGCCCCACCATCTTCTTCTCGACAATCTCGCCGATGGAGATGGGGCCTTGCGGCGTGCTGACGAGGGCATCGTACGGCTGGCAGGCGTGCGGCTGTGGATGCTCGTACGCCGACGGGGACTTCCTGATCTCTCCGGTGGGGGGGTCCACGTAGTAATGACCTTGCGGGGGGCCGTCGATGCCGTACGCCCAGTGAAGCCCCGTGTTGAACCACTGAGGGGAGTTGGGCGAGGCCATCTGCGCGGCCAGCATGTGCAGCATCTCCTCGAAGAAGGCCAGCGCGTCGTCCTCGGTGTCGAAATAGCCGTACTTGTACCCCCAGTAGGTCCAGCACCCCGCGAGGCGGCGGAAGACCTGACGGGCGTCCTTCTCCATCCCCTCGCGCTCCGATTCAGGCAGGGCCGAGAGCGCGTCGTCATCAGGCACCGAGCGGCGCAGCCACGCGGGCACGCCGTACTCCTCCACCGGTTTGACCGCCTGGGGCACTCCCGCCTTGCGGAAGTACTTCTGCGCGAGGATGTCCACGGCCACCTGCGTCCAGGCGGCAGGCATCGTGATGCCTCGTGCTTCGAAGACGAGCGACCCGTCCGGGTTGGTGATGCGTGAGTCCCTGGTGGCGAACTCGATCCCCGAATAGGGGTCCTTTCCGGCGCGGGTGAATCGTCGCTCGATCCTCATGACTGCCCGTCCTCCCACGAGACTTCTTCACGCCCTCCGGGGAAAAGGAGCCCGCGCGGCATCTGCCGCGGGGAAGCCCCTGAGGGCCGATCAGGTGTCGGAATTTCCTTGCAGGATGGGGGCTCTTTCGGAGCCCGTTTAAGACTGCCGGCGGGTTGCCCGTCGTCTATCGCCGGCCCGCCTCCTGGGTGCCGAAAAGTCAACATCTGGGAGACAGGCCCGCACTCTACCACGACATGTTGTGCTGTCAAGAGGCAAATTCCGGATTCCTCAAACCGTTGAATCGGGATGGTTTCAACCCTCCGAAC
>JAWPNA010000146.1:0-2710 GCA_045402695.1 Acidobacteriota bacterium
CTTGGACGGCGCCGACCCCGCGCCGCCCACAGGCTCCACAAGGCGCGGCGGCTGGCCTTGATCCGATGAGGCTTGAACAGATGGGATCAACTGAACGATACTGACGACCCGCGACCTCGAGTGGCCGGTTATGAAGTGTTCCTCGGTGGCCGCATATGAGTGTTCGGTGACAGTTTAGCGGTCTAACGACTTAAGGCTATCTGCCGCCGCTGCGCGCGGCAGATAGCCTTAAGTCGTTAGCTTGCTCACTTCAGTTCGAGAAGATCCTCGACGTCCAGCCGCGCGTGCTTCAAAATGTGGGAAAGGGTCGTGCGCTTGATGGGCCGGTGTACCGGAACGGTCAGTTTGAGGGTTTCGTCGGGGAGGTGCTTCTGTAGGCGGATGTGGCTGCCACGTTGACGGACCACTACCCAGCCAGCCCTCTGCAAGGCCCGAACCAGGACCTCGTAGTTCAGGCTCGGGACCTCTGTCATACCGCGATCTCGACGACCTCTGCATCGGGCATGCTTTCAAAATCGTCGTCAATCGGTTCCAGGTAGACTCGGACGGCCTCCTCGATGTTCCGCAGCGCTTCTTCTCGCGAGTCCCCCTCGCAGATGCAGCCAGGGAGAGCGGGGACCAATGCTGTGAACCCGCCCTCATCGCTTGGTTCAAGGACAACTCGAAGCTTCATCTCAGCCTCCCTCCGTCCCGAAACCTTACGTCTCTGAAGCGAAAACAGCAAACGTCCACGCTCACCTGTGGCGGGCGAGAGTGCGGACGAAGTCCGCGCCGAGCCCGACGCCCGCCACCGGGTGCAGCGGGTAGTTCGACAGAACCAAGAGTTCTGCTACGCAGCCCTGAGAGGGGCGAGATCGGATCGACGCACAGCCGAATGACCAAGGCTTTTCAAGACTCGGTTCAGAGCCACGACCGACAACTTGCCTGGTGCCGTGATTTCGATGCCGATGGGACGACCGCCTCGTGCGTAATCGATGATGAGGCCGGGCTCAACACGCGCACAGCGGACACTCCGATCGCCACGGCGCCTCGGAAGGTAATAGTACGCGGCCAACGCCCGGCCATGGCGGAATGTCACTTCGAGGTATGACTGGTTCATCTCACTCAACCTACGGCGGATACGCCGTGACGACGACAAGCAACTCAGCATGTATGTCGGGCTCGACGATAACGTGCCACGCCAGCCGGCGATGCCGGGTCAGAACCACCCACCTACCCGGAACTATGTCGCGCCGATAACCAGTTGCATGCTGAAGCACATAGGTAGGATCTTATAACTCATTGAAAACAGATCACTTACACACATTGTGTAGATCCGGATGGACAGATCAACGGTGACCTGCCACCCTGTCGGTTGGAATCGCCAATTCTTCCCGGCCGAATGGAGGTCACCGTTGAACCGATCGTATGTTACCAGATTCGCCCATGCTCTCCGCAACGTGTTCGGCAGCCACACCCTCGTGGCCGTGGGTCGTGCGACGGGTCACTGTCGCCGGTTGCGGACGGTCACGCCCCAGCGGCTCGTGTGCGCTCTGGTGGAATCCCTGGGCGCCTATCGGGTCAGGACGATCGCAGACATCCTGCGTACTTTCAACGCACAGAACGGGCTCGCGGTACGCTACAAGGCGTTCCACAACCGCCTCGCCCAGGACGAGTTTGCGGGCTTCATGCGCGAGGTCTACCAGCTCATCCTCAGGGATCTGTCCCAGAAGGTGTTGCGGTCGGCGCTCGGGCAAAACCTGCGGCACTTCACCGACATCGTCGTTCAGGACGGTAGCTCGTTTGCGGTGCACGACGGTCTGGCGGAGATTTTCGGTGGTCGCTTCACGAAGAACCGGCCGGCGGCCGTGGAGCTGCACGCGTTTCAGAGCGTGTTGCAGGACCAGGCGGTTGAGGTCCAGTTGGCGCCCGACAAGCAGGGCGAGCGTGACTTCCTTCCCAGGCCGGAAGCTCTCAAGGGCATGTTGCTCCTGGCCGACCGCGGCTACCCGTCTCTGGAGTACTTCGAGCAGGTCATCGCCGCCGGCGGGTCCTTCCTGATGCGGATCAAGACGAACATCAACCCCAAGGTGCTTCGCGTGCGCGGCTGCGGGCGACGGCTGCCCCGCCACGAGGGCTACAGGCTGCGGGACGTTCTGCACTGGCTGCCGCGACAGAGGTTGGATCTGGATGTGAAGTGGGATCGACCCGAAGGAGGCGTGTTGCAGCTGCGGCTGGTTCTGATCTGGGTGCCAGACAACACGCAGTACACGATGCTGGTGACCAACGTGAGCCGCAGCAGATTGAGTGCGGGGCAGGCCGCCGAGGTCTACCGTCTGCGCTGGCAGATCGAGCTGATGTTCAAGGAATGGAAGTCCCACTGCAACCTTCACGAGTTCGACAGCACCAAGCCCGCGTTGGTGGAAGGGCTCATCTGGGCGAGTTTGTGTGCGGCGGCACTCAAGCGCAGTCTCGCTCATGCCGGCCAGCGCTCCGGGGCGCCGGTGCCGCTGTCCACTCAGGTGACTGCGATGTGCGGGCCACACATCCTGCCTGACCTGCTGCGCTGTGCCCTGCGACACTTCCGGGGACTGAGAGCCATCGTCGAGAAGATCCTGCTGTATCTCTGGGACAACGCTCGGCGCGCACATCCTGAACGAGACCGCGCAAGAGGGAGAATGAGGTTCGGCCTGAATTATGTTGGAATGCGAGCTTAAACACTAACCTATGA
>JAWPNA010000140.1:0-8589 GCA_045402695.1 Acidobacteriota bacterium
GAAGCCGTTGTGCGTGGAAACCTTGAGTCGGAATGTCGAGCCTCATTCCGGCAAGTCGGCGGTGTGTAGTAGGATACCTCTCCGTGGGCCGTTAGCTCAGACGGTAGAGCATCTGCCTTTTAAGCAGAGGGTCGCTGGTTCGAGTCCAGCACGGCTCACCACTCATTCATTCGGATCCTCGCTAGCCGCCGAGTACCTGAAAACCGACAACAGGCGGCGTTCCTGCATGAGGCATGCGGCGACGATGAGGCGTTGCCTCACGAAGTGGAATCGTTGCTGGCGCAGGAGCGGAGCGCGGAGGGCTTTCTCAGTGGGCCCGCCCTGGACGTGGCGGCGACGCTCATGCATGACGAGCCAAGCTCATCGATGATCGGTAAACAGATCGGCGGCTACCAGATTCTCTCGCTGCTGGGAACCGGCGGGATGGGAGAGGTATATCGCGCGCGAGACTCGAAGCTGGGGCGGGACGTCGCGATCAAGGTGCTGCCACCATTGTTCGCGAGCGATCCCAATCGCCTCGCCCGACTTACGCGTGAGGCACGGCTGCTGGCGTCTTTGAACCATCCCCACATCGCGACGATCCATGGGCTCGAAGAAGCTGACGGCGTGCGCGCGCTCGTCATGGAGCTCGTCGAAGGGCCGACGCTGGCCGATAAACTCGCGCTGGGCGCGCGGCGCAGTGTGAAGGCGGGCTTAGCGCTCGCTGAAGCGCTGAGAATCGGCGGGCAGATCGCCGAGGCGCTCGAAGCTGCTCACGAGAAAGGCGTCATCCACCGCGACTTGAAGCCAGCCAACATCAAGCTCAGTCACGACGGTCACGTCAAGGTGCTCGACTTCGGCCTGGCGAAGGCATTTTCGAGCGATGGCACCGGCAGCGACCTGTCGCATCTGCCAACCATCACGGCCACGGAACTGCACTCCGGCGCGATCGTCGGCACGCCCGCCTACATGAGTCCCGAGCAAGCACGTGGAAAGGAGGTCGACAAGCGGACCGACATCTGGGCGTTCGGCTGCGTGTTGTACGAGATGTTGACGGCCCGGCTGGCGTTTTGCGGTGAGACGGTCTCCGACACAATCGCCAGAATCCTCGAACGCGAGCCCGATTGGGGCGCGCTGCCCGCGCTCACGCCGGTGAGCATCCGACGCCTGATCCAACGCTGTCTCGAGAAAGATCCGAAGCGCCGTGTGCGCGACATCGGCGACGCGCGCTTCGAAATCGAGGAAGCCCTTGCCGGCATGGCGTCCTCGGGCGCGGCGGCAGCGGCTCGCGAGGGTGCGAGTCGTGACCGCCAAAAGCCGGTTGCCCGTCCGGTCCGACGCGAATGGTGGGCCGCGGCCGGTGTGGGTCTGCTGGTCATCGGAGGCGCGGCGACGTGGCAGCTTCAGCGCTCGGAGTACTTCTGGCGGAATCCGCTGGGAGGCGCGAAGGTCACGAGATTGACGGATTTCGAGGGAGCGGATCATCACGCTGCCATTTCGCGCGACGGGAAGTTCGTCGTCTTCCTCTCCGACCGCGATGGGACGTGGGACGCTTGGGTAAGCCAGGTCGGGACGGGCGAGGTGCACAACCTCACGAAAGGCAGCGTGCCAGAGCTGCGCAATCCCGCTGCTCGCACTGTTGGCTTCACCCCGGATGGGTCGCTGGTCACCGTCTGGAATCGCAGGCTCGATTCAACCGGACGCGCTTTGGTGGATGGCGGGTGGGCGGTCCCCACGATGGGCGGCCCGCTTCGGCCCTACCTGCCGGGCATCGCCGAGCTCGACTGGTCGCCCGACGGCAGACGCATCGTGTACCACCCATCAGCACCAGGCGATCCCATGTTCGTGACCGAGCCCGACGAGAAGGCTGGGCGGCAGATCTATGCTGCGCGGGCAGGCGTCCACAACCACTTTCCCGTCTGGTCGCATGACGGTGCGTTCATCTATTTCGTCCAGGGCCTTCCACTCGATGAAATGGACGTCTGGCGCATTCGCCCGACCGGCGGCGAGCCTGAGCGACTGACCTTCCACAACTCACGCGTCACCTTTCCAACCTTGTTGGGCAGCCGAACGCTGCTCTATCTCGCCACCGACGATGACGGATCAGGACCTTGGATCCACGCAATGGACGTCGAACGCCGTGTGTCCCATCGCATCAGCACGGGTGTCGAGGAGTACACGTCGCTTGCGGCCGGTGCGGATGGTCGACGCCTGGTCGCGACCGTTTCACGCTCGACGGCCGGCCTGTATCGAGTGCCGATTGGCGACCGCGCGATCGACGAGTCTGCCGCCACTCCCATCCCGCTCCCGACCGCACGCGGTCTGTCGCCGCGGGTGGGGCCTGGGTACATCATCTATCGTGCCCCGAAAGCAGGAACGGATGGCCTCTGGAAACTCGCGGACGGCACGTCGGCCGAGGTGTGGAGCGGCCTCGATGGACGCGCTCTCGGCGGACCAGCCATTGCGCCCGACGGCCGACGCCTCGCATTCGTGGTGCAAAGACGCGGACTGACGAAACTGTACGTGATGAACGCCGACGGAACCGGCGCGCGCCGGGTCGCCGAAGAGCTCGACGTGCGCGGAGCACCCGCCTGGTCGCCCGATGGACAGTGGTTGGCGGTCGCGGCCAATCGGGAGGGCGAGCCGCGACTGTTCAAGATCCCGGTCGGCGGCGGGACACTGGTTCTGCTCGTCAAGGAGTACTCGATCGATCCGATCTGGTCTCCGAGCGGACAGTTTCTCGTCTATTCCGGTGCGGATGTGGGCACGACCTTTTCGGTGAAGGCGGTGAACGCGGACGGCACACCCCACGAGCTGCCGAAGCTGATCCTGACCCGTGGCGCCAGGCGCCTGGCCTTTCTAGGCGGGGAAGATGCGCTGGTCATCCTGAAAGGAGAAATCTCGCACAAGGAGTTCTGGCTGGTCAATCTCAAGACCGGTCGCGAGCGGCAACTGACCAATCTCGGTCGCGAGCTTGACATCGGCGACTTCGACGTATCTAAGGACGGTCGCGAAATCATCTTCGACCGGGCACGAGAAGAGTCGGCTATCGTCCTGTTTGACCAGCCCGATCGGTGAAGCGCCTGTGGCGTCACTCGCCGGCGGCCCCGACGCGAGGGCAGACACAACTGAACGGAACTGCTCCGCTTGCGCTGACGGTGTCGGCGTTGGGCGGCCGACGTAGCCAGTCGACTTGCCGCAGCCAGACTGCCGCATGGTTCCAACTGGCGAACATCAAGGTCACCAAGATAAAGCTTGCCCCGCGGGAGATTCGCCGTAAGATTACGCGTCAACCATTCTCCAGGGGGAAAGCATGCGCAAACTGTTCGCGTTCGTTCTCGTCGCGCTCGCCATTTCGGCATTCGTCGTTCCGGAGATCTTCGCCGCCCGCCCCGGCATTCCGCCGCACCCAACGGACGGCTCAGGCATCGGCGCCTTCCTGGTCGCCCTGTTCGCCGCGCTCGCCGCCTTCCTCGGCGGAATCTTCGGAAGCCGATAGCCAACGCCAAGCAAGCCCGGTTCATCCGGGATGTTCCGACGGCCCCGGCACCTACAAATGTCCGGGGCCGTTTGTGTTTGTGAGCTGGACAGATGGGCGATCCCGTGCCCGGGAATGGGTCCCTTGAGCGGGCGGGCCATGTGGTGTAACCTCTGCCCCCACTTGATGGTCCACCCGGGTGCGTCCCCATCGTCTAGCCTGGCCCAGGACACAGCCCTTTCAAGGCTGCAACACGGGTTCGAATCCCGTTGGGGACGCCAAGAACTCCTTACGGGACGGGCGTTTGGGGAGACAGGCGTCTGTGAGGGGGATTTGGGCGGAGGGGATTCGAGGCTTCCGGTCTCCGAGCGAGGGAAGGTCCGCGGTGCGCTGGCTGGGATTCGAGGGTCGTGCTATTAATTTGAGTGATGAGTGACGGGTTGGGACGGATTTTCCAACACTCCGCCCCGCGAGGCACTTGCACCAGCCTTGAAGTGACGCCTCGGCTCGTCACTCCATCACCGTCCTGACTTCCCTCGTAGGTCTGCTTCCTCGCAACGATTCGTGAAAGCGATCGTCGCCTCGCTCAGCTCCTTCGTGTCCATCCAGCGAATCTTTTGCGTGCCGAGCGGCTCCTTGACGATGCGACCAATCGTGGGATCCTGGCCCGGGATGCGATTTGGGTAGTTGGTGTTGAGGATGCGTTCTGACCAGGATCCAGTGCCCCCGCCGGAGCCGTTCCTTCCAGACGCTGGCGGCTTCGCGGTTTTCGTTTTTCCCCCGCGGCGTGCTTGCGCGACGGTTTCTTCAGATGGCGTTCCCTCCTTGGCGAGATCTGGCGGAGGGTTTAGAACGACGGTTCGAAACGCGTCTACCAGGGGACGCCAAGCCTTCCGTGTCAGCGCGGCGGGACCTCCTCGTCCACACCGTGAGGCGATGAAGCCTCCGGGGCCGTGCGCCCCGCCTGGTGCTCTCGCATGATGATGCGCGCGCAGGCGTTCCATCGAAGGATGGCGTCCTCGTTCTGCCAGGGGCTGAGCGCTTCGGCTCTCTCGTAGCAGCCCATCGCCTCACGGAGCCACCCATGGGCGAGGTGTGCGGGGACGGCTTCCTTGAGCTGGAACTTCCCCCAACGTTCGCAGATGACCCCGGCGTAGTAGTGCCTCTCGTACTCATCTCGCAGCCTCGGCAGGATCTCATTGGCCTGGTTGACTCCGACGGTGGACCCTTTCCGGAACTGATCCGTCAGCGTCAGGAGCAGCATCACGAGAGCCTCCTGGTTCTCCGGCTCCGTCTTCAGGACGTCGCGGCAGATGCTCTCTGCCTCCCGCGGCTCGTTGAGGAGCCGATAGCGCTCAGCTCGCTTGAGCGCCCTGGGAATGGCTTCCTTCGAGAGTGGCTTGAGCTCGAACATGGGCCCTCCTGGCTCACGGACCCGGCGCTGTGCGCGCGCGGGGCCGCAGGATCCTCAGCAGCTTGGCGAGCGGATCGTAGAACCGGTCCACAACCCGCTCCTTGAGAGGGATGATCGCGTTGTCGGTGATCGCGATGCCCTCGGGACAGACCTTCGTGCAGCACTTCGTGATGTTGCACAATCCTACGCCCTGGGCCCTGTGCAATTCTTCGACACGATCGAGGGTGTCGAGCGGGTGCATCTCCAGGGCCGCGACGTGCACAAGGAACCTCGGGCCGATGAAGTCGTCGTGCCGCCTGTGATCCCGCAGGACATGGCAGACGTCCTGGCACAGGAAGCACTCAATGCACTTGCGGAACTCCTGGATGCGATCGATGTCGGTCTGCGCGATCCGCCAGCTCCCGTCCGTCGCATCCGGCGGCCTCGGCGCAAAGGGCCGGATCAATTTCTTCACGCGGAAGTTCCACGAGACGTCCGTCACCAGGTCCTTGACAACGGGGAATGCCTGCATCGGCTCCACGGTGACCGGCTCGTCGATCGGCAGCTCGCTCAGCCGTGTCATGCACAACAGGCGAGGTGAGCCGTTGATCTCCGCGGAGCAGGACCCACAGCGGCCCGCTTTGCAGTTCCAGCGCACGGCCATGTCGTTGGCCTGGCCAGCCTGGATCCCCAGGATCGCGTCGAGGACGACCATGCCTTCCGAGATCTCAGTCGAGTAATCCTGGAAGGCGCCTCCCTGCGGGCCGCCGCGCCAGATCCTGAACGTCGCGGCGCGCGTCACTTCATCTCCTGGAGGATCTGTCGCAGCTCCGCGGGCATCTCCGGGATCGGCTCCTTGGCGATGAGCATGCTGCCGTCTTCGGCTTTCCTCGTGACGATGTTGCACCGGCCGAAGGTCTCGTCCTTCCCGGGAAGATCCTCCCGGAACTGCGCCCCGCGGCTCTCCCGGCGCTCCAGAGCGGATCGAGTGATGGCCTCCGAGACCGCCAGGAGGTTGTGAAGATCCAGCGCCGTATGCCATCCAGGGTTGTACTCCCTGTTGCCGATGACGCGCACGCGCTGGGCGCGTTCTTTCAGATGCGCGATCCGTTCAAGGGCACGCGTCATCTGCTCCTCATTGCGCACGATTCCCACGTCGCGCTGCATGAGGGTCTGCAGCTCCTCCTGGAGCTGGTAGGGCGCCTCGGTTTGGGATGCGCCGGCGCCGTCGCGCGTGAAGGGCGCCAGCGCGCGCCGTCCCGCCCGCTCTGCCTGGCCTTCGTCCACCTGGGCGAAGCGGTGCTCCTTCGCGAACCGCGCCGCGTGCTCACCGGCGCGCTTGCCGAAGACGAGCAGGTCCGACAGCGAGTTGCCTCCCAGGCGGTTCGCGCCGTGCAGGCCGGCCGCGCATTCTCCGGCGGCGAACAGCCCTGCTACTGAGGACATCTGCGACTCGGCCTCCACGCGGATGCCTCCCATGGCGTAATGAGTCGTGGGACCGACCTCCATCGGCTCCTTGGTGATGTCAATGTCCGCGAGCTGCTTGAACTGCTGGTACATGCTCGGCAGGCGCTTCTTGATGCGCTCGGAGGCGTTCGAGATCCTCTGCTTGATCCAGGAGATGTCGAGATACACGCCGCCATGAGGGCTGCCCCGACCTTCGCGGACCTCGCGCACGATGCAGCGGGCGACGTGGTCCCGGGTCAGCAGCTCGGGCGGACGACGGGAGTTCCTGTCTCCCTGCGTGTAGAGCCACCCCTCCTCTTCGCTGTCGGCCGTCTGGGCCCGGTACAGCTCCGGGATGTCGTCGAACATGAAACGCCGGCCCTGGTTGTTCAGGAGCACCCCGCCTTCGCCCCGCACGGCCTCCGTCACCAGGATGCCGCAGACGCTCGGGGGCCAGATCATGCCCGTAGGGTGAAACTGCACGAACTCCATGTCGATCAGCTCGGCGCCGGCCTCATACGCGAGGCCGTGACCGTCGCCCGTGTACTCCCAGCTAGTGCTGGTGACGGCGTACGCACGTCCCACTCCGCCGGTCGCCAGAACGACGGCCCTGGCGCGAAAGAGGTGGAACCGTCCCTTCTCGCGATCGTAGCCGAACGCGCCGCAAACGCGCTCGCCGTCCTTGATGAGAGCGGTCACCGTGAACTCCATGTGCACGTCGATCCCCTGATGGACACCGTGATCCTGGAGCGTGCGGATCATCTCGAGGCCCGTGCGATCGCCGACATGGGCGAGTCGCGGAAACCTGTGCCCGCCGAACTGCCGCTGGAGGATGCGGCCATCTCCCGTCCGATCGAAAACCGCCCCCCACGTCTCTAGCTCGCGGACGCGGGCCGGAGCCTCCCTGGCGTGCAGCTCGGCCATGCGCCAATTGTTCACGTACTGTCCGCCCCTCATCGTATCGGCGAAGTGCACTTTCCAGTTGTCCCGGTCGTCCACGGTCCCCAGGGCCGCCGCAATGCCGCCCTCGGCCATGACGGTGTGGGCCTTTCCCAGGAGCGACTTGCACAGGAGCGCGACCGTGACGCCCGAGGAGGAGGCTTCGATGGCGGCTCTCAGCCCGGCGCCCCCGGCGCCGATGACCAGCACGTCGTACTCGTGCGCCAGATAGCCGGCCCCCATCAGAGGAGCCTCAAGTCCGTCCAGATCCCCATGGCGCACATGCGGACATAGACGTCGGAGAACATCACCATGCAGAGGCTCATCCAGGCCCAGAGCGTGTGCCCCCTGTTGAGGCCGCTCACGCAGTCGTAGGCCCCGCGACGCGCGTCCGCACCGGAGAACCGATCCAGGCAGCCTCCGGCCAGGTGGCGCAGCGAGTGGCAGCCCAGCGTGTAGCCGGCCAGAAGCACGACGTTGCACGCCAGCACGAGCGTGCCGACCCCGATGCCGAACGTGGGCCGTCCGGTGGCCGGATCGGTGAACCAGGTGGCCTCCCACACATCGCGGGCCAAAACGACCAGGAAAGCGAACGCGAGATAGAGGAAGTACCGGTGGATGTTCTGCAGGCTCAGCGGCATCGATCTTTCGCCGAGATAGTGCCTGCGCGGCTCGCCCACCGTGCAGGAAGGCGGATCCGCCCAGAACGCTTTGTAGTAGGCTCCACGGTAGTAGTAGCAGGTGAGCCTGAAGCCCGCCGGTGCCCACAGGATCAGCAGTGCCGGGGACCAGGGCACCCACGCGGGGACCCACGCGGGCCTGGGGCCGAACCAGCTATGGGGAGACTCGCCGAACACCTCTGGAGAATAGAAGGGCGAGATGTACGATCCCCAGTGGTAATGCTCTCCCTGGAACGCCGCCCAGGTCGCGTAGATGATGAACGTCGAGAGGCCAACGAGGACCAGCAGAGGCTGCACCCACCATGCGTCGCGACGCCGCGTCGCTCCAATGTGGACAAGTCCGGCTGGGGCTCGCGCGAGGGCCATGCTGCGCACTCCTGGGCACCCCGGAAGGCGGGGAGCGCCGGACAGCATAGCAAAAAATCTTCGACCTTCAGATGATTTTCTGCGTACAAAGAGTTGCCAAGGTACGAGGGCCCATCCGACGGCTCCCGTGGACCCGAGAAGACACCCGGAAGGAGGCTATCAATATGAGGAAGCTGCCCATCGTCGCCCTGTCGGCGGCCCTGGCCTTGCTGGCCGTGGCCGCAGCCCTCGCCATGACACCTGCCCCGGTCGCCGTGCCGGTGGCGGCCGCGACCCCCACTCCCGCCGCGGCGCCCCCTGCACCACCG
>JAWPNA010000294.1:0-5085 GCA_045402695.1 Acidobacteriota bacterium
GACGCCTCCGGAGCCGGTGACCCCGATGGAGACGAGCAGCAGCGCCGAGACGATGAGGCTGGACAGCGCCAGCCCCGACACGGGGCTCGCCGACGATCCGATCACGCCGACGAGGTAACCGGCCACCGCGGAGAAGACGAACCCGGCCAGCGTCATCGCGACGGCGGCAATCAGCGCCCCCGCGATCCCGATCTTGTAGTAGGCGAAGAGGGCCGTCATCGGCGCCAGCAAGACCACGATGCCGATGACCACCCACTTCATCGGCACGTCGGCCTCCAGCCTCGATCTCTCCCGGGCCGCACCGGGCGACGACCGCATGTCGCGGAAGGCCCGCGCCACGCCGGCCAGCAGCGGACCGCGCATCCGGAACAGCGTCCAGCAGGCCGAGACCAGCATCGCCCCGACGGCGATCGGGCGCACCACTCCGCGCCAAGCCTGGTCCGCCACGACATCGAGCTGTTCGTTCAGGCCTGCCTGCGCGAGCGACGGATCGCCCGCCAGGTTCATCAGCGGGCTCCCCTGTCCGCTCAGGAACATGATGAGCGGCACGAGAATCATCCAGGCCAGCACGCCGCCCGAGAAATTCAGCGCGGCCAGCTTCGGTCCGATGATGTACCCGACGCTCATGAAAGCCGGAGAGGCGAAGGGGCTCTCGTAATGGAAGCCTCCACCGAAGTTGCCGGGCTGGCCGAACGGCTGGCCTCGTTTGAGAAAGTTGATCGTGGAGGCCTTGAAGCTGATGAAGCCTCCCACGGAGTCTCGTATGACGGCGAAGCCCGATCCGTTCTTGAACAGCTCGATCAGGCCGGCCATCCCCATCGCTCCGAAGAGGTACCTGCCCCCCGCCGCGCCTTTCTGCCCGGCCTTGTGGATCTCGGCCGCCGCGGTGGCCTCCGGGAATGGCAGCGTGGGATCTTCGCAGAGAGTCCGTCGCAGGAAGATCACGAATAGCACCCCCAGCGAGCCACCCACCAGCATCAAAAGGCTGCTCTGCCAGTAGTTGAACTCCTTCCAGAGCCCCGTGATCACGAAGGCAGGCAGGGTGAAGATGGCGCCGGCCACCAGCGCCTCGCCCACCGACGCCGCCGTGCGCGAGACGTTCTCTTCCAGGATGGAGGAGTCCCTGAAGAAGCGCAGGACCAGCATGGAAACCACGGCGGCGGGGAACGTGGCGGCGATCGTCTGGCCCGCCTTCATCCCGAGGTACGCGTTGGCGGCGCCCAGGATGACGGCCTGCAGGACCCCGAGCACCACGGCCCGCAGAGTGAACTCGGGAAGGCGTGTGCCTTCCGGGACAAAAGGCTCATGCTTCATCAGCGGCAGCCTCCGGTCTGGCGATGCGGCACGACCTCGGCCGGGTCCCGGGCGATCGCGGCCCGCGCCTCGCTTCGGGCGCGGCACTATACTCCCGCCGCGCCGGAGCGGTCAACGCATTTCGGGGCCGGCGCCGCCCCCGAGGACGCTGGAGTATAATCCGCGCCCTGATGCCTCTGTCCCCCGGCAAACGACTGGGTCCCTATGAGATTCTCTCTCCGCTCGGCGCCGGAGGGATGGGCGAGGTGTACCTTGCGCGCGACACGCGCCTCGATCGAACCGTCGCGGTCAAGGTCCTCCCCGCGCCGCTCTCCACAAGCCCCGAGCTGAGGCAGCGGTTCGAGCGCGAGGCGCGGTCGATCTCGAGCCTGAACCACCCGCACATCTGCGCTCTGTACGACATCGGCCATGAGGACGGAATCGACTATCTCGTGATGGAGCATCTCGAAGGAGAGACGCTCGCGAATCGGCTCGTGCGAGGCGCTTTGACTGCGCGGGAGATGCTGTCCGTCGCGATCCAGGTCGCCGACGCGCTCGAGAAGGCGCACCGCCAGGGTGTCGTGCACCGCGATCTGAAGCCAGGCAACATCATGCTGACCAGGACAGGCGCCAAGCTGCTGGACTTCGGCCTCGCCAAGATCGGCGGCGGCCCCTCGTCCTCTTCACAGCTCACGACCTCCCCCACCCTGGTCACGCCGCTGACGGCCGAAGGCAGCATCATCGGGACCTTCCAGTACATGGCCCCCGAACAGCTCGAGGGCCGGGAGGCCGATTCCCGCACCGACATCTTCGCGTTCGGCGCCGTGCTGTACGAGATGGCGACGGGCAGGAGGGCCTTCGAGGGAAAGAGCCGGGCGAGCCTGATCGCGGCCATCATGACCGCCGAGCCGCCGGCGATCTCGTCGATCCAGCCGCTGACTCCGCCGGCCCTGGATCGGGCGGTGAGCCGGGCCCTCACGAAGAACCCGGATGACCGGTGGCAGACCGCCCGGGACCTGAGAGGCGAGCTGGAATGGATCGCCGAAGGAGGCTCACAGGCCGGCGCGCCCGCCCACGCGGTCGTGGGACCGGGATGGCGGGGCCGCGCCGGCTGGATCGTTGCCGCAACCCTCCTGGCCGTTCTGGCCGTTTCGCTCCCTTCGACGGTCATCCGGCTCGCGCGTGATCCGGATCAGCCTCCCCTCACGCGCTTCATCGTTGCCGCTCCGGAGAAAACCGCGTTCGGCGACTCCTTCTCCCTCTCGCACGATGGCAGGAAACTAGCCTTCGTCGCGGCGAAGGAGGGCAAGAATCACCTGTGGGTACGAGCCCTCGAGTCCTTGGACGCCCGGCAGCTCGAGGGAACAGAGAACGCGGTGTTTCCCTTCTGGTCGCCCGATGGCCGGTTCATCGGCTTTTTCGCCGAGGGAAAGCTCAAGAAGGTGGACGTCGCGACCGGCGCCGTCCAGTCGCTGTGCGATGCGAACGACAGCCGGGGAGCCGCATGGAGCCGTGACGGCGTGATCCTTTTCACGCCCAACTACACGTCCCCCCTCTTCTCCATCGCATCGTCGGGAGGCGCCCCGATCCAGGTCACGAAGCTGGACGACGTGACGGCGAAGGAATCGAGCCATCGGTGGCCCTCGTTCCTCCCGGACGGCAGACACTTCGTCTACTTCGCCAGAGCGGGCAGCCGCGGGGAAAGCAAGATCTACTTGGGGTCGCTCGACTCCGAGCAACGCAGGGAGCTGGTCGCCTCCGCATCGGGGGCGGCCTATGCCTTGCCGGGATACCTGTTCTACATGGTGGACGGAAACCTGCTCGCCAGGCCTTTCGACGCATCGCGGCTGGAGTTCATGGGGGAACCCGTCCTGCTGGCGGAGACAGTGCAGCGCTTCGGGGAGCTCGGGCCGAGCGGGTACGGCGCGTTCTCCGTCTCGCAGAGTGGGACCCTCGCGTACCGCTCGGGCGAGACGCTGACGACGCAGCTCGCGTGGTTCGATCGACGCGGGGCGCGCCTCGAGTCGGTCGGGCCGCCCGGCCGGTACGACGAGCCGGCCCTCTCACGCGACGGCCGGCGCATCGCCGTCGGACGCAGCGACCCCAACGGTTCATCCGATATCTGGATCCTCGATCTGTCGCGCGGCACGTTCTCGCGGCTGACCTTCGATCCCGCCACGGACGCCACGCCGGTCTGGTCGCCCGAAGGGGATCGCATCGTGTACAGCTCCAACCGCGCCGGCCCGTTCAGTCTTTTCTGGAGGCTGAGCAGCGGCGCCGGAGACGAGGAGCAGATCCTGGGTGGAAAGTACGGCATCTGGCCCGATGACTGGTCTTCGGACGGACGGTTCATCCTCTACGAGGAGTCCGGGCCGGACACAGCAATTGACCTCGCGGTCCTGCCGGCGTCCGGAGAACGCAAGCCCTCGTCATTCCTGAAGACGAAGTTCAGCGAGCTGCACGGCCAGTTCTCTCCCGACGGCCGCTGGGTCGCCTACACTTCGGATGAATCGGGAAGGACCGAGGTTTACGTCCAGCCGTTTCCTCCGGAGGGCGGGAAATGGCAAATCTCGGTCGACGGGGGAGGTCAGGCGAGCTGGCGGCGCGATGGACGGGAGATCTTCTACGTCACGCCGGGAAGAGATCTGATGGCCGTGTCGGTCTCCACCCAGAGCGGCTTCAAGGCCGGGATCCCCGAGAGGCTCTTCACGCTCTCGACCCCGGACCTCGGCCTGACGAACTCCAAGAACAACCACGTGGTCGCCGCGGACGGGCAGAGAATCCTCGTGAACGCCCTGTCTCAGGAAGACTCGCCGCCCATCATCGTGGTCCTGAACTGGGCCAGCATGCTCAAGAAATGACTGTCGACCGGGCTTGGACTTCAAGGTGTCCCGTCTTGACCCCCGCGTGCCATCGCATTAGGCTCGTCTCATCATGAACGAAGGAGAGCAGCCTCTGCCCGCGGACCCCGTCATCGAGGCGTACAAGAAGGACATCGACAGGACGCTCATACGGGAGAACCTCAGGCTGACGCCGGAGGAGCGCCTGTTGAAGCTTCACCGTCTCCAGCGCTTCGCCGAGGAAATCCGCCGGGCTGGCGAGGGCCGTTCCGGATGATGGAACCTGACTCCCTTTTGCGCTGCCTCGCCCGGGAAAGCGTCGAGTTCATTCTCGTGGGCGGTGTCGCCGCCGCACTCCACGGTTCGGCGCGACTGACACAGGACGTGGACATCGTCTACCGGCGATCACCCGACAACATCGGCCGCCTCGCGGCGGCGCTGCGCCCTCATCATCCATGGCTGCGTGGCGCACCCCGCTCCCTTCCCTTCATGTGGGATGCCGTTTCGATCGAGAGGGGGCTCAACTTCACGCTCTCCACCGACCTCGGCGACATCGATCTTCTCGGCGAGATCGTGGGAGGTGGGCGGTACGAGGATCTCCTCACCGAGACGGTCGCCGTGACGCTTTTCGGCCTCGACTTTAAGTGCCTCGGACTGCGGCGTCTCATCGAAATCAAACGCGCCGCCGGCAGGCCCAAGGACCTCGAGGCGATCGCCGAGCTGGAGGCGATCCTCGAAGAACGAGAGAAGATGTGATCCCTCGGCGCATGCCCGCCCTCCCGGTTGTGGACGACGGCGCGGTGGACCGAGAGATGGCGGGCCGCCGCCCGCGGGGCTGCAGGGCCTGGAACCCTGAACGCGGGAGACGGCGGCCGAACGCTACGCGCGCGCGAGCGGCAAGGTTCCCTCGATCACATCAACGTGGAGCACCGAGTCGCCGATTTTGATCTCG
>JAWPNA010000429.1:0-7290 GCA_045402695.1 Acidobacteriota bacterium
CCAGGTCGCCGGCTCGCGGCTGCTCTGTCTCCTTGAGCGTCAGCTCGATGCTCTCCTTGCCCTCCTGGCTGCGGAGGAACTCGATCACCACCTCGTCAAAGCCGCGTGCCGTGATGATGCCGGCCCCGAAAGACGGCGGCCCGGCGAGATCGTACTTGCCCCCCCGGATGTCTCGCAGCATCTTGCGGTGCTGCGAATCGAGCAGCTCCTGGATCGCCTTCTCACTGTACCCCTCCCTGAGCAGGGATGCGTAGGAATACTGCCGGGAGGCGATGATCTTCCCCCCCGAGTAGATCAACGACTCGATCGTCGGGTTCGCCACCCCCTTGTCTTCCGTCTGCACGTGGAAGACCCGCTCATCGTGCTTGATGTCCGTGTTGTATCCTGTTATCACGTTGCGATCTTGGCCCAAAGGCAATCCCGGATCAAGGAACGGGCCGGACGGAGCCCGGCGCGCTGCCGGTGTGACCATCGAGCGGGCCCGACTCCGCCGGGGGGACGGGCCACTGGAGACATCGTGACCAACGCGGGCGGCGCCGTCCTGTCCCTCCACCAGGTCAGCAAGAGCTTCGGGGACAAGAACGCGGTGGACGGACTCGACCTTGAGATCCAGGCGGGAGAGATCCACGGCTTGCTCGGTCCCAACGGCGCGGGAAAAACCACGGCGATCAGAATGGCGCTGAATATCTACGCCCCCGACACGGGGACGGTGCGCATCTTCGGGGGGCCCCCCTCACGAGGGACGGCCGACCGGATCGGGTACATGCCGGAGGAGCGCGGGCTCTACACCAAGATGAAGGTGCATGACCTGCTCATCTTTCTCGCGGCCCTCAAGGGGCTGACCGTGCGGGAGGCCAAGCCCAGGATCGGCCGGTGGCTGGAGAGGATGGATCTCGCAGACCGGCGGGACAGCAAAGTGCAGGATCTCTCCAAGGGAATGCAGCAGAAGGTCCAGTTCATCGCCACGATCCTTCACGATCCGGAGTTGATCGTCCTGGATGAGCCGTTCTCGGGACTGGACCCGATCAACACCAACATGCTCAAGAACATCATGGTGGAGCTGCGACAGGCCGGACGCACCATCATCTTCTCGACCCACATCATGGATCAGGCCGAAAGACTGTGCGATTCGATCTGCCTCATCAACGGCGGTCGCAAGGTACTGGAAGGAAGCCTGGTTTCGGTGAAGGGGCGGTACGGCCACAACGCGGTGGCGCTGGCGTACGAAGGGGACGGGTCGTTTCTGAGGACGCACGATCTGGTGCGCAGCGTGAACGACTACAACTCCTATGTGGAGGTGCGTCTGGCCGATGGTGCCGACCCGCAGAGGCTCCTGGCGGATCTGGTGGGGCGCCTGCGGGTGAAGCGGTTCGAGATCGTCGAGCCCTCGCTGCATGACATCTTCATCCAGCGCGTGGGGGAGACCTCTCCCGCCGCGGCCGGCCAGGAGATCGTCCATGGATAGGCTGCTCGCGGTCGTCAGGCGTGAATACATGGAAACCGTGAGGACCAAGGCGTTTGCGGTGTCCACCGTTCTGGTGCCGCTGCTGATGGGAGGGCTGATGTTCCTGCCGGCGCTTCTGGCGCACTCGAAGCAGGACGAGCGGACCAGGCTCGCGGTGGTGGACAGAACCGGCAGGCTCTTTGCTGAGCTGGACCGGGAGCTGGCCACCGACCCCAACGAGGATTTCCTCAAAGGGGGGCAGCGCCGCTACGAGCTGGTTGACGCCTCGTCGCCGGCCCGCATGCCGCCCTCGGACCCACCTGGGGGGGGGAATCCTGCCAAGCTCGATCATCCGTGGGCCATCCTCCAGGCTCTGGCCGTGGATGCGATCGTCGAGATCCGGCCGGGCGCCATCGCGGGCGACAATGACCAGGTTTTCTACTACTCCAGCAATGTGGGGGACTTCGGGCCGATCCGCCGGGTCGAGGACGCTCTCAACGCGGTGCTTCCGCCGCTGCGCCTGGAAAGCACCGGCTTGTCGCGCGAGCAGCTCGAGAAAGCCACCCGCCGCCTGGACCTGACGTCGGTGAAGGTCACGAAGGAGGGGATGGCCGAGGAGCGCGAGTTCTTCCAGGAGTGGTCCACGGCCCTCTTCTTCACCATCGGATTGTACACGACCACTCTCATGGCCGGGGTCGCGCTCTCGAGAGGGTTGCTCGAAGAGAAGGCGAGCCGGGTGGTGGAGGTCCTGATCAGCTCCGTCACTCCGCTCCAGTTGATGGCGGGCAAGATCCTCGGCCATGCCATGGTCATCCTCACTCAGCTCGGCATCTGGATCGTCATGGGGGCGGTAGTGTCGCTCCGGGGGCTTGCGGGGGAGCAGGCTCAGCAGGTCCTGGCCTCCGTTAACCCCTGGCTTCTTGGATATCTGGTCGTATACTTCCTCCTGGGATATTTCCTTTATGCTTCGCTGTTCGCGGCCGTGGGGGCCATCTGCACAACCGAGATGGAAGCACAGCAGACGCAAACCCCTCTTGTCCTGATGCAGATCGTCCCGTTCATGCTGGCCATGCTGATCGTGAGGCAGCCCGGCGGGACGATGGCTACGGTGCTCTCGTTGATTCCGGTTTTTTCTCCGAGCGTAATGATGATGCGCCTGGTGTTGCAGCCTCCCCCCGGGCTGCAGGTTCTGGCTTCGATCCTCATCCTGGCTGTCTCGGTCCTCATCAGTTTCTGGGCCGTCGCCAAGATATTCCGTGTCGGCATTTTGATGACCGGCAAGCGGATGACCCTTCCCGAAATCTTGAGATGGCTCCGGGCCGCATGATGTGGTCGTCGAGACAGTGAATGTCCTTGTTGGTGGGCTTATCGGTCATGGTGCTAACTAAAATTAGCTTAGAATATGGCAAAGATTTTCCTTGACTCAATCGTTGCTACACCGTATCTAAGCGCCCAGTCGCAACTCTTCGCAAGGGCACGCTCTGGACCGTACGAGTGGGGGAGTCTTGTCCAGCATTGCGCATTTGCCTTTCCGAGTTTCTTCGTTTTTGGCCGGTTGGTTTCTCAACAGCCGAGGGGGATGCCTCTGCGGCTCAACTGTTTTCCGGATCGTGGAGGTAGACCGTTGAGGCTGTTTCTTCTGGGGATTCGTCCGGGTACCGCCCTGCTCGCTCGAGCGGGCGAGCAATCGTTCGTCATTTGGGGGGGATCACATGTCAACTAGGCGCACTGCACTGTTCTCGTGGAGGAGCTTCGCGTGGCTGGGCTTGTTTGCCCTGCTGGTGCTGCCCTTCACACTCCTGGTCAGCGCCCCGGATCGCGAAGGGGTCGTGGGTCCGCGCGGCGTGCAGTCCAAGGATGCCGTTCGTAAGCCACTCGGATCTCCCAGCACGCATCGTTCCGACAAGGTGCCGCAGGAAGTGATCGCAAACGAGCTGAGGTTTCTCGAGAAGAGCAAGCGGGACTTCTACCCGAGGCTCCAGTGGTGGCCGTATGGCGAAAACGTCGGACGGCACTACGGCAACGTGAAGATCGAGGATCTCGACAAGCCGGACACCCTCATCCTGGGGGACAAGGGCTCCTTCAGCACGCGGAATGATCCCCGCGACGGTCTGCCTGGCGAGTTGAAGGCCGATGCCGCCGCCCCCGGCGGTCGAAGGAGCGACGGAAGCTACTACATCGTCCAGTTCAAGCCGGAGCGGGTGCGGGGCAAGTCCTCGTTCGAGGCCCACAAGATGATCACGGACCTGGGCGGTGCCTGGATCGATTACGTGCCGAACAACGCGGCTCTGGTGAGGTTCAGCGAGAAGGACAAGCAGAAGCTGGACACCTCGGGCCTCTTCCAGTATGTGTCGCCCCTCTATGTCGCGGACAAGATCCATCCGACCCTTGGCTTCAAGGCGTTGATGAACCGCGAGGAGGCGCAGTCCGACCAGTTCCATCTCGTGGCGCACCTGATGCCGGAAGCGGACATCGATGGCGTGAAACAGACCCTCAACAAGGTGGGCGCGACGGTCGGGGGTGAGACCGACGTTGCGGGCCAGAAGTACCTGTCCTTCACCGTGCGCTCCAACCGCGTGATCGAGGTGGCCCGCGACCCGGACATCAAGTTGCTGACCGAGAGGCAGGAGATCAGGATGTTGGACCTGGTTCCCAGCGTTCAGACGGAGATGGGCGCCTTCATAGACCCGCGTGACACCGGCGACTTTCTCCTGCCCTTCCGGAACGCCGGCATTGACGGTGGCGGCATCCGCACCACGCCGCTGGCCGCCAGCTTCTTCACCGGGGCCAGCGCCGCCGGTGCGTACGACTCCGACCTGAGCCTGTTCGCCGTCGCCCCGCAGTTCCTGGGGGTGGCGGACAACGGCCTGACGCTCGACTCTCCCGAGTTCGGCCACGACAACAGCAATCCGTGCGTCGGAGGCGACTGCACGGTCGTGGGTGGCAGCCTGACGGCCGGCAAGGTCGGCCCCACGCACCGGAAGGTGGAGCAGTACCGCAGAGGCAATGACGTCAACGGCGACGGCACTCTCGACGATGCGACCTCCACCGGCGACTTCCTGACCTGCGACGCCATCACATCGGGCGGGCACACGCACGGCACGGTTACGGCCGGCGCCGCGGCGTCGAACCAGTCGGGCGGTCCTCTGGGCCTTGGACGTCTCTATAAGGACTCGGATTCCATCGATCTGTTCGTGACATACTTCAACGACTCCCGCGAGGCGAACCTCGAAATGGACGGGCAGGCCCGCGGCGCGCGCGTGATCTTCGAGGATATCGCGCTGACGCCGCCGGTTTCTCCGCCCGCCTGCGCGGTCAACTTCCTGAGCGACGTTATCGCGGGAAGCGTCCCTGCGGCGAGACTGCAGGACCTGGCGTTCCGCCGAGACCTCCTCCTGGCGAACAGCACGCTGCACCCCAGGGGCGCAAAGGTCATCCTGACGCCCTGGGGCAATCCGACCAACTTCGATGACAACATCACCAACGGTCAGGGCAACTACCTCAACGGCGCCAGTGCCGCCGACGCGTTCCTGTTCGGCAACCGCCGCGTGGCGGTGGTCGCCCCCGTGGGCAACGACGGCACGAACCCGGAAAACGGCGAGGATATCGATCCATTCGTTGGCGGTCTGTCGAGCTCGAAGATCCAGGTGAACGACTGGGCGACCGCGAAGAACTTCATCACGGTCGGATCGAACAACACGCAGGCGAGCGAGGCCGGCGACGTCCTTTTCCCGAATGACCCCAGCGAGTTCATCAACAACTTCACGAGCAAAGGGCCCGCGACCTTCGTGTCCTTGAGGATCGCGCCTCTGGTCGTGGCTCCCGGATTGGACAGCGCCGGGACGAGTCGTGAAGGCCTTCACTCCGACAACTACTTCCTCTCGCACGTTGCCGTGGCGTCCTTCGACAATGCCAACAACATGACCCCGACCCCAATCGAGAACATTGTCGTGCAGGGCGAGGCGGGCACCTCCGTTTCCGCCGGTGTCGTGGCGGGCGCCGCCCTTCAGATCCGCGACTACTTCGCCAAGGGGTTCTACCCGACCGGTGCTGCCACAACAGGAGACCGTACCCAGGACATGTCGGGCATGCTGGTGAAGGCCCTCCTGGCCAACAGCGCGGATTTCGCATCGCAGGGTCCCCTGATTGCCTCCTGTGGCGGCAGGTTCTGTGTGGAAGAGGGTTACGGCAAGGTCGAGCTGGTCAACACGCTGCCTCTCACGAGCTACAGGCAGGAGCGGCGCCAGGCCAACATCACCGCGGTGGCACCGCTCAGCAACGCGCCGCAGGCCCTGCTGGTTGCCGACGAGTACTTCGACGGCGGTCTGCGCGGCGGTCTGGGCGACGGCACGCCGGCGGCGGCCGACGCCAGCACGACGGGCGTGGGCGTGGTTCCCAACGGCGGATCGGTCTCCTTCGACGTCTTCAGGCGGCACGGACGCGACCAGATGAGGGTCACGCTCGCCTGGTACGACGCCGCCGCGGGATTGTCCAGTGGTCTCCTGGTGAACGATCTGAACCTCGAGGTCGTTGACGGCGATCACGACCTGAAAGCCCGCGGCTTGTGTGGGTACTTCGACTTTTATTACCCGGGGTACGGGTATGGGGGGGATTGCGGTTTCTGCACCGCCGCGGCCAACTACCCGGCCGAGACAGGCTATTTCGACGCGAGCGCAAACAACGCCTTCGTCCGGATCTACCACGGCAACATCTTCGATGATTTCGACGGCCAGATGTCCACAGCGGCAGTGTGCGGCGCATTCCCCGAGCTCTGCGTAGATGGGGATGGAATACCGGGCCTGCCCGACCCTGGTCATTGTACTCAAACTGGTGATCAAGCGTGCTCGGTTGACGCTGACTGTCCCCAGGGCTCACCCACCCCGGGTCTGCTCGATCCAACCGCAGCTTCCAGCAAGTTCGACACGCGCAACCCGATCGAGCAGGTGGTCCTTGGCTACATTCCGACCGGTCCCCTTAATGCCAGGCGCGGCGGCGGCAGCGAAGGCAGATACCGGATCCGCGTCAAGTTCCCAGTGGCTGCGGGCCAGGCGAAGCCGCCCAACTCTCCGTGCATCGTGGGGCTCAACGGCACGGGCGCGCTGGCGACGGCGTGCGGGGGTGCGGCTCCCAGCAACTGCACCGGCGACGACAAGAAGGTCGCCTGGGGCAAGGACGGCTTGTCTGAGATCGTCACGTCCGGCGCCGACGGTGTGTGCAACACGACCGCTACGGCTCCCGATGTACAGCTCGTGGCCGTGGGCAACTTCGGCCAGCCGTTCGCTCTGGCCGTCGCGGGCCCCGTCCTGACGTCGTTCGCCACCAGCCCGATCAACCCGAGCGGCAGGGTGAACAGCGTCATTTCGCTGAATCGTGACGTGTACGACTGCTCGGAGAAGACGCTGAAGGTGACAGTCGCGGACGAGAGCCTCTGCCAGAGCGGCGGCGGCACCTGCGGATCGCGGCAGTCCGTGCCGGCGTCGCAGATCAGCGCCAACACGAAGGTGCAGGTGCTCGATCCGAACGGCGTGGTCAAGGACGAGGAGACCGGCTTCGCCTTCAAGACCTTCGGCAGCGATTCGGAGTTCTGCGCCTCCGTCGGCGCGGGGACCCCGTGCGCCAGCTCGTTCCGGCCGGCGTACGACATGCACTACAACTCGGATGTCCGGCGGGTGCAGTACGTCGGCGCCGTCCACGCACCTGTGTTCGACAACGGCATCGTCGAAGTTGACAACGGCTGGACCATCAAGGCCATCTACGACGACCAGTCGCCGGTGCGGGGACCGCTTGGGTCGCCTGGTCCGACCCTTGATGCCGTCACAACGGCGGCGGTGAAGTGCACGCCGTTC
>JAWPNA010000265.1:0-6103 GCA_045402695.1 Acidobacteriota bacterium
CGAGCGGCATCGCCTCCTGGTGCGAGGGAAGCGCGAAGATGTCGACAGCGGCGTAGAACTCCTCCATGCTTTCGACTGGTCCGAGGAGCCTGAGCGGGACGGCGAGCCGCTCGCCGCGTCTGAGCAGCTCTGCCGCGAGGCTCCCCTCTCCCGCGATCGCCAGCGCGATGCCGCTCTTTGCCATCTCTCCGAGG
This sequence comes from Acidobacteriota bacterium, assembly GCA_045402695.1. GTDB lineage: Bacteria > Acidobacteriota > Polarisedimenticolia > JACPZX01 > DASXTC01 > JAWPNA01. Next base: position 195 of record JAWPNA010000265.1, read on the forward strand.
AAGACCGCCGCCTCGACGAGATCGAGGACCCCCTTCTTGGCCTCCAGCGCCCCCGCGTAGCCGACGATTGTGCAGGGTCCCGCCGGCAGCCCCAGCCGCTCCCGCGCGATCTGCTTGGGCGGGAGGGCCGTGTATCCCTCCACTCCGTTCGGGATGACGCGCAGCAGGCCGCCTGGGACGCCGAACTCCTCCCGCAGGAACCGGGCGTCCGCTTCGCAGACCGCGATCACGGCCGAGAGGCCGCGGCCGGCCATCCTCTTGGCCGCTCGGCTGTAGAAGCGGCGCAGCGGGTACCATGTCGGCGCGTGCTCGGTGGTCACGAGACGGGAGCTGGCGCCCCTTTGCGCGGCCACCAGCGCGGGCAGCGCCTCCACGGGCGACGACAGGTGCAAATGGAAGATGTCGGGCTTCTCGCGCGCGACGACCTTGGCAAGCGCCATCATGCCGTGCAGGTCGGTCTTGCCCTTCACGGTCAGGCGCGTGACCGATGCGCCGGCGGCGACACAGGCGAGCGCCGCCTGGTCCGCCCCCGCGGCCGGCGACAGCAGGACGCGCAGCTCGTGCCCCGCCATGGCCAGCCCTCGCGTCAGGATGGCCACGTGCGACAACAGCCCGCCCGGGACATCGGCCCCGGCGTACTGCATCACCTTCATGCGCAACTCCCGACCGTTCTCAAGAGGAGGCTGGCCCCATCCGTCCTCCGATCATCGAGGCCGCGAGGTAGACCAACGGCTTGACGGAGGAGCGCCTGAGCCTCCACGCCTGCTTCAGGATGCGCCGCGCCTCCACACCGCGCCCTTCCTTCCAGAGCCAGTACCCCGCCTCTTCGTTCAGGCGGTACAGGGTCGATCGGCATCGCTCAGGATCGGATGACGCGAGCCAGGCGTGGTCCCGGATCTGTTCCTCGAAGATCGCGATGTCCTCCAGGCGCAGGTCGGCCATCCTCTCGGTGGCGCGTCCCGCGACGATCCTGTAGCGAGTCAGCGGCTCCTCGATGAAGGCCACGCCCCCTTCTCCGCACGCGGCCGCCACTCTCAGCCAGAGATCCCAGTCCTCGCTCAGCGTGTACCTCGGGTCGAACGGGCCCGCCCCCGCAAGCGGAGGCAGGCAGGACCTGCGCACCATCACCGCCGACATCGGGATGTAGTTCCAGTGGACCAGGTTCTCGTACGCCTTCGCCAGGAAAGAACGCGGGTCGGGCAGCACGGGGAAGATCTCGCCCGCCGGGGCGCCATCTTCTCCCGGCTCTCCTCTGATGACGCGCGCCTGCGTGAAGACAAGACCCACGCGGGGATCAGCGTCGAGAACCTCCGCCTGGCGGCGGAGCTTGCCGGGCTCCCAGAGGTCGTCGTGATCGATAAAGGCGATATAGGCGCCGCTGGAGGCCCGCACTCCCTCGTTGCGCGCCGAGGAGACGCCGCGACGCGGCCCCGTGATGATGGTCACATTGGAGCTGACCGCTGCCGCGACGCCGGCCGTGCCGTCGCTCGATCCGTCGTCCACCACGATCACCTCCATGCCCGCGACGCCCTGCGCCAGGACGGAGTCGAGCGTGGGCCTGATGAACCGCGCCGCGTTGTATGCGGGGATGATCACGCTGACGTCGGCCCGGCCCGCAGTGTGTCGGCTCACCCCGTCCTCCCCGGTCCGGCCGCCGCGCCGCGCCGCGCTCCCACCAGCGAGGCGACGTAGAAGAAATAGGAGCGTGGGGAAAACGGGCTGACGCCGATCGCCGAAGCCAGGTGCCGCCGCGCCTCGCGCGATTGGCCTTCTCTCAGCAGCGAGCAGCCTTCCTGGAACAGGTGGTTCCACTTCTTGCGGGCATAGTCGGCGATCAGCCGCCGCCGCATGTGAGGCTCTCGTTCGATGCAGGTCTCGAGATACCGCCCCCAGATCTCCACCACGGCACGCGCCAGGAGCCGGTGGTTGCTGGTGGTGTTGGACCCGTGGAAGCGCCTCCTCACCAGCGGCCGGTTGACCACCGCGAACGGGAACGCCAGCGCGAGGCGGAACCAGAGGTCGGTGTCCTGGCCGATCCGCAGCGACTCGTCAAACGTGCCGGTCGCGCGCAGACAGGAGCGTCGCAGGATCACCGTCGGCGTGGAGATCATGTCGCACAGGAAGATGGAGGAGACCGCGCACGCCCCATCGAAGCCGCGCTGCGCGAAGTAGGTGGGACCCTCGCGCGAGGCGCCGGGACGGGACGGGCCGTTCCCGTCCCTGAAGGAGACCATGTCGGAAAAAACCAGGCCGAGTCCGGGGTCGTTCTCCAGGACCGGAAGCTGGAGGCTCGATTTCTCCTCGACCCAGATGTCGTCGGCGTCGAGGAACGCCACCAGGCCTCCGGTGGTCGCCGCGAGCCCCACATTGCGCGCGCGTCCCGAGCCGGATTGCGGCTGGCTCAGCACGCGCACGCCGTGGCCGTACCGGCGCGCGACCTCGGCCGTGTCGTCGCTGGAGCCGTCGTCCACCACCACGACCTCGGGATCGTCGAGCCCCTGCTCGAACACCGAGTCGAGCGCTTCCACCAGAAAACGGCCGGCATTGTGTGCGGGGACGATGACGCTGATCCGATCCATCAGGCAGGCCCCCTCTTGGAAGGAAGCGAGCCCGCGGGGTGATTGACCGCGCGCAGGAACATCACCGTGCCTCGGGTGATGCCCGACTCCACGAAAAGCTCGGAGCCCACCAGTGCGGCCAGATCATCCTGACCGAACGGATGGGTCTTGGTGTCCTCGTCGCGCAGGACAGCACGGGGCATGCTGCCAATGCTGCCCAGAATGCGGGCCTTGAGGCGCCCCGCCGCAACGCGCATCCTCACGTGCATCTTCAGGCGCGGCGGCGAAGGCGGCTGTTCGAGGCGCACCCCTTGAAGGATTGCCAGGACGCCGCCCGGCCTCAAGACCCGGCGCGCCTCGCGGATCACCTGGCGCGGATCCAGGCAGTGGTCCAGCGTTTCGCACAGGAGCACCGCTCCGAACGCCGCGTCGGCCAAGGGCAGCCTCTCCCCCACACCTCGCAGGAGGACCGCCGCGGTGGCCTGCCGATCGTCCCCCGCGGATGTCGGGGCGCCTGCCGGCATCGGGTCGAGACCCCAGTACCGGCGCCGCGGGAGGTAGCGCCTCAGCGCGCCGCTGCCGCACCCGATCTCGAGGACCGGCCCCGGCTCGGGGACCCGCGCGAACTTGAAGAACTCCGTCGCCAGATCCTCGGCCACCTTCCGCCTCTGCCCCGCTGCGGCGCTGCCGTCCCAGGTCGCGCGCCGCCATTCGGCCAGCAGGTCGAGCTTCTCACGCCACCGCGCCCACTCGGGCCCTGGCGCCCCCCCAGACCAGGGGAGCAGATCGGGCACCCCCTCGCGCACGTCGAAGGCCGCCAGGCACCGGTCGCAGACCAGCAACCCCTCGCCTTCGCCGAGAGATCCGCCGCAGCGAGGGCAAGCCATGAGCGCCACATCGGATGCAGCGAGCGACATCAGGGCTCCCGAGGATCCCAAGGGCTCAGACTCCAGGTGGCGGCGGCAAAGCCACGGCAAGATCACGCGGGCGGCCCGCCTGTTGAACCACATTAATATGTGTGGGCCAGGGCCGGGCTAACTCCAACAGCCACAGTACCATGTGCCCCGTGACGGAGGTTGTCAAGGCCGGCCATGGGATGCATACTCGCCCGCGCATGAGATCCGCCGACACCACGGGTGACACGCGAGCCGGGAGAGACGCGCCCGCCGCCGCCTCCCGCTTGCCACGGTTGGCCGCCAACTTTGGTCTGGCGGTGGCGAGCACAGCCCTGTTTCTTGGGCTGCTCGAGGGAGGCGCGCGCGTCTATGATCGGTTCAGAAACGGCGCGCCGCTGGCGCTGCCCGATCCGATGGAGACATTGTACCGGCCTCACCCCTACCTGCCGATCGCCCTGCGCCCCTCCAGCGACTACAGGGACGGCGACACCTCGGGGCACATCAACGCGCTGGGGCTGCGCGGCTCCGAGCGGAGCATCTCGAAGCCCGTGGGAGTCTTCCGGATCGTCTGCGTCGGCGGCTCCACCACCTTCGGCGCGGGGATCCTGGGAGACGAGAACACCTATCCCGCCCGGCTCGAAGCGCTCCTGTCCGCGGCGAGGCCCGACCTCGCCATCGAGGTGCTGAACGCGGGAGTGCCCGGCTACACGACGGCCGAGAACATCATCTACCTGAGTCTGCGCCTTCTGGATCTTCAGCCCGACCTCGTGGTCTTCTACGAGGGGTACAACGACTTCAAGCCGAACCGGTACCCGGGATTCCAGTCCGACTACTCGCACTGGAGGGATCGATCCGTCGCGCCGGCGCGAACCTGGCTGGAGCTGCATTCGCGCCTCTACACGAAGATGCGCTCGCTGGGGGACCGGTATGTCAGGGACGCCTCGGCCGGGATGCGCGATCCGCGGACGGGCGGGCGGATGCGCCGGTACGACACGGTGGCCGACGTAGGGCTCGCGACCTTTCGTCGCAATCTGAAGACGATGATCGCAGCGGCGCGCTCGGCCGGTTCCCAGGCCGCGGTGGCCACCTACGCGCATCCGTGCACGGATGAAAACCTGCGCGACCACCCCGATCTGCTCAGGTACCTCCCGGAGTACCTGCCCAATCTGACCTTCGAGGGAGCGCGTGACGCGTTCGGCAAGTACAACGAAGCGACGCGCGAGGTGGCGCGTGACGAGAGGATCCCGCTGATCGATGCGGCCGTCGCCATCCCTCCCGATCCTGGTCTCTTCGTCGATCATGTCCATTTCAACGCCGCGGGGGCCGATCGGTTCGCGCGATTGGTGGCCGCTGTCGTCGCCGGTACGCTGCCCGCCCCCGCTCCGCGGGCCGCCACGGATCATCCATACGCCCGCCGTCGGACCGGACGAGGATGAAGGTCCTGTACTTGCTGGATCGCTCCGCCGCCCAATCGGAGATTTTCATCCGGCGGGAAATCCGCGAGGCGGCCCGGCAGGGGATCCTCTTCGAATCGGCCCACCCTGCGGGGGATGGTTACAGAGTGGAAAGCGCGGCGGCGGTCCTGGGTCTGGCTGGCGCGGTGTCGGCCGAGACCAGGGCCGATCTCGCGCGTCCTCTTGCACCCGCTTCCACCGCGGCGGCCATGCGGCATGCCCTCTCGATATCGCCCTCCGGGGCCATGCGCGCCTCGGGTCACGCGATGGGCGCCGGCCGAGGGCAAGGCTCGGGGTTCCGACTGGGAGTGGCTCTCGCGCTGGAGGCGCGCCGTTTCGGGGCCGACATCATCCACGCGCACTTCGCCGCGCGCGCGTGCGAGGACGCGATGCTTGCCTCCTGGATCTCCGGGATCCCTTTCACCTTCACCGCGCACGGATACGACATCCACCGCGAGCCTCCCTCCGATTACGCGGTCCGTGGCCGCGCGGCCGCCGCCGTCGTCACCGTCTCGCGGGCCAACGCATCGGCGCTGGCGCAGCGGCACGGCGTGCCCCACTCCGTGATCCGCGTGATCCCGTGCGGCGTGGACACGGACCTATTTTCGCCGGGAGGCGCGGGTCGGGAGGAGGGGCTGATCGCGAGCGTCCTGCGCCTGCACCCGGACAAGGGGCCCGACATCCTGCTGCGCGCCGCCTCAGAGCTGATGGCGCGCGGCGCCGTGTTCCGTCTCGAGATCATCGGTGATGGAGAGATGCGCGAAGAGCTGCAGCGCGGACTTGCCGGACCGCTCGGCTCTGTGCTGACGCTGGCCGGACCCGCGGATGAGGACGGCGTCGTGCGCACGTTGCGCCGCGCGAGCCTGTTCGTCCTGCCCAGCCGCACCGAGGGGTGGGGCATCGCCGCGGCCGAGGCGATGTCGTGCGGTTGCGCCGTGGTGGCCTCCCGCGTGGGAGGGCTGCCGGAGCTGCTCGATTCAGGGCGACTCGGCGTTCTGGTC
>JAWPNA010000040.1:0-5294 GCA_045402695.1 Acidobacteriota bacterium
CCGCCCGGTACTACGTCACGGCCCCTGGCACCATGATCGGCGCCGCCCTGCCTCCAGGGCTGGTCCGCAAGAGCGCCGTGACGGTCTCTCGCGCGGCGCCCGGGGGCGACGCGGAGGATCTCGCCGAGGGGGAGAGAAAGGCCCTGGCCCAGATCCCGGCGCACGGAGGAGTGCCCTTGCGAAAGCTCAAGGTCGCGCCCGCGATGCTGGCGAAGCTGGAGGCCGCGGGCCGCATCCGGATCGAAAGGGCCCTCCCTGCCGCGCGTGTCAAGGAGAAGCAGGCGCGAGTCCTGCACGCGGCGTGGAAGGACCTCGATGGGGCCCTGGCCTCCTGCGCGCGTGCCCCCAGGCAGAGAGAGATCCTGAAGCTGCTGAACAGCGCGGGAGACGGCGGTATGCCGCTCGACGAGCTCTTCGACCGGATGGGGGCGGTCGGCCCCGCCGTGAAGGCTCTTCGGGGCAAGGGGCTGGTGCGCATCAGACGCGTGGAGGTGCGCCGGGCGCCGCTGGTGCTCGATCCCGTGGCGCCGACGCGAACGCGCACACCCACCCCCGAGCAGGCCGCCGCGTTAGGAGCCATCTTCGAGGCGCTGGAACCGGACGCGTCGCGCGCGTTCCTGCTGATGGGAGTGACGGGCAGCGGCAAGACGGAGGTCTACCTGCGCTCCATCGAGCGATGCCTCGCGTCGGGACGTGACGCGCTGTACCTGGTCCCCGAGATCGCGCTCACTCCCTTGCTCGCGCGCGAGCTGAAGGCGCGCCTCGGGCGAGACCTCGCCCTGCTGCACTCGAGCCTGGGCCCCGGCGAGCGGTACGACGAGTGGAGGCGCGCGCGGCTGGGCGAGGCGCGGATCGCGCTGGGGCCGCGCTCGGCGGTGCTGGCGCCGATGCGCAGGCTCGGCCTGATCGTTGTGGACGAGGAGCAGGACGGCTCGTACAAGCAGGAGGAGGACCCACGCTACAATGCGCGCGACCTGGCGCTGGTGCGCGGGCGCGACGCGGGAGCGGTCGTGATCCTGGGAAGCGCCACCCCGTCGGTGGAGTCGTATCACGCGGCCGTGTCGGGCCGCCATGCACTGCTGCGGCTCCAGAGCCGGATCCTCGATCGCCCGATGGCGCGCGTGAAGGTCGTGGACATGCGCGAGGAGTTCGCCCGGAGCGGGCGCGAGGAGGTGGTCTCACCTTCCTTGCGGGAGGCGGTGGCCGAGCGGCTGGCGCGCGGCGAGCAGGCGATCATCCTGCTGAACCGGAGAGGATACGCGCCGTACGTCCTGTGCCGCAGGTGCGGGTCGCACGAGTCGTGCCATAGGTGCAGCCTCGCTCTGACCTATCACCGGTCCGACAACCTGCTGAAGTGCCACTACTGCGGCTATCACCGGGGGCTCCCCAAGGCATGCTCCACCTGCCGGTCGGAGAAGATCGCGCTGGCCGGAGCGGGCACCGAGAAGCTCGAGGAGCAGGTGCGCGCGATCTTCCCCGAGGCGCGTCTGGCGCGGCTCGATCGCGACGCCGCCCGCGGCCGGCGCGCTCCCGGCGAGATCCTCTCTGCGTTCGAGAGAGGGGAGTTCAACCTGCTGGTGGGAACGCAGATGGTGGCCAAGGGGCATGACTTCCCGGGGGTGACGATCGTGGGGGTGATCGGCGCCGACACGTTGCTGGCTCTGCCCGACTACCGCGCCGCGGAGCGGACCTTCCAACTCCTCACGCAGGTGGCGGGCCGGTCGGGGCGCGGTGAGGAGCCGGGGGAGGTGATCGTGCAGGCTTTCGACCAGGACCACTACGCCATCCAGGCCGCGGTGGCCCAGGACTACCTCGTCTTCTACGAGAAGGAGAGCCGCTTCCGGCGCATCATGAAGTATCCGCCGTTCGTCGTGCTGGCCAACGTACTGGTGATGGCGGGCAACACGGAGACCGGCGTGAGGCGCGCGCGCCTGGTGGGAGACGTGCTGACGCGGATCGCGGGCGACACGGTGGCGATGGTCGGCCCTTCGGTGGCTCCCATCGCGCGGCTGAAAGGGCGGTACCGGTACCAGGTGCTGCTGAGGTCGAGCTCCCGCCGCAAACTCTCCGACCTGCTGAACACGGCCGCCGGGGAGCTGGCCGGCAAGGGGCTGGCGTCGCCGCGCGACCTGATCATGGACATGGACCCGGTCACGCTGGGGTGAGGCACTGGGAACGGAGGTTACTCTTGACCTCCTCGGTGGTGGCTGAAAGGGATGTGGGTGTGATGCGCGACGAGACTCAGGCGCCCCCGGCGATCAGCCGGTCCAGCTCCTCGCGAAGTCTGTCGAGGATCCGTTCGTACGAGTAGGTCCCCAGCGACCGCGCCCCCCGCTTGAGGTTGACGTGGTTCGGGGCGCACCAGAGTCCCAGGTCGGCGTCGTCGGTCTCTCCCGGCCCGTTCACCCGGCAGCCCATCACCGCGATGGTGATGGCGTGCTCCTCGGCGTAGGAGGTCATCTCCTTCACCTTCACGGCCAGGTCCACGAACGCCTCGTTCTCCACCCGCGAGCAGGAGGGGCAGGAGATGATGTTGAGCCGGTTGTTGTCGAACTTCGGCACGGACCGGAACCGGCCGGCGGCCACGTCTTCGATGATCTGACGGCCCGCGGCGATCTCCTCGTGCTTCCTGTCGTTGGGCACGGTGAGCGACACACGCACGGTGTCGCCGATGCCGGCGGAGAGCAACTGCTCGAAGGCGATCCTTGTCTTGATGATGCCGTCGGGAGGCAGTCCCGCCTCGGTCACCCCCAGGTGAAGCGGGACGTCGGGCCTCGCCGCCGCGAACCTGCTGTTGGCCTCGATCACCTTGCCGGGGTCGGAGTCCTTCAGCGACACCGCGTAGCGGGTGAAGCCGAGCGCGTCGAGCATGGCGCAGTGCTCCAGGGCCGACTCCACCATCGGGGCGATCGAGTCGTCGCCGAACCTGCCGGCCTTCTCGGGGTCCACCGAGCCGCAGTTAACCCCGACGCGGATGGCGCAGTCGTGCCGCGCGGCCGTCTCGGCCAGGAAGGCCACTTTCTCCTTGACCGGCCTGCCGCGCTCGTGGTGGTACAGGTGCCCCGGGTTGTACCGGATCTTGTCCACGTGGGGGGCCACCGCCGAAGCCAATCGGTAGTTCTCCTGCAGGTCAACCGAGAGGTTGGCCCGCGTGCGCTCCCTGACGCGCGCGAGCGCCGAAGCATCCCTGGCTGAATCCACCGCGATCCGGACGATGTCGGCGCCGGCCGCCTCGAGCTGGAGAACCTGGGCCACGGTGGCCTCCACGTCCTGCGTCTTGGTGGCCGTCATCGATTGGACCGCGATCGGGTGCGCGGCCCCGATCGCGATGGTCCCGATGCGCACGGAGCGGGAGGGATTGCGCGGATGCAGGTACGGCGACGCTTGTGGGAGGCTCATGCCGAGCACATTGTAGCACCGGGGATCGGGGCGGCCCTGCGTCCGGCTACCGGGAAACCACCTCTAGGACAGGAGGGTCGGCGGCGAACACGTCGCCCACCAGGACGGCCTCGGGCACCCCGCGGGCACGCAGGTCGGCCACGAGAGCATCCCCTTCGTCCGCCGGCACCGAGATCAGGAGCCCGCCCGAAGTCTGCGGGTCGAAGTAGAGCCAGCGGCGCGTCTCGGGGATCTCCCCAATGAAGCGGATGCTCTCTCCGGCCAGCGTGCGGTTCGATTCCGTGACGCCGGTCTTGACGCCCCGCTCGATCAGCTCCAGGCTCTCCGGGTAGTAGGGCAGCGCCGCGTCGCGCAAACGGACTCCCACACGGCTTCCCTTCGCGACCTCCAGTGCGTGGCCCGCCAGGCCGAATCCGGTGATGTCGGTGCAGGCGTGCGCCCGGTGTGCCAGCGCCGCTTCCGCCGCCGTGTCGTTGAGGCGCGCCATGTACTGCACCACCTTCACGAAGCGCTCGGGAGGCACGATCTGCTTCTTGGCGGCCGTAATCATGACACCGGTGCCGATCGGCTTGGTGAGCACCAGGACGTCTCCGGGCCGGGCCGCCGAGTTGGTGAGGATCCGATCGGGATGGATCGTCCCCGTCACCGAGAGGCCGTACTTGAGCTCCTGGTCCTTGACCGTGTGGCCCCCCGCCAGCGTCGCTCCGGCCTCGAGTATCTTGTCGTGGCCGCCCCTGAGGATCTGCTCGAAGACTCCGTCCGGAACGCCGCTTCCGGGAAAGCAGCAGATGTTGAGCGCCGTGAGCGGCTTGCCGCCCATCGCGTACACGTCCGACAGCGAATTGGCCGCCGCCACCTGGCCGAACAGGTAGGGGTCGTCGCAGACGGGCGTGATCAGATCCACTGTCTGCACCAAGGCGAGCTCCGGCCCCACCCGGTACACCCCCGCGTCATCGGCCTTGTCGAAACCGACCAGCAGGTTCGGATCCGAGTTGCTCTTCAAGCGGGAAAGCATGTGCCCCAAGTCCACCGGACTCAGCTTGGCCGCTCACCCACCCGTGGAGGCACACCCACTGAGCCGGAACCCGGGTGTGGCGCTCATCGTTCTCTCCTTCGCGAAACGCCGGCCCCGCTTGCCGGCGGATGGATCATCCTACAGCCGCGCGGGTGGAGCGTCAACGCGGAAGGCGCGCTTGCCATCCCGTGGGCCGGGATGGGATGCTATGGAGCCTGCGGCTCACAGTTCGCGGGCAAGGAGAGGGGGCGCCATGAACGAGCACCAGAAGCACGATGATGTTCGCGGGATGGTGATCGGAGGGCTCATCACGCTGGGGATCGGTGTCCTCTTCCTGCTGCACAACCTGGACATCATCCCCGGCTTCGACGTCATCTGGCCCATCATCCCGATCATCGTCGGGATCTCGCTGATCTTGGGGGCGATCTTCAAGTCGAGGGGGCAGGGCGGAGCCTGAGACGCGCGGCCTCCCTGACACTACGGTCAGCGATGCGGAATGTCGGTGGCGAGCAGTCGCCGTACAAACGGCAGCAAGGCGCTGGCTGCTATCGCGTGCCCCTGCTCATTCGGATGCTGGTCGAATGGAGAGACCCAGAGCCCTGGTGCGTCATGCCCCTTGAAATCAGACAGAAGGTCATGCGCGGGAATGGCGTTTTTGGCAGCGAAGCTGCTGATGGCATCGCAGATGGCGCGGAATGGATAATGGTCATCGAGGTCAACCAGCACGGGAAAGACCGCCAAGCCCAGTACCACCGCATGCTCGCGGGCGAACTGCGCCAGCTCCAGAATGTTGCTCTGGGCCAGGTGCCACTCCTGGGTCTCTGCCGGCGTCCCGAAGTAGGCCCTGTTTAGCTCAGCGACGTATTGTTCGGCGACCTGC
>JAWPNA010000166.1:0-34095 GCA_045402695.1 Acidobacteriota bacterium
CCTCGCTTCACCGCAGCATCTGCGACGAGACGGGTGCGGTGCGTCCTCACGTGAACCTGTTCGTGAACCTGGCTCATGTGCGCGATCGGGATGGGCTCGACACGGCGCTGGCGCCCGGGGACGTCCTCACGATCCTGCCCGCTGTTTCAGGAGGTTGAACTTGCCTGAGCGCGTCGTTGTGTGCATCGGAACCAGGAAAGGCCTGTTCGTCGCCGAGTCAGGGAAGACCCGGCGCCGCTTCGAGCTGCGCGGACCGTTCGGACCAGGGGTGGCGGTCTACTCCACGCTGATCGATACGCGCGGAGCACCGCGCATGTACGCCTCGAGCTGCAACGCCTTTTTCGGCATGAAGGTCCTGCGCTCAACCGATCTCGGGAAGAGCTTCAAAGAGACCAAGTCGGCTCCCGCCTTCCCGAAGGACGATGGACGCGCGCTCATCAACATCTGGTCGATCGAAGCGGGCGACGGCAGGAAGGAGCTGTGGTGCGGCGTGGAGCCCGCGTCGCTTTTCCGCAGCAGCGATGGCGGCGATTCCTGGGAGATGGTCCCTGGCATCAGCAACCACGAGCATGCCCGAAAGTGGCAGCCGGGCAACGGCGGACTCTGCATGCACACGATCCTGCGCGATGGGGATCGCGTGCACCTGGGCATCTCCACCGGCGGCCACTACCTGAGCGAGGATGGCGGCACGACCTTCAAGGCCTCCAACCAGGGAGTCGGCGCCGGCTTCACGCCCGATCCCTATCCCGAGTTCGGCCAGTGCGTGCACAAGATCGCGGGGCACAAGGACGTGCCCGGCCGGCTCTACATGCAAAACCACGGCGGCTGGGCCAAGTGGGATGGACCTGGGGGGCCGCGGCCGGACATCGGCGTGCTGCGCAGCGACGACCACGGAAAGACGTGGCGCTCCATCGCCAAGGGGCTGCCGTCCGACTTCGGCTTCCCGATCGTCGTTCACCCGCACGATCCGGAAACAGTCTATGTCGCGCCGCTCGAGCCGATGACGCGCACCTGTCCTGGCGGCGCGCCCGCGGTCTGGCGCAGCGAGGACGGCGGCGGTTCGTGGAAGCGGCTCGCCCGGGGGCTGCCGAAGAAGGAGAGCTTCTTCACGATCCTGCGCGACGCGATGGACATCGATCAACTCACCTCGCCCGCGCTCTACTTCGGGACCACCACAGGACAGCTCTGGCTCGGGCGGGATGGCGGAGAAGAGTGGAGCTGCCTGTTCGACTCGCTCCCGCCGATCCACTGCGTGAAGGTCGCTATCATCTGACCCTCGCGACAACTCCGGCGCGTCGGTCCCTTGGTGCCTGCCCGGCGGATACATCCGCCAGGCAGGGCCGAGGGGTCGCAAGAAAATTCGCTGGTTAAGGAGCGAACTGCCCGATCGGCCCATCCTCGTCCTGGAAGTTGGTGGTGTTGAGTACCTCTGGGCCGGCGGTCTGGTCGCCATTGAACGGTGTCTGCCTGCCAGAGCACCCCGCCGCCACGGCGGCAACCGTCGAATCGAACCACATCCCGCCAACCGGCGTCCTTCGTAGTCAAGACTCATGTGTCTGCCAAACCATCTCGATCCCTTCCTGCTCGAGGATTTCGGTGATTAACCTCGAGCAGCCGGTGATTTCGACTCCCGACCGGCTGAGGCGGGCGAGCACCTTGAGGCCGGTGCGGCCGATGAAGAGCACTCCAGAGAGATCGAGCACGACATCGAGGCCGGATTGGCTCAACTCCAGGCACTCGCGCTCCAGCACCTCGGCCCACCTCGCGACGATGTGTCCCTGAACAATGAAGACCACCCGGTGAGATTCCGAGTCATCGCGCAGGATGTGAAGCACGTTGGTCCTCCATTCCTTTTGACTTCTGAATCGGAGACATCGCAACGGCTGTGCCAGTGCGATTCCGGAGCGACGCGTCGGGTGCAATCGCCGCAGACGAGGGGAGTTGGTCGGCGCAAGCAGCGGGGTTCGTTCCGATCGCCTGGCGCCAGATACGCCACCCGGTTGGCCGAATGCCAACGCGAGGGGATCAGCTGGACCGCGAGATGCCGAGCTGGTTCATTCGCGCTTCGAGCATGGTCCGCTTTGAAGTCGTGCGGGGGAGGAATGGTGAGATGTTGCCGGCCGAACGAGATATCGGAGCGGGTGAAGCACTTTTTGAGGTGGCAGGGAAGGGCAGGGTCAGTCCCTGCCACCTCTGGAGCGGGGGCTAACGAATGATATTCGCGACCGTGCTGTTGATTTCCTCAACTCGCTGCAGTGACACCTCGACGAAGGCAGGATTCGCCTCCGTCAAATCCGCGAAGGTGACCTCGGCCGCAGTCTCGCTGGTGCAGAATACTTGCTCGACGTCATCGTCAACGCGCACCGTGACGAGCAGGGCGTTCCCCGCTGCCTTCGTGAAGAAACGCACCAGGAACTTGTAGCCGAGCGAGTTGTCTTCTGGAACCTGTTCCAGAGTGCAAAACCCATTCTGGCCGGTCGCATTCGCCGTGGGAATGCCGTTGGGGAAGCCAGGCACGGGCTCAGTCAAGAGAGGCACGATGCCGTCGCGGTCAACAGTGGCGAAAACCAGCGCGTCGCGTCCATGTCCGCCCACAAATGCGTCGCTGCCGTCGCCGCCCGCCCAGATACTGATATCGTTACCGCCGTCGCCGAACATGATGTCGCTCTTGGGGCTCGTGGTGCCTCCTTCCAGACCGCCAATCAGGATATCGTTGCCCGGACCACCGTGCATGGTGTCGCTGCCCCGGAGACCGATGACGACGTCATTCCCCTCCCTTCCCAAGAGGACGTCAGCGTTGTCCAGGCTCTGGTTGGCGACGGTGCCGGGTGGTTGGATCGCTGGATTATCCAAGTTGTCATCGTCCGCCCCGATCAATACATCCGCCTTGTTGCCCCCCCTGATCAAAGCGGCCTGAGTTGTCGTGGTGACTGGCGAGGCCAGAGTGAGCAGCACGAAGGCGACAAGAATCTGCTTTTTCATGGTCTTCTCCTCGTTGATGGATGTAGGGTTGATTGATTCACGACTGTCGAATCGCACCTGTGTTTCTGACGAAACGTCTCCTGTCCGGTATCCACTGGGTCCTTCCCGGCGGACACCGTCTCGCTACCATTAGGTATCCGTCGTTCCTTCTGACTTCAGCAACGGTGACAACGCAACGGCCGTGCCATTGCGATTCCAGAGCGATGTCTCGACGGCAATCAGTTCAGGGAAGCGGAGTTAGCCGGTGCAGGCCGCGGGGCGAGTTGCGATCGTGTGGCATCGGGTGCGCCACCCGGATGGCGGAATGCCAATGCGAGGGGATCAGCTGGGCCGCGAGATGCCGAGCTTGTTCATTCGCGCTTCGAGCGTGGTCCGCTTGAGTCCGAGGATCTTCGCGGCTCCCCTCTCGCCGCTGACGCGCCAGCCCACGCTCTCGAGGACCGACAGGATGTGCTCCCGTTCGAGATCCTCGAGAGTTGGGGTCGACTTCGTCCGCGTTCTGGCGACGGGAGCGGCGAGGGAGTCATCCAGCTCGAGCTGGCCCTTCCTTGAGAGGATGACTGCGCGCTCGATGACGTTCTGTAGCTCCCGGACGTTGCCGGGCCAGCCATACTCCATGAGCTTGCTCAGCACGTGCTCGCTGACTGTCCCAATGGGCTTGCCCATCTTCGACGAGTACAGCATGGCGAAGTGGCGGGTCAAGCGTGGGACGTCCTCCAGCCGCTCGCGCAACGGCGGGATCGCAATCGGGAAGACGTTGAGCCGGTAAAAGAGATCCGCGCGGAAGCGTCCCTCCTCCACCGCGTTCTTCAGATTGCGGTTGGTGGCGGCGATAAGGCGGACATTCACCTTGAGCGTCTGCGTTCCTCCGACTCGCTCGAACTCGCCGTCCTGAAGAACTCGCAGGAGTTTCGCCTGGAGCTCCAGCGGCAGGTCGCCGATCTCGTCGAGGAACAGCGTGCCGCCGTTCGCCATCTCGAACCGGCCGACCCTGCGCGCGAGAGCGCCCGTAAAGGCGCCCTTCTCGTGCCCGAACAACTCACTCTCGATCACACCGCTCGGAAGCGCTGCACAGTTCACCTTGACGAGGATTTTGTCCTTTCGCCCGCTCAGGCCGTGGATCGCGCGGACGACGAGTTCCTTCCCCGTCCCCGTCTCCCCCGTCACGAGCACGGTTGAGTCTGTCCCCGCAACCATCCGCACGCTGGCGAGGACCTTCTGGATCGCCGGGGACTCGCCGACGACGTCGGCGAACGCCGTCTCGGCCCGCCATTCCTCCTGCAGGTAGAGGTTCTCCTGCTCGAGCCGTTGCTTGAGCGACGCGATCTCTTCGTACGCGAGCATGTTCTGGATGGCGAGGACGACCTGGTCCGCGATCGCAAGCAGGAGCTCGCAGTCGGTCTCCCCGTACCGCCCGACCTGCCGGCTTCCGACATTCAGCGTGCCGATGACGTTGCCCTTGGCTCTCAGGGGAACCGAAAGGGCGGAGCGAATGCCCTCCTGAATCAGCGGGCCGTGCTCGAAGAATCGCGGGTCCTTTCTCAGGTCGGCCGTCAGCAAAGGGAGCCCGCTGTCGGCTATCCAACCGGCTCGACTTCCGTGTCGCGGCCACTCAGTTCCGAGGGGAATGATGGGAGGCGACGGCACGGGGCCAGCGATGCCCAGGACCTTGAAGACGCCGTCTATCGGGTCGATCAGAACGAGCGCCGAACGATCGAATGGAATCACCTCGCGTAGTGCGCCCGCTATCGCCTCGAAGAGGGTCCCCCGGTCGAGGAAGGTCACGACGGCATTGTTCACCTGCAGGAGGACCCGCCACCGCTCCTCGGCGCGACTCAACTGTGACGTACGAGCCTCCACGAGGCGCTGAAGATCCGTGCTGAGATTTCTCAGCTCCTCAGCCAGGTTTCGTGTCCCAATCTCGGTCATGACGGCGGCAGCCAGGCATCGAAGGATCTCGATCTCCTCCTCCGTCCACTCGTGGGGTACCGAGTCCACGACGCAGAAGGTGCCGAGGGTGAATCCTTCGGTCGTGGTCAGCGGGATCCCGGCGTAGGCGATCACGCCCAGTTCGGATATCGACGGATTATCGCTGACGAGAGGATTCTGTCTGGCATCAGAGACGAGGAACGGTTCACCCGACGCGACCGCGTGTTTGCAGAACGAGTGCTTCAGCGGGGTCTGTCGCAGCGACGCCAACGGTTCGGGCAGCCCGACGCAGCTCTTGAAGAACTGGCGCTCTCCGTCGACCAACGACACGAGCGCGACGGGCACGCGCAGGACGGTGGTCGCAAGCCGTGTCAGGCGATCGAACGCCTCCTCCGGAGGCGTATCCAATAATGACGTTCGCCGAAGGGCTGCCAGCCGCGCGGCGTTTTGAATCTCGTCTTCGTCCTTGCTGCCCATGAGTTCACCCATCCAGCGGATGAGCGTCCTACGCGATGCTGCCGGAAGATGTGAGCATACGCCATGCTCGCCGTTCTGGCTAGCCTCGTGGGAGCGACGTGTATGCCCGAAGGCCTGAAGCCGGATTAGGTTCCATTATGCTGCGACTTGGTGTCAGTTTGGTCACCAGGGTACGGCGTAACTAAGCCGTCCACCAAACCGGGGCAAGGTCGGTGGCAGGCGCGAGACCGCGTACGGTATGCTCCGCGCTCCGGTCACGGCGACGCGCAATCCACCGGGCGCACCCGCATGACCGGCACGGGAAGCCTCATGCCGGCTCAGCCCAGCGCGCGATCGCGGCGTGGCCGCCTCCATCCGCTTCTACTGCTCGCCTTCGTGTCGGCCCTCTACCTGGGCCACGTATCGCTCTACGGTCGTTGGATCGCCGACGACGCGGGAATCAGCTATACCTATGCGCGCAACCTGGCGCTGGGGCACGGGCTCGTCCTGAATCCGGCGGGCGAGCGTGTCGAAGGATACTCGAACCCCCTGTGGGTTTTTCTGCTTGCTGTCATGTTCCGCGCCGGTCTGTTCGATCCGGTGGCCACGCCGAAGCTTCTTTCGGTGACGGCGGCCGTGGCATCCTTTGTTCTGCTCGGACGGATCTCGGAGCGGAGCTTCGGCCGGGGGGATTCCCCTCTGCACTTCGTGCCCGCACTGGCGTTGGCCTGCAGCGTCCCATTCACCGCATGGAGCATTTCGGGTCTTGAGAATGCCCTCTACATCTTCCTCATCCTCCTCGCGATCGACCTGAGGCTCGCTGAATTTGAAGAGGCCGAGCGCGCGCCAGCCTCCGGCCTGGTGCTGTTTCTCGTCTCGATCACGCGGCCGGAAGGCGTGCTGTATTTCGCCGCCGCGTTTGCGCACGGGATTGCGGCGGCGCTCGGAAACAGGCGCGTCACGAGGAGGGACCTTCTCTGGCTCGCGGGGTTCGCGGTGCCGTTTCTGACCTACCATGCGTGGCATTATTCGTACTTCGCCGATCTGCTGCCCAATACCTACTACGCCAAGATGGAGGCGGGCGGACCGCCCCAGCACCTGCATGAGCAAATCCTCGACATCCACTCCAGTGGATGGGAGTACCTCCTGGCGGGCCTGCGCGACCAGAATCTGCGCTGGCTCCTCCCTGCGGCCGCGTTGCTCACGCTCCTGTGGGTTAACCGGCGCAGGTCGGCTGGCGTATCTCTCCTCCTGCTCTTCGCGCTGGTGAGCGCGTTCTACACCATCTACGTCGGCGGCGACTGGATGCTGCAGTACCGCTTCCTGACGCCGCTTCTCGCCATCTCCTACCTGATCGTGGGCGGCGCGCTGCTGCTCACCGTCGAGGCGCTCACGGCGTCGGAACGCGGGAGGACTCTTCGCGCGGCGGCTGCTGGGATTCTCACGGCGGTGACCACGGGAATAACCCTCCTTCCGGCCCGTGCGCTCATCGATGGACCCGTCAAGCCGCCCTCCGTCTCGTTCGCGCGGATCGCCGAGCGCGGAGTCAGGTTCGCGGCCCTCGCGAAGGAGCTCCGCATTCACGATGCATCGCTCATGGACCCGGACCTGGGCGGCACCTCGTACGCTTCGGGGCTCCGGATGATCGATCTGGCCGGGTTGGCCGATGTGCACATCGCGAGGCATGACTTCGACCCACGGTACTTCGGCTGGTACGTTTTCAATGAGCAACGACCCACCTTCATCCACACGCACTGCAACTGGTCGCTCCGATCGCAACTTCACCAGTATCTTGACCTGCGCTTGGACTACCTCCCGTTGTGGGAGCGCCCCTGCGATTCCTCGTGCTGTCCCGGAACCCTCGACGGTGAGTATCTGCGCAGGGAGATCCTCGTAGACGAATCGCCGCGCATCGAACAGCCCCTGGAGGTGACCTTCGAAGGAGGCCCAACTCTTGTCGGCTGCCGTCTGGAACCCAGGATGGTCCAGCCGGGAGGAGCTGTTCATCTGACGACCTGGTGGACGACGACCTCACCCATCGCAAGAGAGGTCGGCGGCCTCCGTGTGACGCCGATCGCACCCGGCGGGACGCGCCTGGCGGGGCAGGATCGTCCCTTCACACATGGCATCTACCCGCCTGCCCGCTGGATTCCGGGCGAACTGATCAGAGAGGTGCACGAGCTCACGATACCGCCGGGAGGCGCCGCGGGCCCGTACGAGATCGAGGTCCGGCTCACCGGGGTGGAGCCTTCGGCCCCGCATGTGGTGACCGCCTTCGAGGTCGGCCCGGCCGGCGGGGCTCCCGGCCCGGATGTCGAGCGGAGGGAGGCCGAGCTGGTGGAGTCATCCCTGAGAAAGGCGGAAACTCTCGTGGATGCGGGAGATCTCCAGGCGGCGACCGACCTGCTTCTCGCAACGCGCTCCCAGGCGCGGGTAGAGGAACGACTCGAGGCGCCGCTTTCCGGGCTGTCGGCGCTCTGGTACCGGCATGGCGAGGATCTCCTTCGAGCCGAAGACGCGTTTCAGCGATGGGGCGAGGCAATGAGTGCCTTTCAGGCGGCGCTGGCGTGCCGCCCCGCGAACGCCTTCGCGAGGAAACGGATCGAGGAGCTGCGGTCGCGAGACTATATTGAGCGGGTCTACGGACAGAGGCTCCGGGAGGCGCAGGAGGAACAGGTCCAGGGGGCCGCGCCCGCGGATCTTCTGCTGGCCATCGAGGACGAAGGGTTCGCTCAGGAAACCGATGAGATCCTCCGGAGTAGTGCGCCGATCCGGCAACAGCTTGATGCCGAGGGTACTCTCGCGTCGCTCTCGCTCCTTCACCGGGCCTGCGCCGGGATCGGAGATACCGGCAGGCTGGCCGCGGTCCAGGCCAGGCTCGATGCCGTCGCTCCGTTCCATGTCGATCTCGGAGATCGCCTCGTCTATCTGGGCGGCGACTTCGAACCCGGCGGACAGGGCTCGTTCCGGATCACATGGTGGTTTCAGGTCACCAGGAAGATGCGGACCGACTACATGATCTCCCTGCACGCCTATCCCGATGAGTTGTCCCCGCAGCCCGAAGGCCGCGCGAAGCACAGGTTTCTCAATCTCGATCACTTCCCCGCATCGGCGACCTCGACCTGGAAGCCGGGCACGATCGTCCGGCACGTCTTCTCCGGGCGGGTCACACCCGGCGCCTACAGGTTCCTGTTCGGTTTCTTCGAGTCTGGAGGGAACGGGCGGCTGTTGGTGAAGACGAATGACTCGGCCGACGTGGAGATGGGACACTTCGAGGTCAGGTGAGACCGGGCGGCGGAGGCGTTCCGGATGAATTTGGAGGCCTAACGTTTGCGCCCGTCGCCGGCGTATTCTGGTCGTGTGGCTTCTGTCAGCACGTCCTCGCGACGAGCGAGCCCGCACGCCAGAATGCTTCCCTCCAACGGGTCATGCGGTGCAGAAGGCTGCATGTAGCGAATGAGATTGCTCTCTGGATTGTGAGGGCCGCGGGAGGTCGTTGTGAACACCGAGAGTGTCCCCGCCCGGGACATCCCGATCCCCCGAATCCCGCGCCCCTCGTACACGAAAAAGCCCCGACCTCTCTCACGGCCGAGGCCCTCGGTAGCGTCAGCCCTCTCGACTCAGGGCAGGAAGTGCGTGGCTCCTCAGGTGATCGGATGTTCGAGTCGATCCTCCGGTTCGAACTACCGATCACCTGGTGGCCCAGGTGATCGAGGTTCGAACTCTCCAGCCGTGCCCGGGGCACTGATCAACTTGTGGCCCAAGTGATCCTCAATACTGCCCACTGGTCCTCCAAGGAGGACTTCCGCTCGTGGCCCGTGGGGGCTTACGTCATCAAGTCGTCGGAGCTGGGAGAAATGGAGCGGGCGATCAGCAAAGTGAACGGCCGGCAATCCCCGAGGGTCTGAAGGGCGAGAATGAAGAGCCCGCCCCGCGGCGGGTCAGGGAACAGACCGCGAGACGGGCCGTTCGTGCTTTCGCGCCATCAGACGGGATCAGTACATCCCGCCACCGGGCGGCATCGCCGGATTCTTCGACTTCTCCTCCTCGGGCACCTCACTTATCAGGGCCTCGGTGGTCAGCATCAGCGCCGCGATGCTGGCGGCGTTCTGCAGAGCGCAGCGCGTCACCTTGGTCGGGTCGATGATGCCCGCGTCGAACATGTCGACCCACCTCTCCTCGTAGGCGTCGAAGCCCTCGGTCTTCTTGCGGCCCTTTGCCTCGTTGACGATGACCGAGCCCTCCAGGCCGGCGTTCTGGACGATCTGCCGCAGCGGCTCCTCGAGCGCCCGTCTCACGATGTTGATGCCGGTCGTGATGTCGTCGTTGTCGCCCTTAAGTTTCTCGAGAGCGGGGATGGCCCTCAGGTACGCGATGCCGCCGCCGGGGACAATCCCCTCCTCGACGGCCGCCTTGGTGGCGTGCATGGCGTCTTCCACGCGGGCCTTCTTCTCTTTCATCTCGGTCTCGGTGGCGGCCCCCACCTTGATCACGGCCACGCCGCCGACCAGCTTCGCGAGCCGCTCCTGCAGCTTCTCGCGGTCGTAGTCGGAGGTGGTCTCGTCGATCTGGGCGCGCATCTGCTTCACCCGGCCCTCGATCTCGCTGGACTTGCCCTTGCCCTCGACGATCGTGGTGTTCTCCTTGTCGATCGTGATCTTCTTGGCGCGGCCCAGGTCCTCCACTCGGATGTTCTCCAGCTTGATTCCGAGGTCCTCGGTGATGCACTTGCCGTTGGTGAGGATTGCGATGTCCTCGAGCATGGCCTTGCGGCGATCACCGAAGCCGGGAGCCTTCACGGCCGCGGCGTGCAAGGTGCCACGCAGCTTGTTGACCACCAGGGTCGCCAGCGCCTCGCCCTCGACGTCCTCGGCGATGATGAGCAGCGGACGGCCCATCTTGGCCACCTGCTCCAGAATCGGGAGCAGGTCCTTCATGCTGCTGATTTTCTTTTCATGGATCAGGATGAGCACGTCCTCGAGCACGCACTCCATCCTCTCCGGGTCGGTCACGAAGTAGGGGGAGAGGTAGCCGCGATCGAACTGCATCCCTTCCACCACCTCGAGAGAGGTCTCCATGCTCTTGGCCTCTTCGACGGTGATGACGCCGTCCTTGCCGACCTTCTCCATCGCCTTGGCGATGATCTCGCCGATGGTTTCGTCGTTGTTGGCGGAGATGGTCCCCACCTGGGCGATCGCCTTGCCCGTCACGGGTTTGGACAGCTTCTTCACTTCCGCGACGACCAGTTCGACGGCCTTCTCGATCCCCTTCTTCAGGTCCATCGGGTTGGCGCCCGCGGTGACGCTCTTGACGCCCTCGCGGATGATCGCCTGGGCGAGCACGGTTGCCGTCGTAGTGCCGTCACCGGCCACATCGGATGTCTTGCTGGCGACCTCTCGGACCACCTGCGCGCCCATGTTCTCCTTGGGGTCGGACAGCTCGACTTCCTTGGCCACGGTCACGCCGTCCTTGGTGCTGACGGGTGAGCCGAATTTCTTCTCGATCAGAACGTTGCGGCCCTTGGGACCGAGCGTCACCTTGACGGCGTCGGCCAGTTTGTTAACACCCCTGAGGATGTTCTGACGGCAATCCTCAGCGTAGGTGATTTCCTTCGCAGCCATCTGGTTAAGACCTCCTTGTCAGTCGTGAACGGTGTTGGTTGAGTTGGTGGGCTTACTGGATGATTCCGAGGATCTCGTCTTCGCGGAGGATGATGTGCTCCTCGTCGTTGACCTTGATCTCCGTGCCGGCGTACTTGCCGAACAGAATGCGGTCGCCCGACTTCACCTCCATGGGGATCCTCTTGCCGTCATCGTCCAGGCGGCCTGCGCCCACGGCGATGACCTTCCCCTCCATCGGCTTCTCCTTGGCGGTGTCGGGGATGATGATTCCTCCCTTGACCTTCTCCGCGGCATCCACCCTCTTCACTAGCACGCGGTCCAAAAGGGGCTTCACTTTCATCTCGGTTCAACCTCCTGCTGTAAGTGTCTGAATGGGACAGGTTTAGTGGGTTTTGTTAGCACTCTCTGTAATCGAGTGCCAACTATAAGCCCCAGCGGGACCGCCTGTCAAGTCAAAACCGGTGCCCACGCGCGCCGTCGGGTTCTGACCCATTGCTCCGGCTGGGACGGTTGGTTCCATTCAAATACCAGCAGATAAAGGAGTTGTGAGAATGTGACGCTTGCCTGTCCCGGGGTGACCAAGTATATTCCTCGACATCCGACGGAGGTCCGCGATGACTCCCAAGGGCAAAGAAGACCCGCCCGACGGTGGACAGACGGACCCCGGCCCCCCGGACGCTCCCTGGCGCCCGGCGGGTCGAAGCAAGGAGTCGGCGTCTTGGACGACATCGCGCTGCCGGGACGAGAAGATCTCGAGATCAGGCTCAAGGATCTCGCCCGGCGCAACTGCAGGGACTCGCTCGACGACCTGGAGTTGCGGCATCTCGTCGAAGTGGCCAGCAATCACACCTTGCTGCTGGCCGACGCTCTGAAGGACGAGCGGCTCGGCCGGATCGTCCGGCGAGACGCTTTCGGCGGCATCCACCTGTTCAGCCCTCTGACGAGCCGCGAAGAGGACCTCCCCGCGGAGACCATCCACCAGATGGGGAAGATCCCCGATGACATGAAGGGGATCGGCGACAAGTGCTTGTACGACGTTGGACTCTTCGGCCGCCACGCATACAAAGGGCAGGACCTGATCCAGCTCGGCAGCAGAGCCTATGAGCTGGCGTCAGAGGTTCTCGAGATGCTGTCGGATGACAGACGGCTGAAGGAGTTCTTCCGCCAGAACCGCCTGTGGAACCTGCCGATCGAGGAGGAGATCGTCTTCCTCAGGCAGTGCGGCAGCAGGTTCACACTCCATGCCGAACTGCTCCGGGAGCTGGGCTTGTTCGACCCCGGCGACCGGCGTTCCGGACAGAACCACAAACCTAGGTACCACCCGATGGAGGGGAACACTGTGGATTTCCGGTCAGTTCCGGGCCCGCTCAGCATGAGTCCGACATCACCAACGGATCGACCGAAGAGAGCTTCCGATGCCTCCACACCGCCCTCGATCACACCTCCGGCCTCCGTCTCCGATGCGGCGGGGCTGGATTCGCTCGGCAACAGGCGATACGCGGATCCTCCAGGCTTCGCCGGCGGCCTGATGGGGGAGAGGCCTGAGTTCCTGCCCGAGGACATGAAGCCCGCGCTGGCCGTGGCCGAAATGGATCGGCTCCCGAGGAAGGACCTCCTGTCGCTCTACGAAAGGATGCTGTTGTTCGGAGGCCTCGACATCGAGGACCTCAGGTCGGAGCTCAAGCGATTGGTCATCGACCAGCAGAGCGCCGTGGATGCGCTCTGCGACGAGCTGTCGCTGTACGCCGTGGGGACGCAGAGCCTCAACAGGCCGGCGACCTACTTCTTCGTGGGACCCACGGGCGTGGGCAAGAACCACCTCGTCGAGAGCTTGGTAAAGTCCCTCGAGCACAGGTGGGACTTCGAGATCCCGATGCTGCAGCTCGAGGGGCCGCAGTACACCTACCCCTCGGACATCAACGAGCTGAAGGGAGCTGCCCGCGGGTTCATCCGCAGCGACGAGGAGGGGATCCTCACGGAGTTCTACTCGCGATCTTCTCAGTCACCCTTCTCGGTGATCCTGGTGGACGAAGTCGAGAAGTCGCATCCTCAGCTCAGGAAGTTCTTCCTCTCGCTGATGGACCGCGGCACCACCATGGACAACCGTGGACAGATGCTCAACTTCATCAACTCGATGATCGTCTACACTTCCAATGTCGGCTACAGCCGGCTGCAGACCTCGACCAGCTCGATCGGCTTTCTCGAGGAGACCGACCAGCAGATGCTTCGCGATCAAGAGGTCATGCGCGACCTGAAGAAGATCCTCTCGCCGGAGTTCGTCAACCGGCTCACGGTGATCAAGTTCACTCCTCTGTCCAGGGGCAGCATTCAGTCGATCTTCGATCTGGAGTTCGACAAGATCGCGACGCGCTACATAGCCATGCACGGCCTCGAGCTGACGGTCACGCCGCGCGCCCGCGAGGAATTGATCCGCCGCGGGTACAGCCCGGAGTTCGGGGCCCGGCCAATGGCTCGCATGCTGAACACGGTCTGCAACATCGAGGTCAGCAAGAAGATCAAGCGGGACGAGAGCCGCTCACCGAGGGCGGACAGGACCTTGAGGGATTACATCCGTGAGGTGAAGGAAGGCAAACGCGCCTACGATGCGGCCTCCGTGCAGCGACGCGTGATGGGCTCGGCGCGCGTGCAGGTTCCCTACAAGGGAATCGCCGTGGACTTCGACGGGGGCACGTTCCTTTATCTCCCGCAAGGACGGGAGCGTGGATCGCACTGAACTGTCTCTGCTGGAGAGACTCCAGGGCATCATCGAGCGGACGTATGACCTTCAGACCGGCGTCGGCGAGATCGGCGCGTACGTCATAGGAGACCAGGGCTACAGAACGATCTACTCGGCGATGCAGGCCGCTGGGAAAGTGACCGAGAAGGTCATGTCGCCTGCCTGCGGCGCGAGGACACTCCTGCGGCGGGACGGCGACGGTCTGGCCGTCTCCGTCTACTACCCCGACAGCCTCATCGATTGCCTCGAGCGAAACGATCCCACGCGCCGGCTCAATGACGGCAACGTGGATGCCTTCACCGTGCTGGTGGAGGAGCTGGATCACTTCCTCGTGATCGCCGAACGCTTCCGCGCCGGCGCCGCCATCAGCCTGCTCGACCTGGAACTCCACGCCAACGTGACCAAGTACCTCATGCTGAAGCTGTTCGTCGGCAGGATGCGGCGTTTGACGAGGCTGTCGCCGGAAGACTCAGCCTGGATTCGCCTTCACCTGTTCGAGAAGGGTGACTACGTGGCTGCCGACCCCGACGTGCGCGCGCGCTACCATGACGCCTCCCGGTTCGCCGCCCGATACGTGAGTCAGCTCGACCTGCTGCCGGCGACGCAACGGCCGCGTCAACTCAGACTCTTCCACCGGATGAGCCCTCAGGCCAAGATCGCCCACATCAACGGGCTCGGCTGATCGTCGTTTTTCCACCTCAGCGCTGCCAGGTCCGGGTCCAGAGAGGGTTGCCTTTCGCGTCGCGAAAGATCAGCGTCATTCTGTTCTTGGTCACCTCGCGGGCCACGATCGCCGCCCTGCCCTCGAGCTGCATCTTCGATCCGAGCACCTCGATCCTGTCCCCCTTGGCCATCGTGAAGCCATTGTCCGCCATCCAGGCCGGGGGGCCGAGGTGGACCTCGAGGGTCTCCTGGTCGGTCTTGAAGATCACATGCACGTCCAGCCCCGCCCCGCCCGGGTTCGGGTGCTGTTTGACCTCCTCGACGCTTCCGGTCACCGTCACCTCGGTGGCCGGGTTGTAGTTCGGGATGCCCTTGCTGGGGTCGCCGGTGCGCTGCGCGAAGGCCGGCGGCGACAGGAAGCTCAACGCCACGATGCTGAAACGGACGATGTCCCACAGGCGGAACTTGCTCATGGTCGACCTCCTCGCTCGCAGGCTCTCCTTCTTCCTGCCTGGTCGATTTCCGATTGGATCCAATTGGATCCAGAGCAAGCCCCCTGCCAGCGCCCCGTCTGTCCGGAGTGGGACGCGAGGGGGCAGGGGGACTCCAAGACCCTTCACGGCGTCGGGCCGCTCACAAAGGCTGCGGGATTTCACGCGGTGGGAACGGCACCCGGGGGCACGGCCACCTTCTTGGTCGAAATCCAGGGAGAAAGGCCGTCAGGCCTTGACCTGCTCACCGGCTGCCGGCTGCAGGGCCCCGCCTTCAAGCCAGTGGGCCAGCAGCCGGCGGATGCGATATGAATCGGCGGCGATCTCCTCCTCGCAACGTGACGGAGTGGCTCCCGAGAACGCCTTCGACCAAAGGGTGCGGATCAGGACCTGGTCATTCTCGTCCTCGAGGGGAGTCGGCTTGCGTCCGGTCGAGGCAAGGCGCATGTCGTCAGGCACGATCGCGCACGCCTGCCGGAACTCGTCGTACCTGCGCATCCCCTCAAGCAGCAACGCCGTGACCTCTCCCACGACCTCCGGCGCGTTGCCACCTGTCTGCGGCTCGGAGGCTCGCCTCAAGGCAAAGGTGGCCGGCACGGGCTTCTCGAAGAGCTGGAACACGGCGTCCTCTCCCTGCAGATGCCCCATCTGGCAGCTCTGGATCTTCCCCGCGTGGAGGTTCAGCGTCCCGATGATCCTGCCCTCCGCCCCCGTCAGAGTCAGGACTCCCGTCACCTTGGAATCGGCGAGGTTCTGCATGAGGTTCGGAAGGCCGAACAGGTCGAGATCGCCCGAGAGGCTCGCGCTGCCGGTCTCAGGCGGCCTGCGGGCAGGGTCGAATCCCGCGAGCGCCGCGCCCGCGGCCTCGGCGACCTGCTCTCCGGGAAAACCCTGGACGATTTCCGCGAACACCTGACGCACCGCGGATGCGGGCGTCCCGGAAAGCGCTTCGATCAGGTGCAGCAGGTTTTCGTGCCTCTTCTTGAATGCGAAGCCGAAGATCTTCCTGGGCATCTGGCTTCTCAGGCTCTCGAGCAGGCGGTCCACGGCCTCCCGATCTCCCGAGAGATCCTGCTCGCCGAGGTCCGCGAGGCGGGCCATCGTGTCACCGAGCTGCGGGTTCCCGCCCAGCGCGTGATCCAGCACGGCACGACAGGCTGTAGGCGTGCCGAACCGCGCCAGAGCGGAGAGGATCTGGTCCAGGATTGTCCTTGTTTCCTGAGGATCCTCGGGCGGGTGCCGCTCCGAAAGGAGGGTAGCTTCGTACTCGGCCAGGCGGACGATGAGGGCCCTCTCGGACTTCCTGTGTTTGGTCTGTCCCAGGACCCCAATTGCCTCACGCGTCACCGGCAGCGGCTGGTCGCGGCTCGAGAATCGCGCCACCAGGTCCATTTCGTTCTCTACCGGCGCGTCCTGAGGGCGAGGGATGCGCCGCAGGAGATGAAGGAGGTTTCTCGTGTAGTACCACGCTTGTCCGACGTCTCCCGGCGCAGCTCCTTCGAGGCGCTTGAGCGCGGCGGCCCGCGCGGCGGGGCCGTGAGCCTCGAGCAGGATGAGAAGGAAATGACGGCGCTCCCGCTTCTGCTCGCCGTTCAGGTCGTCGAGGAGCCCGTTGGGTCGCAGTGCCGGAAAAAAAGTCAGGACCTTGCGCAACAGGGGGTGCCTGTCGGGCCTTTCCGTGAGCTTGCGCATCTCGTCCACGTTGAGCGATTCATGGGCCCTGTTGCGTATCGACTCGATGACTTGAGGATCCACTTTTTTCTCGGCGACGAGGCGATCCGCGAGGTCGAACATCGTGACGGCTGGACCGATCGCGCCCTGGTTGAACTGCTCGATGGCGGCCAGCACCATCTCGCGGAAGCGCTTGGCGCCCTCCGCCCTGTCGTTCGTCAACGTGATCAGCCGCTGCATCGCCTCCAGCGCGGGCCCGGAGGACGGCGCCCCGCCGTCCGCGACGGCCGATGCGGGGAGCGCCCATCCGGGCAGGCTGCGGCCAAGCTCCTTGAAGATCCGATCCGTCCCCGCTTCCACTCCCGCCTCGCGGAGGCGCGCGAGGAACTGATCCAGGTCCCCGGGGGTGCGCGAGCTGAGGGCGGCGGTGGCGACGATCTGGGACATCAGCCCGCCCCCGCCGGCCGCCGCGCCCGTGCCATGACCGGCCGCGCCCTTCATGCTGCTCTGGAGGCGCTCGATCAGAAGCGAAAAGCGTTTCAGCCCGCGGGCCGCCTCCTCCGAGAATGCGCCGCCGGCGCGAAGCGGCGAGGAACCGGCGCCCTGGGGGTGCAGGACCTGCGGCGGGGAGACCAGGTCCGCCTCCGGCCTGCCAAGGCCAGCCAGGTTCGACTTGAGAACCTCGCGATCCTCCTCTGGAGCACGGGCGATCATGAGCTTCTCGAGATCCTCGAGGTACTTTCGCAGGGTCGCTTTCGGAAGGAGCTGCAAGGCGCCCATCAGGTGGAGCTTCTTGAGTGCGTGGAAGTAGTAGTCGATCAGGGACAGTCCCTCCTGGGTGCCGCGGTACTGGGCGGCGGCCCAGCCCTGGATCTGCGCGGCCGCCAGCTCCGGTGGTTGCTTGACGAGCAGCTCGATGGAGTCCGCCACCATCATTGGGGCGACGCGGTCGGAGAAATACTGCTGCATCTCGAAGAGAGCCTGTCGGATCTCCTCACGCACGGTGTCGTCGTAGCTCATGAGGACCTCGCTCACCCAGCCCCGGCGGATCTCGGGGCGCCACGTCCCGCGCGCTCCTCGCAGGAGGGCATACGGGTGGGCAAATATAGGGTGGGAGGATCCGAAGTCAAAGCGCGCCCCGCCTGGGATTCCGGCCGGCGAGGGGGGCGTCCGTCCGCTTTGCCGGACCCCTACCTCTTCATGAGATCCATCAGGGCTGCGGTCATGGCCTTCACGCCGGTGCGGATCGCAGGCTCGGGCAGCGGCTGAAAGAGGCTCGAGTGAAGGGAGGGAAGAGGGGAGCCGGTTTCTCTGCTCCGAGCGACCTTCTCCGGATCGACGGCGCCAAGCCAGAAAAGACAGGTCGGGATCTTCTGCCCCTCGAGGCCCAGGCGGCCGAAGTCTTCGCTACCCATGATGGGGGGCCACTTCACGACGTTCTCGGCACCCAGCGTCCTCTCCAGCACGTCCGACAGGCGGTGGGTCAGGTCCGGGTCGTTGTAGGTCGCCGGAGCGAACTCGGTCTCGCTCGCCCGGACGATCGGCGCCCGATCCTCCGGGATGCCTGCCGCCCTGGAGGTCTCCACGCTGATCCGCTCGATGGAGGCGAGGATCTTCTGTCTCACATCCTCCTTGTAGGCCCTTACCGTGAGCTGCAGCTCCACTTGGTCGGGGATGATGTTGCGTTTGGTGCCGCCGTGGATCGAGCCCACGGTGACGACCGCCGGGTCCAGGGGGGAGATCTCGCGGCTCACGATCGTCTGCAGGGCCATGATGATCTGGGCGGAAACGACGATCGGGTCCTTCGTGGCCTCGGGCCTCGACCCATGGCCGCCGAGGCCTCGCACGGTGATGTCCACTGACGTGGAGCTTGCCAGGGCGAATCCCGGGGACCAGCCCACCTTGCCCGCCTCCAGCTCGGCGTTGTCATGGAGGGCGAGGGCGAAGTCGGGGCGGGGGAACCGTTCGTACAGACCGTCAGCCAGCAGGGCGGCGGCTCCGTCAATCGTCTCCTCGGCAGGCTGCCCGACGAGGACGAGCGTGCCACGCCAGCGTTCTTTCATCCGGGCCATCACCCGGGCCGTCCCGAGGAGCGACGTCATGTGGAGGTCGTGCCCACACGCGTGCATGACGGCGACCTCCTGGCCCGAGTCGTTCTTCACCCGCACCTTGCTCGCGTAAGGCAGGGAGGTTCTCTCCTCCACGGGCAGCGCATCCATGTCGGTCCGCACGAGCACCGTCGGACCCTCTGAGTTCTTCATAACGGCCACCACGCCGTACCCGGTCCACTCAGGAGGATGGAACTTCCCCACGCGCTCGGTGACGACGTATCCGCTCGCTCTCAGCTCGCCGGCGAGCAGTGCGGAGGTCTTCTCCTCGTGATGCGATAGCTCGGGGGAGGCATGGAGCTTCTGGTACGTTTCGATCAGGCCCGCCATCTCCCGGTCCAGCATCGCATCTACGGATTCGACTGCTCGCCCGCCGGCCGCCATCAGAAGGCCGCCGAGAAGAACGCCGAGGAGTGTCGCGTCGCTCATCATGGCAGGGGTTCCGCCGGGAACTCCCGCTGTGCCATCACGAGCCCCACGGGATAGAGTCCGATGCGGTTGTCCCACCAGGGGCTCCGGCGGTAGAAGAAATCCAGACGCTTTGCGGGGCTCGCGGCGAACGCGGGATCGGCCAGCGCCTTTTCGAACTCGGCCTTCAGCGCCGGGTCCTTGGCGAGCATCTCGCGGGAGAGGCTCTCCATCACGTACGCTTCCGCATACTCCTTCTGCTCGAAGATGGCGTCGAAGAAACCCCAGGCAACGAACGAATCGGGCCCCTGCGGCTCCAGCAGGTGGACCGCCACCGCCGAGGATCTCTGATCCGCCGGCACCACGACCGATCCCGCGGGGTAGGTGCGCTGCTCCGACTTGATGCGCTCGGTCTTGAAGGTGGCCGTGTGGCGCCCTTCGAAGGGGGCGGTCTGCCAGGACGGCTCGGTGAGTCGGTAGCCGTCGAAGGCGCCCGTCACGGGTTCCTTCAGGCGCAGGAGCCGCAGACCGTGCGCCTTCAGCACGTCGATCACCTCGGTCCATTGCGGGGGCACGATGTACGCCGCGGGTTTCTCGACCGAGACGAGGGGCTCGATCTCGTCCGAGCGATCAACCTCCAGATCCAGCGGCTCTTTTCCATACAGGATACGAACCGTCCCGGAGACCTCGCTCAGCTCCCGTCGGTACCCGACTCCGTGGAACGTGACCTTGCGCGCGCGATCGGTGGTGCGGAAGACCAGAGGGACGATCCCGGGCCGCGCCGCTCGCGCGTCGGCCAGCTTCACCGCTTCTTTCAGGGCGTCCGCGTCGCGGTTCACCTCCTCGAGGAGCGCGCGCAGCGTGTCGTAGGTTCCGATGACCCGCGTGCGATAGTCCTTCAGCATGTGCGTCTCGATGAGGAACGATGGGCGATTCTGCAGCGCGGCGTAGCTCGTGGAAAACCTCGGAGTGGGCGGGAAGCTCACCAGCCCGGCGGCGGGATCGGCGTCATCCTTGAGAAAGATGAAGGGCGAGGAAAGATGACCGGAGGCCTCCAGAGCAGCCACGGCATGATCCTCCACGACCGACCGGATCCAGGCCGCCACCGAGGGCGGCGCGTTGGGACCGGTCTCGATATAGTAGGTCACGTCGTACCTGTAGTCGGCTCCGTCGGTGACGTGGCAGTCGATCAAAAGGTCGGGCCACCACGAAATGAAGAGCTTCAGCCATGCCCGGGTCTCCACGGCGTCGGCCTTCATGTAGTCGCGGTTCAGGTTCAGGTTGCGCGAGGTCACGCGCCATCCCTGCTCCTTGGGACCATCCTGGTTGATGCGGTTGAACGCACCGAAGCGCTCGTGGCCATCCACGTTGTAGATCGGCATGAACAGAATGATGGCGCGCTCCAGCAGAGCGGCGTGCCGCCTGGTGACGGCGATGTCGCGCAGGAGCATCAGCCCCGCGTCCTTGCCATCGATCTCTCCGGCGTGGATGCCGGCCTGGATCAGCACAACGGGCTTGCCCGTCCTCTGGGCCGCGGCCGGATCGAAGGCTCTGTCCTTCGACGCGATGACGAGAATCAGGTCGCGCCCTTCGGGACTCTTGCCGAACGAAGTCACCTTGATCCACGGAGAGTCCCTCTCGAGACGCCGGCAGTCCTGCAGCGTCTCTTCGTAACGCGATGTCTCCAGAAAGCCGGTCCGCTCGGCGCGTGTGAGCCAGGGCGGCGCCGCCAGTGCCATCGCCATCATGACAAGCGCGGTTTCCATCAGGTCGCTCCTTAGCAGGGTGGAAAACGAGCGTGCATTCTCTCACAACTTGCCCGGCGAGCGACGACAAGGGTAACCTGGAGCACATGATCCTGCGTGACGCCCGCCCGGAGGAAATCGATGCAATCCTGTCCCACACCCAGGCGCTGTGGGGGGACGGACTGCCTCTGGCCGCCTACCGGGAGTTCGTCGGCGCGCTGATGCAGAGCGGATGGGCGAAGTCCTCGCCGGGCAACTACCGCTTCCTGGTTCTTAAGGAGGGTGAGAAGGGCGATCCGCTTGCGGCCATGAAACTCTATCGTTTCGGGGCGCGACTTCTCGGCGAGAGCATCTCGGTGGGTGGTGTCGGGGCCGTCTTCACTCTTCCCGCGGGCCGCCGCCGCGGGCGCGCCGCGCAGATGCTGCGCCTCGCGCACGGCATCATGCGGCAACGAGGCGACGCGCTGTCTCTGCTGTTCTCCGAGATCGGGCCCGACTACTACGCAGGGCAGGGATACAGACGGCTTCCATCCTGTGCCGCCTGGATCCGAGTGCCCTCCGCGGGCTCCACGCCATCGCGTCCAAGACGCATGCGGGGCGATGAAGTCGAACGGGTGGCGCGGATCCGGGATGCGGAGGACGGAGAGGCTGCTTTCAGCCTCGTGAGAGACATCGAGTACTGGAAGTATCTGCTGGAGAGGGCCTCGTATCCCACGCTGTACTTCGGCGCCGAGTCATGGGAGAGCCGCGTTGCGCTGGCGGGGGATGAGGGATACCTCTGGTCGAGGTTCAAGAGCGCGGGCGGCGTCGTTAGCGCGGAGCTTCTGGAGTTCGGCGAGATGAGGCCCGGGGAGGTCCTCCCGGCGCTGCTGGACGACCTCTTCGAGGAGTGCCGCAGCCGGGGAGCTGCTCGCGTGCACACCTGGCTGACCCCCGCGCAGGCCTGCCGCGATCCGAGGCTGCGAACGCCGCCCGAGACGCTCCCGGCTCCTGCGCCACCCAGGTCTTCCGTGAGCACGATGTGGCTCCCGCTCGACGAGGGGATCACACCCGCGCTCATGAGCTGCGAGGAGAGGGTGTCGTTCCGCCTGACCGATCTGTTCTAACAGACCTGAACCCATTACATGCTCCGTCTCGAATCGATCTCCAAGTCGTACGGCGCGCGAGAGGTCCTCAAGGACCTCACTTGGGCGGTGCCGCCGCACGCGCACGTGGGACTTGTGGGCAGGAACGGCTCGGGCAAGACGACCCTGCTGCGGTTGATCCTCGGAGAGGAGGAGCCCGACGCGGGAAGGGTGGAGCGTCCTCGCGGTACGACGTTCGGATACCTGCCCCAGGAAGGGGCCCGGCCGGCCGGAGGCACGGTGCTTGAGGAGCTGTTGTCACGGTTCCCCGCAATCGTGAAGCTCGAGGCCGAGCTGACTTCGGCCCATGAGGAGATGGCGCACGCGAAGGGCCGCGTCCTGGAAGATCTCACGCGACTCGCGGGCGACCTGCAGCACCGGTTCGAGGCGGCCGGCGGGTTCCGCATCGAGTCGGAGGCGAAGCGCATCCTGACGGGACTGGGATTCGCCCCGACGGACCACGCGCGCCCGCTGGAGGAGATGTCGGGCGGGTACAGGATGCGCGCGGCGCTGGGGGCGCTGCTGCTGATGCGTCCCGACTACCTGCTGCTGGATGAGCCGACCAATCACCTGGACCTGGAGGCGGTGGCTTGGCTCGAGTCGTACTTGGCGGAGATCGAGTCGGGCCTGATCATCGTCTCCCACGATCGCACCTTCCTGAACCACCTCGCCACGTCCATCGCCGACATGGATCGAGGTCGTCTCGCGGTGTACGCGGGCAACTATGATCGATATCGCGTCCAGAAGGAATCGGCGCGCGATCGCGCGCGCGCGGCCGCGGCGCAGGAGGCGCACC
This sequence comes from Acidobacteriota bacterium, assembly GCA_045402695.1. Classification (GTDB taxonomy): domain Bacteria; phylum Acidobacteriota; class Polarisedimenticolia; order JACPZX01; family DASXTC01; genus JAWPNA01. The sequence goes on from JAWPNA010000166.1 coordinate 22,732, forward strand.
GCGTGGGCGAGGTGGAGCGTTTCATCGAACGGTTCCGGTACAAGGCCACGAAGGCGAGGCAGGTCCAGAGCCGCATCAAGATGCTGGAGAAGATGAAGCACACCGAGGTCCCCCCGGACGAGAAGACCTGGCGATTCCTGCTCCCTTCCGCCCCTCGATCGGCCGCCCGCGCTCTTCGCCTGGTGAAGGTATCGAAGAGCTACGAAGGCCGGCGCGTGCTGGGGGCGCGCGACGCCGGCATCGATCTGGAGCTTCACCGTGGAGAGAGGCTCGCGCTGGTGGGGCCCAACGGTTGCGGCAAGAGCACGCTGCTCAAGATGATCGCCGGGCTCGTGCCGCCCGATGACGGCGGTGTCGAGCTGGGCGAGAAGGTGGCGTTGCACTACTTCGCACAACACGTGCTGGAGACACTGACGCCAGGCCGCACGGTGCTTCAGGAGATGCAGGCGTGGGCGCCGGCGCGGGCGCCGGGCGAGTTGCGATCCCTTCTCGGGATTTTCCAGTTTTCAGGAGAGGATGTCTTCAAGACGGTCGAAGTCCTGTCGGGCGGCGAGAAGAGCCGACTCGCCCTGGCGCGGCTCATGCTAGACCCGGGAAACTTCCTGGTGCTCGACGAGCCGACCAACCACCTGGACCTCCCCGCGCGGGAGGCGCTGGAGGGGGCGTTGGCCCGCTACGACGGCACGCTGCTGTTCGTCTCGCACGATCGCTACTTCATCAACAAGGTGGCGACGAGAGTGGCCGGGTTGGTGGCCGGGGAGTTGAAGGTGCACGATGGCGACTACGATGCATGGCATGCGTGGATGGCCCGTCCGGATGCCGCGGCGCCGCTCGTTGTTGCTGCGGCGTCGGGCAGGAAAGTGGGCAAGGAGCTGAAGCGCGTGGAGGCGGAGGCACGCAACGAGAAGAATCGCAGGCAGCGCACCTGCCGGCAGCGCGTGGCCTCCATGGAGGAGGCGATCACGGCCGCCGAATCGAAGCTCGACGAGATCGAAGCGCGCCTCGCCGACCCGGCGACCTACCGTGCCGAGGGCCTCGCCCGCTCGCTGGGGGAGCAGAAGAAGTCGGTCCAGGTCGAGCTGTCGCGCCTCAACCGCGAGTGGGAGGATGCCCTCGAGGAGCTGGAGCGTGCGGAGGCGGAGGCGCGATGATCAGGAGATCGCTGGAGCTCTCATCCCTGCGGCCGCGGCGGATGTTGCGCCCTTGCCAGCGACTTCTTGCCTCATCCCCTTCCACGCGGCGGCACCCGCTCGCCCCGGTTGCGATAGTACTGCTTGATCTTCTCCCACGCCTCTTTCGCGGTCTCGGCGTGACGGAACAGCTTCAGGTCACCAGGAGCGATGACCCCCTCATCGCGCAGGAACTCGAAGTTGATGGCCCGCGACCAGAACTCCCGGCCGAAGAGAATGACCGGCAGCCGTTTCACCTTCCCCGTCTGCACCAGGGTAAGCGTCTCGAACAGCTCGTCCATCGTCCCGTACCCGCCCGGGAAGGCTACCATCGCCTTGGCGCGCATCATGAAGTGCATCTTGCGCAGCGCGAAGTAGTGAAACTGGAAGCACAGCTCCGGGGTGATGTAGGGGTTGGGCTCTTGCTCCGCCGGCATCGTGATGTTGAGACCGATGCTCATGCATCCTGCGTCGTGGGCGCCCCGGTTTGCGGCTTCCATGATGCCGGGACCCCCGCCCGTCACGATGACGTAGTCGCGGCGGCCGTCGGTTTGACAGGCGGTCGAGACGAGACGCGCGAGCTCCCGCGCCTCGTCGTAATAGTTCGTCTTGGCCAGGAGTCTTCTGGCGGCGGCCAGCTCCTGCGCCAGTGAGCCGTTAGCCCGATCGGCCGCCAGCCTCTTCTCCAGCGCGGCGACAACCGGCTTGAGCGTGGACCTCTCCTCGATGCGGGTGCTGCCGAAGACCACTACGGTGGATCTGATGCTCTGCTCCTTGAGCATCAACTCGGGCTTCAGGAGCTCGAGCTCGAGCCGCACCGGACGGAGGTCCTCGCGATGGAGAAAGTCCACATCCTCGTATGCCCGCCGGTAGGCGGGAGATCTCTTGAGGCGCTCGATCCGTTTCCTGGCGGTCTTCTTGTACAACGCCCGCTCCTCCTTCCGATCTCGGCGTCACCCAGCGCGCCGTCTCATCGAAGGTTGATTATCTCTCCCAGCTCCGGCAGGTGGGTCTTCCATCCGTTCTCTCTCGAAATCCTGGCCGCGAGGGCGGAGGCGGCCTCCGGCTCGCCGTGAGTCAAAAACACCGTGCGGGGCGGCCGCGGGATCTTGTGCAGCCAGCGCATCATCTCATCGGCGTCTGCGTGCCCGGAGAAGCCGCAGAAATCCTCCACCCTGGCCCGCACGGGGACATCCTCGCCGTGGATCCGGATGGTCCTGGCCCCCTCCAGGAGCGCGCGGCCGCGGGTGCCCGCGGCCTGATAGCCAGCCAGCACGATGGTATGGCGCACATCGGGCAGCAGCCTCTTGAGATGATGGAGGATTCGCCCTCCCGCCAGCATCCCGCTGGAGGAGATCAGGATGGCTGGGCCCTTCAAATTGTTCAGGGCCCTGGACTCTTCCACGGATCGGTGCAGGATGACGTTGCTGGCCGTCAGCTCCTGCCGCGCCTCGTGCTCGGAGGGATAGTTCCGGTAGATGCGCGTGGCATCCACCGCCATCGGGCTGTCGAGGTGTATCGGAAGATCGGGCAGCCGTCCACTCTCCATCAACACGTTCAAGACGTAGATGATCTGCTGCGCCCGTCCGACGGCGAAGGCCGGCACCACGACGATGCCTCGCTTCCTTGAGGTTTCCTTCACGACGCGCTCCACTTGATCGTAGAGGTTTTCGGCGCAGTGGACTCTGTTGCCGTACGTGGACTCCAGCAGCATGTAGTCCACGGCTGGAGGCGGATCGGGATCGGGATTGAGAGGCATGTCGAACCTTCCCAGGTCCCCCGAGAAGAGAATGGAGGTCTCCGAGCTGTTCTCACGCACCTTCATCTCGACCATGGCCGAGCCCAGCAGGTGACCCGCGTTGAGGAACCGGAACGAGAAACGGCCCGGCAGCTCGGTCCACCCGCCGTACGGCCGCGTCGTAAACAGCGACAGCGCGCGCTGCGCGTCCTCGGTGTCGAACAGGGGCAGCGCCGGAGCGTGCTTGCTAAGCCCCTTTCTGTTCAAAAAATCGGCATCCTCCTCTTGGAGATGCGCGGCGTCGAGCAGGAGCAGCTCGGCGAGGTCGCGCGTGGGGGGCGTGCAGATCACCGCGCCACGGAAGCCCTCCTTGACCAGACGGGGCAGCATCCCGGAGTGGTCAATGTGAGTGTGCGTGAGGATGACGAAGGGGAGCGAGGCCGCATCGAAGGGGCTGGGCTCCCAGTTCTTCACCCTCAGGGATTTCAGTCCCTGGTACATGCCGCAGTCCACCAGCACGCGCTCCTCGCCCGACATCACGAGGTGGCGCGAGCCGGTGACCGTGCCCGCCCCGCCGTGAAACCCGATATCGACCATGACCACCCTTCCCCGAAACCGACAATCTACCGCCCCTTAGGACACGATCGCCACCTGAATCCTCCCGAATCTCCCCGTGACAATCGAAGGCGCGTGGGGTTATCATGAAAGCCTACCCCCGCGAATTCGCCTGGGAGGGCGCCATGATCCCTCGTACACGTGTGTCTTTCCCGCCGCCGGCGCGGCTCGCCGCCTTCGTCGCATGTCTGACATCGTCGGCGTTGCCGGGCTTCCCGGCCCAGAGGGTTCCGGCGGGCCTGCTGGAACAGGCTCAGGCCGGCGGCAGTGTGCAGGTCATCGTTCAACTCGACCCGCCGGCGCGGCCCGAAGGCGAGCTTCCCGGCACGTCGGCAATTCTCGGTCAGAGGACTGCCATCGCGGGCGCGCGCGAGCGGCTAAAGTCCGCGTTGCGGCCGGGCTCGTTCAAAGTGAGCCATGAATACGAGACTATTCCCTTCGTGGCGATGGAAGCAAACGAGGAGGCTCTCTGGAGCCTGGAGGGTTTGCCGGGAGTGAGGCTTGTCGCCGAGGATCGCGTGTTGTTCCCGTCGCTCAGCCAGAGCACGGTGATCATCGGTGCCACAGACGCCTGGGCTGCGGGATACACGGGGACGGGATGGAGCGTGGCGATCCTCGACTCAGGGGTGGATAGAAAACACCCCTTCCTCGCGAACAAGGTCGTCTACGAGGCCTGTTACACGCATAGATCAAGCTGCCTGGATGGCACCGACAAGGACTCGGGGACGGGGGCGGGCGCTCCATGCAGGTTCGCGCCGAACGAGTGCGCCCACGGCACTTTCGTCGCCGGCATCGCCGCCGGCACCGGCGGGGTGGCGAAGGAGACCTCGATCATCTCAATTCAGGTCTTCTCGAAAGGCACCGGGGAGATGTGCGTTGGGGCAGAAGAGGACCCGTGCGCGCTCGCCTACGTCTCGGACGTCATCGCGGGTCTCGAGAAGGTCTACAGGTTGAGCGAATCCTTCCAGATTGCAGCGGTCAATCTGAGCCTCGGGGGTGGCGGCTACTCCTCCCAGGATGCGTGCGATAATGATCCGACCAACGTGCCGATCAAGGCAGCCATCGACAACCTCCGATCCATCGGAATCGCGACGGTAGCCGCGTCGGGCAACGACACATACCTCGATCGGATCAACACCCCGGCCTGCATCTCCTCGGCGATCGGCGTCGGCTCGACGACGAAGAACGACGTGGTCTCCGCCTTCTCCAACTCCGCCGACTTCCTGTCTCTGCTCGCGCCGGGCGACTCCATCCGCTCCTCGATCCCCGGGGGGGGCTTCGCGGTCGGCAGCGGCACCTCCGCGGCCGTCCCTCACGTCGCCGGAGCCTGGGCCATCAGGAAGCAGTCGTATCCAGGCGCGACGGTGGCCGAGGTGCTGAATTCTCTCGAGCTCACGGGGTTGCCTGTCCTGGACTACCGCAACGACATCACCAAGCCACGGATCGCCATACTCGCCGCCCTCATGACCTGCTCCCCTGATGCCCAGCCGGCTGTCGGCAACCCACCCCTCTTGGTGAACCTCACCGGGGCCATCGCCCGCGGAGACCCGCCGTACACTGTGACGTGGGATTTCGGGGACGGCTCCAACCAGGCATCGGGCGAGAGCTTCGCCCACACTTTCGACCTCCCGGGCACCTACGAGGTGGTCATGGCTGCCGTGGACGAACGAGGCCTGACCTGCTCGGGCACGGTGGGAGTGACCGTGAACGGCCCGCGGGTCATGAGCGTGGCGACGGCCTCGGACCCCTTCCGCCTCAAGGTGAGAGGATCAGGATTTCTGGAAGGAGCCGTCATCAAAATCGACGGTGCGGCGGTGCCCGAGACGAGGTACAAGGGCCCCCAGAAGCTGATCGCTTACAAGGGGTCGCTCCTCAAGGCGATGCTGCCGAAGGGGATCGCGGTCCAGGTGACCGTGACCAATCCCGACGGCGTCACCTCGCAGCCGTTCACCTTCACGCGGTAGCCAGCAAAGGGATCGTGCCGGCGTCAACTGGGCTGCGATGCGGGCATCATGCAGGATGGACGACTCCCTCCTCGGGCCCTTCTCGCGGCCGCCCGCGACGAGGCGGGCCGCTCATGCACATGCGGCGCCCCTCGCATACGACTACCAGGACAAAAGCTCGGTCGCCGAGTGGGGCGTCATTGCGGGAGCCTACACGCGCTTCGGGGACGTGACCGAGCTGTCACGGCTTCTCGACGACCGGTTCGTCGTGATGGGCCACGGCGAGGAAGTCGCCCTGGAGTTTGACACGGCCTGGCTGCCGCCGCTGACCAAGGGATGGGCGCGCGACTTCCTCCTTTACGCAGGCGGCTACGGCAAGGACATGGACGTCAACTCCGCCCAGCCATTCACCGTCGACCCGATGCCCTTCCACGCCATGACGCGCTACCCGTACACGGGTGATGAGCTCGTCTCCCGCGATCCGGTGGATCTCGAATGGCTTCTCCGATGGAACACGAGATCTCCGTGAGACCGGACCAAAGGTCATGCGGAAGCTCGGCTTGTCGGGGTGGGGGTGGGCGGGTATACTCGCGGCTCCCGCTCCAACCCAGGCCACCAGGCTCGCCGAGGAGAGACCGATGAGCACCCAGAAGGGGATGAACTACCGCGACGCCGGCGTCCTGGCCGGCGAAGAGTTGGGCCTGGGCGCGCTGCTGAAGTGGATCCGGCCGACCGAGGAGTTCCGCTCCGGCCGCCGCATTGGCCGGTCGCTGCTCGATGTCGGCTACTTCGCCAACGTGATCGACATTGGGGGCGGGATGGGCCTGGCCCTGAGCACCGACGGCGTCGGGACCAAGGTGCTCGTCGCGGAGATGCTCGATCGATACGACACCATCGGCATTGACTGCGTGGCAATGAACGTCAACGACATCATCTGCGTGGGCGCGGAGCCGGTTTCGATGCTCGACTACATCGCGATCGAGCGCGTCACGCCGGGCGTGCTGGAGGCGATTGGGCGCGGCCTCCACGAGGGAGCGCGCAGGGCCGGAGTCAACATCGTGGGCGGAGAGATCTCGCAGATCCGCGAGATGATCCGCGGCCACAAGGAGGGATCCGGGCTCGATCTCGTGGGGATGTGCGTGGGGGTGGTCCCCGTGGGCGAGATCAACGTGGGCCAGAACGTCGCGCCAGGCGACGTGATCGTCGGCCTGCGCAGCAGCGGCGTCCACAGCAACGGGCTGACGCTTGCTCGCAGCGCAATCTTCGAGCGGGGATCGCTGCGTCCCGACAGCCGCGTCTCGGTTCTCGGCCGATCGGTGGGCGAGGAGCTGCTGGAGCCGACGCGGATCTATGTGTCCGAGGTAATGGAGCTTCTCTCCTCGAAGGTGCCCGTGAAGGCCCTCGTGAACATCACGGGAGACGGGCTCTTCAACCTGACCCGCGTCAAGGCGGCCGTGGGCTTCAGGATTGATCGGCAGCCGGAGCCGCAGCCCATCTTCCGTCTCATCCAGGAGATCGGTGGCATCGGCGACGACGAAATGTACCGCGTCTTCAACATGGGCATCGGCTTTTGCGTGATCGCCCCGAATGACCGGGCGGTGCTCGAACGCATTCACGACACGATGCGCCGGCACGATGTGGAGAGCTTCGAGATCGGCGCCGTCGTCGAGGATCCGGAGCGCCGCATCCACCTGGCGCAGAAGAACCTGGTCGGACAGGGCGGCCGGTTTTTTCCAGCGAACTGATCCTCGCACTCAGAAAGTGAGGCTGGCTCCCAGCTCGAAGCGCCGGGCCGGGTGCCACCCGCGGTCAATGGACTCGACCCGATGCCGGACTGTCTACCTGGATACAGATAGACGATCCTCCCCGGCACCTTCTACCCAGATCGGGGCCGACATGGCCTGATCGGAGTCGGCCTGTGTCACGAGGACGTAATAGTACGAGCGGGCCGCCGGAGCAGCCACGGCGAAGGCCCAGCTTCCCGTCCCACTCACCGCGCGGCTGTCCACCAAGGCCCCGTTGGCGTACAGGTCGATCACGGAGAACCCCTCGCCGTCGCCATCATCCAGCGTCACGGTGAAGGTTTTGTCTCCCGGACCGACGAAGGCGCCCATCTCGCGTCCGTCCGCTCGAAATGACATGACCAGGTTCTTGTCCTGCGTGCTGTAGAAGCGCCGGTGCCTGAGGGCGTCCAGGATTTCGTCCTGAGTGAGGGCGCGCGCCAGCACCGCCGTGCGGTAGTTGTCTATCGTGCCCCATCCGCCGCGGTGATTGTCCTGAGCCGAGACCGAGCCGACCCGCCAGCCGGCATGGTTGGCTTCGTCGAGATGTCCCAGGCCATCTTCGGTGACGTAGCCGACGTCGTACTTGCTGTACTGGTCGTTGTGCGTCAGCAGTTCGATTCCCGTGAGCTGACGCCTGACATCGGGGAAGAAACGGAAGTGCATGAATTCCAGGTGCAGGAAATCGTAGGCGCCAGGGTGGTTAAAGGTGCACGCCGCGTCGGGGTGCAGGGCCAGCCATTCGTAGAAGCGTCGCAGTGTCAGGGCGAACCATGTACTGGTGAAGTCGGGTGTTCCGAACACGTTGAGGTGCCCGTAGATAGGGTTGGTATACTCGAACCCTCGAAGCGCCACGAAGGCACCGTCTTCGTTGAATGCGTCCACCGCGCTTTGAAGCAGACTCCACTCGTCCTTCCATGGCCATGTTGAGATGAACTCGCTGTGATCGGAGAGCCCGAGATAGTCCAGCTTGCCCACGTTGCGAGCGTAGTCGAACGCTTCGAACGGACCCGGGCTGCCCTGGAGGAGCGCGTCCAGGCTCACGCGCGTGTGGGCATGGATGTAGCCGTAGTAGACGTTGTATTGCGGCGTGTCATCCGGCGGGTTCTCCTCCTCCCAGGGATCGGGAAGGCCCGGCTCCAAGCCGCCGAGTTGATCGGCCTCCTCAAGCAGCCGAGCGCGCAGCGCCGCGGGATCGGGGCCGGCGGCCGCCTCCCGCTGGAAGCGCTTGAGCTTGCGCGGCCTGAAATCGAGAAGGAGGTCGTTATAAATCCGGGCAAGGACCGGCGTGATTTTCCGCACGGGCAGCTCAGGCTGGACGAGACTTCCGAGGATCTCGCTGCGGGCGACGCCATCCTCCAGCGCGTGGAGTCCGAACAAGATCTCATGCAGCAAGGGTCGCCGGCTTTTCACCTGCAGGTACAGGCCGGACAGGTAAGCCGCGTCATCCACGCGCTGTTTGAACTCGGGTGAGTCGAGGAGCCGGTTCTGGGCCACGATCCTGTACGGGACCACGCGCAGCCCGGCCTCGGCGGCGTCCAGCTCGCCCGGAGCGGGCACACGGCCCAGCAACCTGCGGTGCATCTCCAGGACGTACTCCCGATCGCTCCTGTGGATCCCCGCCTCGGCGGCCCGGGCCGGCAGGTGCAAGACGAGTGCGGCCATCAGGAGTGCCGCGAGAGCCGCCATGACGCCGACCTTCTTGAAGTTGATCATCATCGTGACCCTCCGATTGACTCTGGGTTCATGAACGCCCTGCAGGCAGGCGCGTGACGTGATGGGACGATTCTACCTCCGTCGCGCCCAAGCCCCGCCAGGCGAATCTGCGACCATGCCCTGATCGAGGTGATAGCATGCGGCCGCAACGGAGCCTGCGATGGCATGATCCTGAATCTCGCCTCGATTCTCAGAGAAAGCGCCCGCCGCGGTCCGGAAGGGACGGCTCTCATCGAGGGCGAATCGTCCCTCACCTACTACGAGCTTCATGATCAGGCCGCGCGGGTCGCGGGCGGCCTCGCGAGGCTGGGAATCGGCCGCGGCCGGCATGTGGCCCTGATACTGCCCAATGTTCCCCAGTTCACGATTGCCTACTTTGCCTGTCACTACCTCGGCGCGCCGGTGGTCCCGCTCAACATCCAGTTCACTCCCGACGAGATCGCCTATCACCTGGCCGACTCGGATGCAGTGGCCTTGATCGCATGGGAGGAGGTGGCGGTCCCGGCGCGGGCGGGGTTCAACCGCTGCGGCTCGTGCAAGGAATTCATCCTGGCCAAAGACGAGGCGCCGGGTGGGGGAGGCGGGGGCGCCCCGGCTGATGCCGCGAGCTTCGCCGCTCTGGCAATGGAGGCGCGGCCGGTCACGGAACTGCCCGAGACGATGCCCGATGACTCAGCCGTCGTGCTGTACACCTCGGGCACCACCGGCCGTCCCAAAGGGGCGGAACTGACGCACTTCAACCTCTTCTACAACGCAGAGTATGTCGGCCGCAAGCTGTTCTCGCTCGACGCCGGCACGGTTGCCCTGGGGGCGCTGCCCCTCTTTCACAGCTTCGGTCAGACCGTGGTACAGAATGGGGTCCTGATGCGCGGCGGAACTGTTGTGCTGCTGCGGCGTTTCGATGCGGGAGCGGCGCTTGATCTGATCTCCCGGCACGGGGTCACCTTTTTCGCCGGTGTGCCCACCATGTACTTCGCCCTCCTGCACCAGCCGGAGGCCTCACGCCACGATCTGCGCCGCCTCCAGCACTGCATGTCGGGAGGGGCGGCGATGCCCGTGGAGGTGATGCGGGAGTTCGACCGGAAGTACCACGTCGGCATCCTCGAAGGGTACGGGCTGTCGGAGACCTCGCCGGTGGCCAGCTCGAACGTGTCCGACCTCCCCAGGAAGCCCGGGTCGATCGGACTGCCGCTGGAAGGGGTGGAGTTCAAGCTGACCGACGATCAAGGACGGGTCATCACAGAGCCCTTCGTCGCCGGCGAGATCTGCATCAAGGGACACAACGTGATGAAGGGGTACTACAAGAGACCGGAGGCCACTGCGGATGCCGTGAGAAATGGATGGTTCCACACCGGTGATATCGCACACCGCGACGCCGATGGCTACTACTTCATCGTGGACCGCAAGAAGGACATGATCATCCGCGGAGGCTTGAACGTCTACCCGCGCGAGGTGGAGGAAGTCCTCTACGCGCACCCGGCGGTGGCCGAGGCGGCGGTGGTGGGGGTGCGCGACGAGAGACTGGGCGAGGAGGTCAAGGCGATTCTCGCCCTGAAGGCGGGCAGGAGCGCCACTCCCGAGGAGATCCTCGACTACTGCAAGGAACGGCTCGCCCCCTACAAGTGCCCCCGCTTCGTACAGCTCCTCGATGTGCTGCCCAAGGGGCCGACGGGGAAGATCCTCAAACGAGAGCTGCGAGCCTGAGCCGCGCGTGAAGGAAAAACCCCCGCCGGTTTCGAAGCGGCGGGGGTTCCAAAACACCAGGCCGGGAATCGAGGAACCGTCAGACCACAACCACCGGTTTGCCGGCTCCCACTTCTCGCACGCTGCGTGCGAGGATCTCCAGCGCCTGATCGATCTCCTTGGGCGTGACGATCAGGCTCGGCCTGAACCTGATCGACCGGGTTCCGGAGGGCAGGATCAGCATCCCTTTCTCGAAGCACTTCTTCAAGATGAGCGGACGTGCCGCCGGGTCCGTCACGTCGATCGCCATGAACAGGCCGCGGCCGCGGGCATTCGCAAGCGCTCCGGAGAACTCCTCACGCAGGTCGCGCAGCCGCGCCAGGGCGTACTCGCCCGTCTTGGCCGCGTGCGCGACCAGCTTCTCCTTCTCGATCACGTTGAAGTACCGGCCGGCGCGCACCATGTCCACGGTGTTGCCGCCCCAGGTGGAGTTGATGCGCGAGGATTCCGCGAAGCAGTTGTTCTCCGCCTCGTCCACGCGCGCCGAAACCAGACAACCGCACACCTGCGTCTTCTTGCCGAACGCGATCGCATCCGGCTCGAAGCCGAAGTTCTGATAGCACCACATCCGGCCCGTGAGGCCCACGCCGGTCTGCACCTCGTCCACGATGAAGAAGATCTCGGACTCGTCGCAGATCTGGCGCAGCGTCCTCAGGAAC
>JAWPNA010000145.1:0-4081 GCA_045402695.1 Acidobacteriota bacterium
GCGGCCTCCCCTTCGCCGCCATCTCGGCGGTGTCAGGAGTTGGAATCGAGGCGCTGGTGCGGGAGGTGGCCCGCATGCTTCAGGCTCTTCCCAAACCAGAGGCCGAGACGCCCCTGCCCACGGAGTCGCCTTGCGGCTAGGCCTTCTCGGCGGCACCTTCGATCCGATCCACCGGGCCCACGTGACGGCGGCCCGCGCGGCCGAACGGTGCGATCTGGACCAGGTGCTCATCATCCCGGCGCGCCGCCCCCCGCACAAGGACCGCGGCGACATCGCGGACCCGTTCCACCGCTTCGCCATGGCGGCTCTCGCGGTCGCGGAAGAGACGCAGATCTGCGTCTCTCCCCATGAGGTCGCGCGCGAAGGTCCTTCCTATACCATTGATACCGTGCGCCACTTTCTCGGCGCCGGCCACGCGGTGACATTGGTCATGGGGACCGATTCGCTCGCGGAGATCGACTCCTGGAGGGAGGCGCGCGCTCTGCTGGATCTGGCCGCCGTCATCGCCTACCCGCGCCTTCCGGCTCCCGGCCGCGGGATGGAGGCGCGGCCGCCTGAGTGGATCCTCCCGCGAATCACCAGGTCGATCGATCAGTTCCGTTCGCTGGCACTGGCCGCGGGGGGGCCGCGTCCGATCCTGTGCCTGGAAGCGGATGCCGACGGCGTCTCCTCCACCGAGATCCGAAGTCTGCTGCGCCAGGGACGATCCGTGTCGGGCCTCGTGCCGCCGCTCGTCGAGAACTACATTACCAAGCACCGCCTCTACCGCCTCCCGGAGGGAACCGGCGATTAACAAGATCATCTCGCTCGTCGTGGACGCCGCGCTCGACAAGAAAGCCGAGGATGTGGCCATCCTCGATCTCAAGGCGCTGACCTCGTTCACCGACTACTTCGTGGTCTGTCACGGCCTCAGCGGCCGGCAGGTGCAGGCCATCTCCGACCGTGTCGAGGAGAAGCTGAAGGAAACCAGGCTCCGGCCGGGCCACATCGAGGGGTACGCGGGTGGCGAGTGGATCCTGATGGATTACCTCGACTTCGTCGTCCACATCTTCACCCAGGAGAAGCGGAAGTACTACGCGCTGGAAAGGCTGTGGGCCGATGCCCCCCGGGTCCGGCTCGACACCAAGGGCGGAATCGCTTTTGACAAATGAGGGCCGACTGACTAGATTACCCGCTTCCGTTTCGAGGATCGTTCATGGCTTCCTCCATCGTCTTTCGTTCGGCGGCGATGGCGGATCTCATGACACTGGCGGGCCGGGTAGCGGCAACGGACGCGAACGTCCTCATCACGGGCGAGAGTGGGACTGGCAAGAGCCTTCTCGCGGAGCACATTCACCGGTCGAGTGTCCGGCGAGGTGGACCGTTCGTGGTTGTCCCCTGCGCCAACATCCAGGCCGAGTTGTTTGAAAGCGAGTTGTTCGGGCACGAGCCGGGCGCACACACCGATGCGGTGGCCCGGCGGGCGGGCAGGCTCGAGGTCGCGCAGAAAGGCACGCTCTTTCTGGACGGTGTCGGGGCGCTGACCTCGTCGCTGCAGGCCAAGCTCCTCAGGGTCATCCAGGAGCGCGCGTTCGAGAGACTGGGTGGGACCGAGACCCTCAGGCTTGACGTCCGGATCATCGCATCGGGAGGCGAAGATCTCGAGTCGGAGACCGGCCAGAGGCGGTTCCGCGACGACCTGTTCTACCGGCTCAACGTGATGCACCTGAGGCTGCCGCCGCTGAGAGAGCGGCCCGAGGACATCGGGCCGCTGGCGTCGCACTTCCTCCGGATCCTCGGATCGAAACATGGAGGCGGCCGGCGCAAGTTGACGACCGAGGCCCGCCGCGCGATGCGTTCCTACGCCTGGCCGGGCAACGTACGAGAGCTGGCCAACGTGCTGGAGCGCGCGGTCATTTCCACGGACGGCCGGTCGATCGGGCCGGAGGCGTTGGCCTTGATGAGAGGGACGCCTGCCGAGGACGCTGTGCGGTCGGCGTTCCAGAAGCGCTGGAGCCTCGAGGCATTGGAGGCGGCCTATATCGAGGAGATCTTGAGGGAGGCGCGCGGGAACAAATCCCGCGCGGCCGCTATACTGGGTATCAACAGAAAGACGCTTCTTCAGAAGCTGAAGAGGTCGAAGCATTGAGGTTCGGCCTCCTCTGGGTCGGCCGGACGCGCGACGGGCACATCCGGGCGGCCCAGGAGGGTTTTCTGGAACGGATCTCCCGATACGTGCCGGTCGAGGTCATGGAAGTGAAGGAGGAGTCGGGAGCCAACCGGCACTCCGAGGCAGATGCACGGCGCAAGGAAGCAAAGCGGCTGAAGGAGAGAATCCCGCCGGGCCACCAGGTCGTGGTGCTGGACGCGGAGGGCCGCGAGATGTCGTCGGAGCAGTTCGCCGAGTTCCTGAGGGCGAGGCTGGATTCTTCGTCGTCCTCCACGCGAGGATTGACATTCATCATCGGCGGCCACTTGGGGCTCGACGAAGAGATCAAGAAGATTGCCGATCACACCATCTCACTGTCGCGAATGACATTCACGCACGAGATGGCCCGGCTGGTGGCGTTGGAGCAGATCTACAGGGGCATGAGCATCCTGAGGGGAACCAGGTACCACCGGCCCTGACGGAAAGACGGCGAGAGGTCGAGCTGACCATGGAAAAGAAAATACTGGGACAATACAGAAAGAAGCTCGTGGACAAGCGCCGCGAGCTGACCGCGGCCTATACGAAGAACAGACACTACGGCAGAGAGTCCGACGAGGGCGGCACGCAGGACCTCGCGGACAAGGCTTCCAGCTCGTACACCAAGGAGTTCCTCTACTCGCTCAGCAACACCGAGCGAACCGTCCTCGAGCAAGTGGAGAGGGCCATCGACCGGATGAACGAGGGGGAGTACGGGACCTGCATGGAGTGTGGAGAGAAGATCTCGAAGAAGCGCCTCGACGCGGTCCCCTGGGCCCGCTTCTGCGTGCCTTGCCAGGAGCGGATCGAGCAAGGGGTCCGGGAGGAAGTCACGGAGTGATCAACCAGTAGAACCGACCTCGGAGTCCGGCGGTCCCTTCCCGAGAGCTTGGGTGAGGGTTCGCCTTGGACATCTGTCCGGCATGCCATGCAGACCAGAACGTTTCTCGGCATCCTTGCCGCACTTGCCCTCGTCGCCTTCCTGGCGATCCTCGGGAACCAGAACCAGCCGCTGCTCGATCAGGGATTCAAAGTCACCTCGAAGCTGACGCTCCCCCTCTGGGCCGTGATGGTCGGGGTCTACGTCGCGGGGGTGCTCACCTTCGTGGTCGGATTCCTGCTGCGCGGCTCCGCCGATCTTCTGGAACGGTGGAGGTTGCTGCGGGGGCGACGGGCGGGCCGGGCCATCGACGACCAGTACAACAAGGGGATGGAGGCGGTGCTGGAAGGACGCGAGGAAAAGGCCCTCGAGCATTTCCAGTCGATCCTGGCGCAGGAGCCCGAGCGCTTCGATGCCCTGGTGAAGGCCGGGGCCGTCCTGCGCGGGCTCAAGCGGCTGCCCGAGGCGGTCGAGATGCACAAGCGGGCGCACCGGCTGAAGGACGCGGACCTGGAGCCCCTCTACGAGCTGGTCAAGGACTACGAGGCCATGGAACAGACCGGCAAGGCCAAGGTGGTCCTCAACCGCATCATCCAGCTCCGGCCGCGCCGGGCGCTCTCCGCCTACCGCAAGTTGCGCAAGTACTCCATCAAGGAGGGCGACTGGGCGCGCGCATGGGAGCTCCAGGGGCTGATCGAGGAGCAGATCGAGAAAACCCCCTACAAGCTGGAGGCTGAGAAGCGGTACGGCCTCGGCATACGCTATCAGATGGCCTGCGCCGACGCGGAACAGGAAAAGGACAAGGACGCCCTCAACGCGCTGCGCAAGCTGACTCGATCGGAGCCGGGCTTCGCGCCCGCCCACCTGAGGCTGGGCGGGATCCTCAAGCGGATGGGACAAGAGACCCAGGCCATCCAGGTCTGGACGACCGGTTTCGAGCAGACCGGCTCGCCCGTGTTCCTGACGGCGATCGAGGACCACTTCCTGCAGGGAGAAGATCCCGAAGGCGCCATCAGCGCGCTGCAGGACGCGGTCGC
>JAWPNA010000021.1:0-9398 GCA_045402695.1 Acidobacteriota bacterium
GGCGAGCTGGAGATCACCGACGTGAACAACGACTATATCCGCCGCGGGCAGATGACCTGGACCGTATTGGATGGATGGTGGACCGACGCGGGGACGTTCGAATCGCTGCACGAAGCTTCCAACCTCGTGTGGCAGTACGGCGCCAACAACCCGGAGGTCGTCCCAGGCGTGCCGCACCCCTCGCTGCGCACCAGCTCCGGGACGAAGCTGTCCACCGAGACCACGCCGAGCTCCCTCGAGGGCAGGAAGAGGATGCACTGATGCAGCCTCAGTCAACGGACTCGGGGGAGATGGTGGGGGGGCGTCCCCTCATCAAGGGAGTGCGCCGCAAACAGCTCAAGGTGATCCCCGATGAACGCGGCCGCCTGATGGAGATGCTGCGCTCGGACGACGATTTCTTCATCAAGTTCGGCCAAGCCTATCTGACCACGGCCTATCCCGGCGTGGTCAAGGGCTGGCACTATCACAAGATCCAGTACGACCATTTCATCGTCGTGAAGGGGATGATGAAGATCGTGCTGTACGACGCCAGGGAGACCTCTCCCACGCGCGGCGTGGTGAACGAATTCTTCATGGGGGAGCACAACCCCATGGTGCTGCAAATCCCCCCGGACGTCTATCACGGCTTCAAGTGCATCAGCGAGCAGGAGGCGCTCGTGGTGAACCTGTCCACCGAGGTGTATCACCACGATGACCCGGACGAGTTCCGGGCTCCCGCTCACGACCCCGCCATTCCTTACGACTGGTCGCGCACCGACGGTTGAGGATGACCCGGAAGGACGATGGCATGAAGCTCCTGGTCACCGGAGGCTGCGGCTTCATAGGGTCGAACTTCATCAGGCGCATGCTGGTCCGGCCGCCCGGCCAGGGAGGCGTCGGTCTTATCTGCAACCTCGACCTGCTGACCTACGCGGGCAACCAGGACAACCTCACCGATCTGTTCCAACAGGATCCGGCACTGTCTTCGCGCTACCGATTCGTGCGCGGCGACATCGCCGACGCTGATCTGGTCGCGGGCCTGATGTCGGAGACGTTTGACGCGGTGGTGAACTTCGCGGCCGAGTCGCACGTGGACCGCAGCATCGAAAGCGCCGCGCCGTTCATCCACACGAACGTCATGGGCACACAGGTGCTGCTGGACGCCGCCCGCGCGGCGCGGGTGGGCCGCTTCGTGCAGGTCTCCACGGACGAGGTGTACGGGGCGCTGGCCCTCGACTCGGCGGCGCGGTTCACCGAGGATACTCCGCTCGCGCCCAGCTCGCCCTACGCGGCGAGCAAGGCGTCGGCCGACCTGCTGGCGCACGCCGCCTTCGTCACGCATCGGCTGCCGGTCGTCGTCACGCGCTGCTCGAACAACTACGGCCCGTATCAGTTCCCCGAGAAGTTTCTCCCGCAGATGATCCTCAACGCCTTGCAGGACCGGCCGCTGCCGATCTACGGCGATGGACGGTACGTGCGCGACTGGCTGCACGTCGAGGACCACTGCGCGGCTCTGGAGGCGGTGCTGACGAAGGGCGAGCCGGGACAGGTGTACAACATCGGCGGCGATGGCGAGCTGGCCAACATCGAGGTGGCGCGCAGGGTGCTCGAGTTGACCGGGCGCCCCGCGTCGTCGCTGTCCTTCGTGGCGGACCGCCCCGCGCACGACCGGCGCTACGCCGTGGACGCCGCCCGCATCGCGCGCGAGCTGGGGTGGCGTCCTTCCTGGGACTTCGATCGCGGCCTCAAGGCGACGGTCGAGTGGTACCGCGCGCACGAGGCCTGGTGGAAGCGAATCGTCTCGGGCGACTACCTGGTGGATCGCGCCTCCGCCCGCGCGCGGAGCTGAGGCTGCCGCGCTCGAGGGTCCGCTGGGCTCTCGCCGCGGTTGATCGCCCTCGGCAATGCTGGTAGCTTGGGCGCTCGGACGGGGCGTGGCGCAGCCTGGTAGCGCATCTGCTTTGGGAGCAGAGGGTCGGAGGTTCGAATCCTCTCGCCCCGACCACACTTACACGCAATCCGTTCGAAACGTAATCCAACTATACTCCTTCGACCTCCGAGAGCCGGTCCATCCACCCCTTCATCCCACCAGTCAGACGATGACTTGGCATCGGCGCCCCTGCTGATGTATGTTGAGCGCCTGGATGGCTTCTATCCCGATTCGTTGAGGAGGCAGGCCGTGATCGCGCGCGCGACCGCCGAAACTGACGACGTAGGCCATCTCGCCGCGTACTCGATGGCAGAGGCGGCGCACTACCTCCGCATCCCACCCACCACGCTCAGGTCATGGGTGCTCGGTCGTCCTTACTCCACTGCACGAGGCCAGAAATTCTTCCTGCCGCCCATCGAAATCGCCGACCGCGAGAGCCGGCGACTCTCCTTCATCAACCTCGTCGAGGCCCATGTTCTATGGGCGATTCGTCGGGAGCATGAGCTCCCGCTCCGGACGGTCCGACGGGCTATCGACTTCCTTACGGCAGAGTTTGGCGCGCAGCACCCCCTGGCAACGCATCGCTTCGAGACAAACGGCATCGACCTTTTCGTCTCAAAGGTCGGTGACCTGATCAACGTCTCCCGCGAGGGCCAGCTCGCCATGCGCGAGATGCTCTCGACGCACCTCAAGAGGGTGGAGTGGGGCAAGGAAGGCATCGCCGTCCGTCTCTTTCTGTTCACGCGGAAGGAAGCGAAGGACGAGCCGAGAGCGATAGTGATCGACCCGCGCATCGCCTTCGGCCGACCTGTCCTGGTGGGCACCGGAATCCCCACCGCCATCATCGCCGAGCGCTTCAAGGCGGGGGAGCCAACGGACGAGCTCGCAAAAGACTATGGGCGCGATCGATCCGAAATCGAAGAAGCCGTCCGGTGCGAGCTCAAGCTCCACACCGAAGCCGCCTGAGAATCCCGTTCTATTCCTCGATGAGGGCCTTGGACAGCACGTCATTGCCGAGGCTCTGAGAGCGGCTGGGGCTCGCGTAGAAACCCATGTCCAGCATTTTAGGCCCGGTGAGCTTGATGAGGTCTGGCTTTCCGAGGTCGCGCGCCGCGGCTGGGTCGCTCTCACCAAAGATTACCGCATCCGCTATCGCGAGCCTGCCCTCCGGGCAATCCGACGAGCCTCGGCGCGCGTGATCATCCTGAAGAGGAGCGAGAATCTTACTGGCCCGGAGATGGCCGGCGTCTTCGTGAAACCCCTGGCTGCGATCTATCGCACAGCAGAGCGCGAAGCACCTCCGTTCATCGCCAAGGCGGGGAAGGACGGCAGAGTCGAGATGTGGTGGCCGGAGCGGCCCAGAAGAGCGCGCAGAAGGTAACGCGAATCGAAAGCGCGGAAGGGTTTGAAAGGAGCACGACATCGCATGCCTCAGCCGTCAGGGCATCCCGACCCCGTCACACGCCACAGGCTCGGACAGCACTTCACCTCGCCGCTGGTGGCCGATCTCATCAGCGCGTTGTGCATCAGGCGACCTGACGACCGTGTCCTCGACCCCGCCTGCGGCGACGGCGTGCTGCTCTCGCGCGCTCGGGAGAGGCTGAGGCATCTCGGGGCTTCGCTCCCCGCGCTCGCCGGAGTCGAGATGGATGTGGCTCTCGCCGCCGCGGCGCGCGGGAAGCTCGCCCAAGCCCGGATCGTCACGGGTGACTTCCTCGCCGTCGGTTGCGCTGAAGCGTTGGGTGGCGGCGCCTTCGATGCCGTGATCGGCAACCCTCCCTATGTCCGCCAGGAGCTGCTGGATCGCCCGCGCAAGGAGGATCTGAGCCGCATCACGTGGCGGGGCTCCAACAGCCACCCGCCCATCCGGCCCTCCCGGCGATCGGACCTTCACGTCCACTTCTGGCCGCGGGCGCTGGCCCTGCTCGAGGAAGGCGGCCGCCTGGGATTCCTGACGAGCAACTCGTGGCTGGACGCCGCCTACGGAGAGCCGCTGAGGCGCCTGCTCGCTTCGGGATTCTCGGTCATCGCCGTGATCGAATCGGAGGTGGAGACCTGGTTCGACGACGCGCGCGTGCGGACCGCCATCACCATCATCGAGAACATGAGGCCTGACGGCGCGCGGCCCTCTCGTCTCGCCCGCCTGACGCGCCGCCTCGATGAGATCGCGCCGCCGGACCTCGCCGCGGACGAGAAGCTCGCGCGGCTGGAAGATCTTGCGCGCGTGCTGGAGAATCCCGGATCGCGGACCCACGACACGATCCGCGCCCGCGCGGTGGCTCCCGCGAGCCTCAAGACGCAGCGATGGGGCCCCCACCTGCGGCAGCCCGACTTGTACTTCGAGATCCTCGATCGCGCGGCCTCGCGTCTGGTGCCTCTCGATGAGCTGGCCTCCGTGAGCTGGGGAATCAAGACGGGCGACGACGGCTTCTTCTACCTGCCGCGCGATGCGAGCCTTCCTGCCGAGGCGCGCTTCTTCGAGCCGGTGGTGTTCAGCCTGATGGAGCTGGATCGGGTCGTCGTCACGTCCGACCAGCTCCGGCGCCTCGTGCTGAACGTGGATACGAGGCAGGGCCCGATCACGGGGCTGGCGATCGAGCGCCACATCGCGCGGGCGGAAAGGGATCGCCGCAGCCACCTGCGGCCCACCTGCGCCGCCCGTGAGCGCGCCTCGGGATCGCACCGCTGGTTCGAGCTTCGGCCCGGCCCTCCCGGCGATATCCTCTGGTCGATCATGCACCAGTACCGCCACCTGGCACCGTTGAATCCGAGCGGGTTTCACGTCAACGACAACCTGTTGATGATCCGCCCGCGGCCCGGGGTCGGCGCGCGGCCTCTGGCGGCGCTGCTGAACTCGCACCTCCAGGCGCTCATCAAGACCGCGTTCGGGCGGTCGCGCAACGAAGGGATGCTCAAGACCCAGGCCGGCGACGTGAGGCGCATGCTGGTGCCCGACCCGCGCAAGACCGATCCGGATCTGGCCGCGAGACTGGTGGAAGCGTTCGAAGAGATCGCCGGGCGGCGCGTCCTTACTGTGACCGAGGAGCGTCTGAGGCCTGATCGACGGCGGCTCGATGTCGCCGCGCTCATGGTGGCGGGGTACGCGGAAGCCGAGGCCGAGCGGGTGGCCGGACGGATCGCCGATCATTTGGCGGCGCTGCACGAGCGGGAGCGCCGGTGGGAGGTGGACGCCGTGAGACGGCGCTGCGTCAGGAGGGGAGCCCCTCCTTCAACCAGCGCGACAGGATGTTGAGATCCTGGTTGCCGCCGCTGATGAGCGCCACCACCTTCGAGTTCTCAGGCAGCGGGAGCGAGCCATCAAGCAGCGCGGCGAGCGGGGCGGCCCCGGCCCCTTCGGCGAGCAGCTTGCAGCGTCCCAGCAGCAGCGAGATCCCCCGGAGTATCGACTGGTCGCTCACGAGCAGCACGTCCTCCAGGTAGAGCCGTGCGAGATCGAGTGTCTCGGCGAACACGGTCCTCCCCGTCATGCCGTCGGCGATCGAGCGGGCCGATTCGAGCACTACGACCCTGCCGGCCAGAAGCGACCTCTTCATCGCCGGCGCCCCCGCGGCCTCGACACCGAAGATCCTCACGTCACGGTCTGGCGGGCTGGCCGACTTCACGGCCACGGCGATCCCGCCGATCAGGCCCCCGCCGCCGATGGGAGCCACGATGGCGTCCACGCCGGGGAGATCCTCGAGGATCTCCAGGCCGATGGTGCCGGCCCCGCTCACCACGTCGGCGTCGGTGCAGGGGTGCACGTAGGTCATGCCGGTGGTCCGTTGCAGATCGAGCGAGTGCGCCAGCGCGTCGTCGAAGATATCGCCGTGCAGGATCACTTCGGCGCCCATCTGCCGGGTCGCCTCGATCTTGGAGGGAGAGGCGTTGGCAGGCATTACGACCTTGACCGGGATGCCCAGGCGCACGGCGGCGTAGGCCAAGCCCTGCGCGTGGTTTCCCGCCGAGGCGGCCAGCACGCCGCGGGCCTTCTGCTCGGGCGTGAGCCGGGCGATCTTGTTGAGCGCGCCTCGCGGCTTGAAGCAGCCGGTCTTCTGGAGGTTCTCCGCCTTCAGGTAGACCTGATGCCCGCACATGCGGCTGAGCGTCCGCGAGGAGAGAAGGGGTGTGCGATGGACCTTCCCCGAGATCGTGCCGGCGGCCTGCCGGATCGATTCGAGACTCAGCCCGTTCATCTTGCTACCTGTCCTTCGCCCGCGCGATGGCATCCAGCTCCACCTTCATCCCGAAGGCGAGGCCCGACGCGGCGATGCACGAGCGAGCGGGAAGCGGCGGGCGGAAGTACTCCCGGTACACCGTGTTGAAGGCCGCGTAGTCCTGCATCGAGGCGAGATAGACCGTCACCCGCAGAACATCCTCCATCGAGGAGCCGGCCCCGAAGAGCACCTCCTTGAGGTTGTCCAGCGTGAGGCGCGCCTCGGAATGGATGTCGCCCGGCGTGTAGGTCCCCGTCTCCATATCCACTGGCCCCTGGCCCGATGTGTAGATCAGGTCGCCGTGCCTCGTAAATGAAGAGAAGGGAAACTCCATGAGTCCTCCGATTCGGTTGATAGGGGAGCACGCTCCGACGGGAATCACCGCCCTTTGCTAGAATGCAGGCTCGGTGCGCCTGTAGCTCAGATGGATAGAGCGGCAGATTCCGGATCTGTAGGCCGGGGGTTCGAATCCCTCCAGGCGTACCAGTCACTTGTGGTGAGTGTAGCTCAGTTGGCAGAGCTCCGGATTGTGGTTCCGGCGGTCGAGGGTTCGAGCCCCTCCACTCACCCCAACCACCCTTTCTGATCTCCACGCCAGCGGGAGAGGGGGACGCCGCCATTCCCAGCCCCGCCGTCATCGCCGCCGGCCACGCATGCTACAGGTACCGGCAGTACCTCTCTCTGGCGCTGCTGGCCGCCTCCATCGCGGCGGCGCGACCACTGACCGCCTCCGCCGGCGCCAACCTCGCGCTGGACATCGGGGCCTTCCTCCTCGTGATCGCGGGCGGCGGGCTGCGGTCGTGGGCCATGGGGTATCACACCTGGAGACGCGTGCATGGACCGGGCTCGGAGCGCCGGCTCATCACGGCAGGACCCTACGCCCTCGTGCGCAATCCGCTCTACCTCGGAACGCTGCTGATCTCGGCCGGTGTGGCCCTCATGTCGGGGTCATGGGTCATCATTCTGACCTACCTCGCTGTATTCTGGCTCGGCTACTACGCGATCATCCTGTGGGAAGAGCAGAAGCTGGAGGCGCAGTTCGGTGGCCGATACCGGGACTACTTCACCAGCGTGCCGCGCCTCGTGCCTGTCGCCCGCATCTGGGGACGCCGTGAGGGTGTGTTCAGCTTCCCCACCATGATCCGATGCATGGAGCCGGCCAAGACTGCCGCCTTCCTGCTGGCTCTCGGGGTCATGCTCTGGCTCAAGAACGGCCGCGGGCCGGCCGGGTAGAAGGATCCCTCTCAGATTCCGCGTGACATGGGGCCTCCTCCTGTGGTCGAATGGACGGCGCGCGAGCGCCCTTGAGGCAGCCGGGAGGATTGCCCCCGGCCCACCGCAGCGAGCAGGGCAGGAATCATACGTCGCTGATACGCAGGGCGGCAGTCATTGCGGCGTGGAAGTCGGCCATGGAGGCCGGCCGGCCTGAGCCGGCAGTCAGCGGAGGTGCTCGGCATGGAGAATGGAACGATCAAGAAACTGATGAAGGAGCGCGGCTTCGGTTTCATCAAGACAGGAGACGGCAAGGAGGTGTTCTTCCACAGAAGCGAATGCCATCAGATGGACTTCGATGCTCTGGAACCCGGCCAGGAGGTCGGTTTCGACCTCGAGATCGTTCCGAAAGGACCTCGAGCCAAGAACCTTCGCCCGCGCACATCCGACTGAATAACCCGGCCCGTGCATCCGCACGGCGGTGACACGCGGGACGCCGCCGAGGCGGGTTCTCACCTGCACCGCAACCGGTGACGCCGGCCCCGGCGGCGCGGATGTGTGCCATCCACGCCGCAGGCCCCATGCTATCCTTTGGTCGAGGCACGGCATCGGATGGTTGAATCCATGCACGGCTCCGGCCGCAACCCGTGGAGTGACAGGCCTTGGTGAAAGACCGGCTCGACCGTCCCATGAGGGATCTGCGCATCTCGGTCACCGACCGGTGCAACTTCAGGTGCGCCTACTGCATGCCAGCGGAAACCTACGGCAAGGCCTACAAGTTCCTGCCGCGGCAAGAGCTACTGAGCTTCGAGGAGATCGCTCGCGTCACCCGGCTGCTGGTGGGCCAGGGTGTGCGCAAAGTGCGCCTCACCGGGGGAGAGCCGCTGCTGCGCGAAGGGCTGACCGAGCTGGTGCGCCAGGTCGCCGGGATCCCCGGTGTGGATGATCTGACCCTGACCACCAATGGTTACCTGCTCGGCCGGAACGCCGCGTCCTTGAAGAAGGCCGGGCTCGCCAGGGTCACCGTGAGCCTCGACGCGCTGGACGAGGAGATCTTCATGGAGATGAACGGCCGCGGGCATGGGCCCGGCCCCGTGCTGGATGGAATCCACGCCGCGGAGCAAGTCGGGCTGTCGCCCATCAAGATCAATGCCGTGGTCAAACGCGGCGTGAACGACGGGTGCCTCGTGGATCTGGCCCGCCGCTTCAAGGGCACGGGACACATCGTGCGCTTCATCGAGTTCATGGACGTGGGCAACATCAACGGATGGACGATGGACCAGGTCGTGCCCGCGGACGAGATCGTGTCGCGGATCGACGAGGTGTTTCCTCTCGTGCCGCTCGACGCCGACTACCGGGGCGAGGTGGCGCGGCGGTACCAGTACGCGGACGGCTCGGGTGAGATCGGCGTGATCGCCTCCGTGACCCGGCCCTTCTGCGGGGACTGCACCCGGATGCGCCTCTCCACCGACGGAAAGCTCATCACCTGCCTGTTCGCCGCGACGGGAGTCGATTTGAAAGGACCGATGCGCGCGGGAGCCGGCGATGACGAGGTGCTTGAGATCATCACCGCCTGCTGGCGCGCGCGCACCGACCGGTACTCCGAGGAGAGGTTTCTCCGCGCGCCGGCGCCCGCCGGCAAGATTGAGATGTACCAGATCGGCGGGTAGTCATCGGTATCATCGGATTCTCTCGGGGCGCCTGTAGCTCAGGGGATAGAGCAACGGCCTTCTAATGGACTCAGAGGCCCGGCAGTAATTGGCTGATAATGGCCAAGTTGCTGTCGGGCCTTTCTTTTTGCCGATTGCAGGAAATGCATGGAGTGCAGGGAAAGCGACGTTTGCATTCCCGAGTGGCCCCATTTCGGCCCCACGATTTCTGCGCTCTGGCGACAGGCCGAGTGGGCAGGGTGGAAGAGGGACCGGGAGCGTCCACATCGTCCCCCAGGGGGGATTGACCCAGACCCCCCACCCCTTTGCAGGGGCGACCGAGGAGGAATACTCGAACTTGTTCCGTCTGACCCATTGACCCTGACTCAATACCGGGTAGATGCCTCTGACTTC
>JAWPNA010000068.1:0-6437 GCA_045402695.1 Acidobacteriota bacterium
GTGCGCGGCGGAGCGGACGGCTCGCCCTCCCGCACCGGCGCTCGCGAAACCGTGGCCGATCTCGACACGCTGCCGTTTCCTGCGCCTCACTACCGCGGACACCACCTCGACCCGGAAGCCGAGGCCTCCTTCGTCATCACCTCGCGTGGCTGCCCCGCCCGCTGCACCTTCTGCAACACGCCCGACTTCTGGGGCACCCGCATGCGCTTCCGCGGCCCGGAGAACATGATGGAGGAAATCCGCTTCCTGAAGGAGAAGCTCGGCATCATCCAGGCAGGCATCCGGGACGACACCTTCACGGTGCACAAGCGCCGTCTCATCGAGTTCTGCAAGAGGCTCATCGATTCACGGCTGCACGTGATGTGGAGCTGCCAGTCGCGGGTCAACGCCATTGACGAGGAAAGGCTCGCCTGGATGCGCCGAGCGGGGTGCGACCATATCCAGTACGGAATCGAGTCAGGCTCCCCGCGCATCCTGAGCGAGCTGGCCAAGGATATCACCACGGACGAGATCCGCGCCGCGGCGGAGGCGACCCGGAAGGTGGGCCTCACCCTCTCCATCTACTTGATCAGCGGGGTGCCCGGCGAGACGGAGGAGGATTACCGTTCGACGCGTGCGTTGGTGGAGGAGATCCGCCCTCACGATGGCATCGTGGCCCCTCTGGCGGTCTTTCCCGGCACGCACATCTACGCCCGCATGAAGGCCGAAGGGCGTATCGACGACGACTTCTGGGTGCGCGAGACGAAAGACACGTTGTACGAGATGACGGGAGCTCCAGCACGGCGGTCGTTCAGGCGGCTGGTGGATCTATGCGCGCGCGTGGGCCGCGCTGCCGGTTACGCGCGCGAGGAGCTGGAAGAGCACAAACGGCTGCTGCCCGGGTCGTTTCCCACGTGGCTGGCCTCGGGCGAGGCGTACGAGCAAGCCGGCGACGTCGGGGCGGCGCTGGGGGAGTACGAGGAGGTCCTCAGGTTCAGCCCCGGCAACCTATGGGCTCTGGCTCGCATCGGGAACCTCATGCTGGCCAGCGGCGATCCGGACGCGGCCACGCTCTATTACCGGCAAGCGCTCAGGTCGGCGCCGCGCAGCCGGTACCTGAATCAACTGCGGGACACGGCGGCGCGAGGCGTGAGGCCTCGCGTGCCGGGCGGGGCGCATAGGAGAGACGACGGGCGCGCGGGAGGTTTGAGACACGGGGGGCGCAGCGCGTGAGCCTGGAGGTCGAGTTCTACTTCGATTTCTCGTCGCCCTATTCGTACCTGGCGGTGGGCCCGCTGGAGGAGATCTGCGCGCGCAGCGGAGCGGAGCTCATCTGGCGTCCCATCCTGCTGGGGCCCATCTTCAAACAGCTCGGCAAGGTGCCGCTTTTCCTGCGGCCGGGGGAGGGGGACTACGCAAGGCGCGACCTTGTGAGACTGGCGCGCCACCTGGAGATGCCGTTGAAGGTCCCGCCGGTCTTCCCCGTCAACGGACTCTCCGCGTGCCGGGGTTACGCCTACGCGAGTGGTGCCGGCAAGGGAGCGGCTTACTGCCGCCGCGTGCTGGAGGCATGCTGGGCGGAGGGCAAAGACGCCGGGGATCTCCTCCTGCTCCGGTCGGTGGCGGCGGAGCTGGGCCTGGACCCGGAGGAGTTTCTGCAATCGCTGACCCGCCCTCAGGTCAAGGAGTGGCTGCGGGGTCAAACGGACGAAGCGATGCGCCGCGGAGTGTTCGGGGCGCCGACCTTCTTCGTGGGGCAGGAGATGTTCTACGGCCAGGACCGTCTCTTCATGGTCGAGGAAACCTTGTCGCGACTCCACCCGCCCGAGGTCATGTCGTCCTCGACGCCATTCAACCGGTGGTTCGGGATCCGCTGGGTGGCGAGGGACGCGGGGCGGGCCGAGTACGAGATGCAGGTTACCCCGGTGATGCTCAATCGCCGCGGCGTGGCTCACGGCGGCGCCGTCTGCTCCTTGCTGGACACGGCCCTGGGCGCGGCCGTGGTGTCGGGGATCGATCCGGCGGAATGGTGCGCGACGCTGGATCTGTCGATCCAGTTCCGGGATCCGATGCGCGCCGGCCGCGTCGTCGGGCGGGGGCGAATGGTCAAGAGAGGACGGCGGGCCGCCTTCGCCGACGGAGAGATCGTGGACGGCTCCGGGAAGGTGCTGGCCGTGGCGCACGGCACCTGGTACATCTGGCCAGGCCCTCCCGACGCCTGAGATCCCCCCACCGCCGCGTCAGTTGGTCGCGGCAGAGGCTGGACTCTCGATCCCGAGGGCCTCCAGATAAAGGTCGAACTTGAAGCCGCCGTCGAAAGCGCGGGCCATCCGCTCCTCCAGGGGCAGCAGCTCCCCGTCGGCATAGCAGCGCTCGATGAGCCAGGCGGCGGTCTTGCCGGACCCGAACCGCCCATCGCCGAACTGCGCCCGGATCTTCTGGTGCAGCTCCGCCGCGATCGTGGCGCCGATGATTCGGTCCTGCGATGACGCGGGCCGGATGACGCGGTCAACGTCTCCTTCCCACGAAACGGGATCACCGGCCCCTACTGTGACGTCGAGCGCCTTGGCGTACAGCTCCCGGTATCTCTGGCCCAGATCGGCATCGGGGTTCACGTACAGCGTGTATTGCATCCCGAGATCGAGGAGCAGCCGGCGCAGTCTCAGCAGCTCCCTCTCACGCGCATCCTGCATGAAGAGCTCGATCGCATGGCGGTCCATGCCGAGCTGCTTTTCCAGAAACAACGGATCGCGCAGAAAGCCGGCCATCGTCTCGGCCATGCCCTCGGCGTACGGGCCGTTGCGCGTGCCCGGGAGACACTCGTATCCCTTCAGCATCGGCGCATCCTGCTTCGTGAAGGCGGCCTGCAGGGCGAGTCCGTGACCGCGCAGCAGTCGTTCGTACAGGCTGGGACCCGACTCATCAGGATCCGGAGCCGCGATCCTCACATCCGCCGGGATGCGCAGGATCCGGCCCTCGCCGGCCACAGCGGGATCCGCGGCGAGGATCCTCGCGGGCAGCGCGCCGGGATCGAAGCCGAGCGCCGAGAGGAGCTTTCTCGCCGCGGGTACGGCCCCCTCGAAGGGAAAAGACGTCTCCCAGATTTTCGCCATTCCTCTGTCGAGGGACCTCTTTCTCATGGCGTAATCGAGGTCCCACGGTTCCAGCCGGTCCAGCTTCAGTCCTTCCGCGATCTCGGCGGTGAGCTGGGCGTAGGCTCCCTTGCTCCTTGCGATCAGCAGCTCCATCACCGAGAAGATCCAGTACGGCCTCAGGTCCTGCGCCTCCTGGATCAAGTGGTGGTAGTAGCGCACCTCCAGTGCCTCGGTCTTGGCGGCACGAAGCCGCACCAGCCGCGCCATGCCGGCCGTGAGGGAGGCAGGCAGGGTGAACCGCGCGATCCACGCCTTCCTGCGGGCGGCCCGATCGGGCTCCTCCTCGATGATCCGCTGCAGCGCGGCGCGCGAGACAATCTTGCCGTCGAGGCTGAACCGCAGGGAGAGAATCTGAGCCGCCAGATCGTCGGCGAGGGCCGAGACCTCTGGATCAAGCTCGACCGTGGCGGTGGTCCGGGCTCGTTTGAGAAGACGCACCCGCCGGATGAGGGAAGGGTCGTGGGTGACGGTGCGCCGCGGCCCCCAGTACGTGAGGATCTCCTCCACATCGCCGCCGGCGAGAACGTGAGCCAGCGCACGGCGCGCCCCGGCGAGATCAGGAAGCTCGCTACCGGCTCCGCGCGTGGCGCGCCGCCACTCGGCTTCGGCCAGCCTGGAGCAGGCGGCCTCGTACCGGGACTCGATCTCGTCGAGCCGCTTTCTCAGGCCCTCCTCGGTGGTGATGTCGAGGCCGGGGGCCGCGGACGTCGGGGGGGGCGTGGCCTCCTGCGTGGAGGCGAGCTCGGCGCCGACACCGCCGGGGGAGAGGATCAAGACCCAGGAGAGGAGGATGGTCAGCGAGCGGAAACTGGCTATGCGAAGAAGGGGCGCCACTTCTCCTCCGGAGGCGGCGGCGCCATATAGGAGACCACGACCAGCAGGGCGACGGAGACGAAGGCCGCCGGGATCACGATGTAGTCGGTTTCCAGCCATGGGCGGTTGTGAGAGATCTGGTAGTAGCTGTTGACGACCGTTATCGCCAGCGTGGTGATCATCCCGCCGGCGATTGAGGCCACACCGCCCCAGGCGGTGGCCCTCTTCCAGAGGAACGCCGCCAGGATCGCCGGCGTCAACCCGGCCCCCACGAAGGTGTAGGCGGTGAAGGCCATGGCCAGGACGGATGGGTAGAACCGTAGCATCGAATAGGCCAGCACCGCCAGCATGATGATGAAGCCACGCTGGATGAGCAGCAGCTCCTTGTCGCGTATGCCCGGCGCGATGAACCGCTGCACGACATCGCGCGCCAGGCTCGTGCTGGGGGTCAACAGGAAGGCGTTCGCCGTCGAGATGATGATGGCCACCGCGGCGCACATCAGCATTGCGCCCGCCCACAGCGGCAGCCCCACCTCCGATCCATGCCTCGCTGTGTAGAGAATGATCGTCTCGGTCTTGCCCTGCGCCGCTAGATCCTTGAAGTGGCTGCTGCCCACCACGGCCAGCACGCAGATCAGCGTCTCGATGACGACCGTGCCGATCACCCAGCCGACCACCGCGCGGCGCGCCGACCTCTCCGACGCGGCCGAGAAGAACTTCTGATACATGTTGCTCTCGCCCATCAGCAGGAGGAACGTGGGAAGTGAGACGCCGAGCGCCCACACCCATCCGCCCAGGTGGATCTCCTGGCCGAACATGACGAGGTGCCGGACCTCATCCGGACCGAACAGCGTGAAGTGATCGGCCGGGAGGTTGCTTACGATCGCCGGCCATCCTCCCAGGCCGGAGATCATCAGCGGCACGGCGATCAGGATACCGACGATGATCATGGCGCCGTTGAGGATGTCGAGCGTGATGACGCTCACCATCCCGGCCAGACAGGTGTACAGGACGACGAAGATCGCGGTGATGGTGATGCCCCACGCCGGCGGGATGCCAGCCACCAGCTCCAGCACGATCCCCATCCCTCGGAACTGGTACCCGGCGATCGTCGTGTAGGCGATGACGATGGTGAGCGTACCCATCAGCCGCGCCGCGGGGTGGTACCGCTTCTCCAGAAGATCGGGAAGCGTGTACTCCGAGATGCGCCTCACGCGGCCCGCGAGGAAGAAGACGCAGCAGATCCCCACCCAGGCCCCCGCGCTCATCCAGATCTCCGGCAGTCCCATCCGGTAGGCCAGGCCCGCCCCGGCGATGATCGATCCGCTGCCGATCCAAGTGCAGATCAGAGTCGAGACCAGCATCCACGTGGGGGTGCGGCGCCCCGCCACCATGAACTCGCTCTGCGTCTTGACGCTGAACGACTTGTAGAGGCCGATCCCCACGAGCACGAGCAGGTAGGTGAGCACGACCCCGGAGAAGAATGGATCGAACGTCATGCCAGCAGCGCCGGCAGGTCGGTCTGGATCGGCGGCCCGGTGATGATCGCCTCGGAGCCGCGGATGTAGAGGTTGATCTCCGAGCGGATGCCGAACTCGGGCAGGTAGATGCCCGGCTCGATGGTGAAGGCGGTGCCCGCGATGAGATGCCTGTCGTCGATGGTCTCGAGGTGATCCAGGTGGGCGCCATTACCGTGCACGTCGTAGCCGAGGTTGTGCCCGGTGCGGTGCGTGAAATACTGCCCGAAGCCACGGGTCGTGATCACGTCGCGCGCCACGTCGTCCACCTCCCAGCCCTTCACGGGCCGTCCGGAGGCCACGGCCTCGACCACGAACGAAGCTGCGGCGTCCCTGCCCGCGAGCACGGCGTCGAACACCTCTCGATGGCGCTGCGGCACGCGCGCGTCCAAGAAGGCCGTCCATGTGATGTCGGCGTAGATCGCGTCAGGCGTGTTCTTCTTGGCCCAGATATCGATGAGCAGGAGGTCCCCGCGCCGGACGGGAGACGAACCGTGCGGGCCGGGGGAATAGTGCGGCTGGCCGGCGTGCTCGTTGACCGAGACGATAGGGGGATGGTCCGCCACGAAGCCGCCTGCGGCGAACAGGTCCACCAGGAAGCACTGGATGTCGTACTCGGTGGTGGCCACCGAGGAAGCAACCCGCCGCCTCACCCAAGCGAAGGTCCGGTCCACCGCATCGCGCAGCATCCTGGCGGCCTCGAAGTGGCCGGCCACCTGGGACTCGGTCATCACCGCCTCGAAGGTCTGCACGAGATCCGCCGAGGAGACCACCTCCGCGCCGCACCCGCGTACCATTTCGAGAGTGCCCGCGTCCACGCGCGAGACGTACGGGATGGCGTTGCGCGGCGAGTATTGCATGGCGACGCCCCGGGCGCCCTTCAGGGTGGAGGCCAGGTGTCCCTCCAGCTCCTTCCAGCCGGAAAACAGGAGCCTCCGGCCGGGCAGGTGGTCCAGCGCGTCGGCCTCGATGC